>NZ_CP178619.1:303907-607815 GCF_047305935.1 Bdellovibrio sp. HCB288
AAAGGTTCCCTTTTTTTTTGAAATTGACACCCACTCTTTCTCATTAAAAACTTTATCTCGTTTGTTCAACCATTAAAATGCGATGTAAAGTTTATGAAACTGAAATTGTTAGTTACGGTCCTTCTTGCTTTTCTGTCTCAGCCCGCGACCGCAAACACCGATCACGGTGTTTGGTTTGAGATCCCTGTTTACGACTATCCATTCAATAATTCAGACGACAATCCTCCCGATTGGTTTTCCATGCGTCAATCCATGTCACTTTCAACCGGGTACCTGCAGACGGTGCATCGCCTGATTGGCGGCGACAACGCTGAACACAATGGCTTGTGGTGGAAATACCTGCTGATGGCGGGCTATGACTACGCAACGATGACCTACCCTATTGGCGCCGGCTGGGCCCACGAGGAGTGGCATCGCGCTGTATTGACTCGCCATCAAATTTCAAGCTTCAACGAAATGAACGCATGGCCATCAGGGGGAGACGTTGTCGCTGTCGATCATGTTTCCGATGAAGCGCTGATAAAATTGAAAGCCGAAAGCCCCGCTGACATGGTTCGCTTAAGCTCTGCGGGAATGGAAGCTCAGGTTTACCAGAATAATAAAATTGCTGAATCACATTTTTTCCGCGATGCCAGATCCAGAGACGAAACAATTCTTTGGCTAAACGCGATGAACATCGCCTCTTACATGCTGGATTGTGCGAGCACTGAGGCTGACACGAAAACTGATCAGGAAATGGCTGAAGAAGGCACGAATGTAAAAATCCGCGACTTTACCGGTTTGGATTGCACCGCTTGGGTTTATGATCTGTTCCGCCCGGATGAACCTTATACCAGCCGTGGCCCCCATCCTTCGGGCGTTGGCCTTAAACGCTACATCAAGTGGTCCGATCTGACAGGACAAGAGCAGGATTTCCTTTCACTTCAATCCAAGCTCTCTTATTTGAATTTCATCAATCCATTCCTTCTGGGCATCAGGGACTTCCGCACCAGCTGGGGGAGATTCAATTTCACCATGGCTCATTACCTGACTTCCTTTGGTGGAAATGTCGATTTGAACTTCTTCTTGGATATTAATAAATCAAAATGGCTTGTCACTGTTCATAACGGTATGACCAATAAGCGCTACTTCCCTGGCCTGACCGTGAAATGGGTGATGGCAGAAATCGCCAAGAGCCTGCACATGACCGCCTCCGGCACCGGATGGATTCAACCCAAGGATCAACGTTTCGACGCCACCGAGTCAGACACCTTGGTGGACGGCGCCATTGAATTCACCCTGCGCCCTCAAGACAGCTTCGAATACTTCCTGGGATACGAAGTTAAGACTGCCGGCTGGGTGGCAGGCAATGTCTACCTGGACAACAATTGGTCTGTTTACACCGGATTTCGCGCAGGATTGTTTTAAAAATAAAAAAAGGGAGCCTAAAGCTCCCTTTTTTTATTGCACGCGCTGAACTTTGGATTGAT
Source organism: Bdellovibrio sp. HCB288 (assembly GCF_047305935.1). Lineage (GTDB taxonomy): Bacteria > Bdellovibrionota > Bdellovibrionia > Bdellovibrionales > Bdellovibrionaceae > Bdellovibrio. The sequence continues at coordinate 305,377 of NZ_CP178619.1, forward strand.
CACGCACGTAGTACTTTCCGTCATTATCATAGCGAACAATAAACAGACCACGCTCATAAGGCGCATAAACTGTGGCGTAGTAGTAGCGCGAATCACTCATCGGACCCACACGCACCCGATCTCCTTCGCAGATGGAGTTGGCACCGCATTTCAATCTTTTCGAAATCATACGTGCATCCCGTTGATAGGTCTTTTTATCGCGGTCATCACGCACGGTGATCATACGACGATCCCCCGAAACCTGAACGACAGTTCCGGAATAATATTGCTTACCCACGTAAGGGCCGGAAAGCACGTGGTCGCCAATAGAAATACGCCCTGGCACCGGATCTGGTGCAGGTTGCTGGGGAGGTTGTTGTGGTGGCTGAGGTGCGGGTCCAGTACCCGGAGGATCCGGCGGCAGCGGCTGAGGGAATTCATCCCCCGGCTGCGGTAGATCGATCATTTCGGCGCGCAGATTCGGCACCAACAAGAATAACAAAGAGAACAAAACCAAAGATGCTTTCATTGAAACGAGTCCCTTTCTTAAGAGCACTCATTTCATGAAAGTCCGAGTGCCCTTTTAGCGAATCTCGCGGTAAGGGCGCAGAGTCAAGTTACCAGAGTATGGATCTTGAATGACAAAGAATCCATTCTCATAAACACGGATGATATTGCCAAAATACAACTGCTGACCTGTGCAAAGTTTTTTGTAGCAACCCACCTGTTTTGCAAGGTCACCATTTTTACGGATTGTTTTGCCACCACTGTAAGTGCTGATCAAATAAACGCCACTCTCATAGACTTCCAAAACTTGCGCTTCAAAATAAGGCTCAGCTCCCATCGCCTCTGACAACACCGTTTGACCACGGCAAATACCAGTGCGACCATTGCAGCCTTCTGATTTCAAAAGCTCTTTGTTTTTCAAAACAAATTTACGACCGGAGAAGTCCTCACTCACCAATGACCAACCGTTGGAGTACGTCGCCAACACAGTCACCGGATTGTACTGACGACCGCGATCTGATTCGTACATCGCTTTTCCATCCGCACATAAACCCTTACTGGAACAACGAAGCCATACGCCAACCTGTTTGGCTTTGTAAGTGCTGATATTGCCGTTGTAGTCCGAACGCAAAGTCACAAGTTTGCCATCACGGGAAACAGAAACCACGTTACCAGTCAGGAACATGCTACCAGTAACAACCAAGGCGCGATCACCCACTGAAACTCTATCGTCTGTATCAGCGCCTGGAAGGCCAGAAGACGGCGGTGGCGGCACAGGAGGACGCTGAGCTGGGGGCTCTTCAGGGGTTTGTTCTGGCGGAAGTGGTTGAGGTTCTTGAGGCCACTCGTCAGACGGTGGTGGCGGCTCTGGAAGGGGCATAGGTTCGATCGTGCCTGATTCATCTCCACCTGGGATTGGAAGATCGGACTCCTCAGCAAATGCATGAGACAGACTGAAAATGACAAGCACCGCGATAAGCAGATTTTTCATAAAAACATCCCTTCAATAAACAGGGATTCAGCTATCAAAAAGTGAAAAAAAAGTCATCCTGAACCGGCAATCTTCGGAGACCTAGGGTGTACTTTGAAAAAAAGATAAAAAAATGGCAGTCTGTGAAACTGCCATTTTTTATTTGAACTAGAAGTTTTTGATCTTCGCAGCCACGTAGGCATTCAGCTGCGACATAGGAATGCGTTCCTGCACCATCGTGTCGCGATGGCGAACCGTTACCGCCTGATCGTTGATGGTATCAAAATCCACAGTCACACAGAATGGTGTGCCGATTTCGTCCTGACGACGGTAGCGTTTACCGATGGAAGCCGCTTCGTCATATGTCACGTCGAAATCTTCAGCCAACTGATCACGCAATTTATCCGCGATATCAGTGAGTGGCTCTTTTTTAGAAAGCGGCAAAATTGCAACTTTGTACGGAGCGATTTCCGGGTGAAGACCCATCACCACGCGCACGTCTTCCTTGCCCGCCTCGTCTGTCGTTACTTCCTCACGGTAAGCATCACACATGAACGCCAGGAACAGACGATCACAACCCACAGCCGTTTCAATCACGTAGGGGATGAATTTTTCTTTGTTCGCTTCATCGAAGTACTCAAGATTCTTGCCGGAGAACTTCATATGTTGAGTCAAGTCAAAGTCAGAACGGTTATGAATACCTTCAAGCTCTGAGAAGCCCATTGGGAATTTGTATTCAACGTCAACAGCAGCGCGCGCATAGTGTGCCAGCTTTTCGTGAACGTGAACTTTCAAGTTTTCTTTTTTGATTCCGAATTTGGAATAGAAAGCCAAACGGCGCTCTTTCCACTCTTCGAAGAATTTATCGTCAGTGCCTGGTTTTACGAAATATTGCATTTCCATTTGTTCGAATTCACGCGTACGGAAAATAAAGTTCCCTGGAGTGATTTCGTTACGGAAAGACTTACCAATCGCCGCAATACCGAATGGTACTTTGTAGCGAGAGGACTGTTGGCAATTCAGGAAATTCACAAAGTGACCTTGCGCAGTTTCCGGGCGCAGATAAACCACGCTCGCAGAATCCTCCAAAGGACCCATGTGAGTTTTAAACATCAAATTGAAGTTGCGCTCTTCGGAAAGATTTTTGCTGCCGCAGTTCGGGCACTTTTTATCTTTCATGTAGGATTCAGTGTTATCCGCGCGGAAGCGTGTCTTACAGTCTTTGCAATCCACCAATGGATCAGAGAAACCGTCAACGTGACCGGAAGCTTTCCACACAGTTGGGTGCATTAGAATTGCCGCATCCAAACCGACAATGTCAGGTCTGCGAGTCATGGCATTCCACCATGCACGTTTAACATTCAACTTCATCAACGAGCCCAAAGGACCATAGTCCCAGCAGCTACCCAGACCACCATAGATCTCGGAAGATTGAAATACAAAACCACGACGTTTGCTAAGGCTGACAAGAGTTGCTAGGTCAGCAAGAGGTCTAACTGTTACAGGAGTGCTCATGAAGCTCTACTTTCCCCTCCGATGGCTTCGGAGTTGCTAGTTGTTTTTGGACTCAGGAAGGTCTGAGTTATTAGGTAAGAAAGTTACACTTGGGTCCAGATACAGTCAACAAATCCGGGTCTTTCTTGATCTGGGACCGGGTCCAAGACATGCTATTTTTATGCAGCGCAATTTCATGATTTTCACTCTTGTCACGGGCTTGTTCCTTACGGGAACTCCAGCCCTTGCTCAATCCATTCAAAAATTCGTGAAAACCGAAGAAATGATTCGTGAAGAGATGGTAACCATCTCCCGGGAGCTGGGTGTCACCTGCGCCGAATGCCACAATGTTCAGAATTTCACCGACAGCAGCAAGAAAAGCTTCAAAGTCAGCAAAGAGCACATGAAGCTTACGCAAATGCTGAAAGAAAACGGCTTCGATGGCAAAAAGGGCCCTACGGCCACTTGTTACATGTGTCATCGCGGCAAAGTGCAGCCCGATTACAAAGAGCCCGTCTCCGCCAAAGCTCATTAGTACTGTGTGCCCTGGTTCGTCACCTTTGCCGACCTTGTGCGATCCAAAGTGGGAATTCCCCTCCTAAATAAAACACCACCCTTCTGAGTTGCGCACGCCCTTTGCTTTTACTATTGGCATACGGGAGCAAACCTGATGCGATTCTTTTTATGCTGTCTCATGTTGGGACTGACCATTGCGAACTACGGAACTCCGACGACGAGCGAATTCGCTTCGACCTCCCCCCGCGCCCTGTGGCAGGGTCGTGACGGTTTATATCGCCTGGTGGCGGGTGCTGACAATTGCCCCACTTCGGTGACCTGGATTGAGCAATGCGGAGGTTTCGCACTCCTGCCAAAACAGGCAGCCGCCGCCATGGAAAAAACAGTGATCTGTGAAATTGGAAAATTCCAGCGCCCCACTCGCGGGGAATTCGGTAAAATGCAGGCCCGTGCAGAATTCAAAGACCAATACGTGCACAACAAAGAGGAGCTGCTTTTCGGAGCGGACCGCCTGCCCTTAAGCGAAGATATCGTGATTTTCGATCAAACACGCAAAGGATTCAACTGGGAGCACATCGCGCGCGGCACCCAGGGGTTTAGCTGTCTCTACTCCCGATAACCGGGCTTCAATTTTTAGGTTTTATTCAATATCGCCTTGTAGGCTGTCTCGAAAAATTCGACAGATTCCTTATCGCAACGACGGATCTGCGTCTGATAGGCTTCGGTGACCATGCTGATCGAAGCCCCTGCCGGAACCCCCAAAACCTCATAGGCATCCCAGGTGTGGGAATTGTAGGAGAAGATTACATTTAGATTTTTTTGCCGGCGCCCCGCCAAATCAGGGTGAACCACTGGACGCGAAACTGCCACAGGCACCACCTCTTGGGCGATGCTTTCAGCGGGCTCGGGATTGATCAGCGGCGGCGCGCTGTCCTTGGCATTCATGTCGAGGCGCGTAGGATTTTTGTTCCCACCTCTCGATAAAAGGTACCAGACAACGAAAGCCCCTGCTCCCACAAGGTTCAACGTCAAAAAATCTTGGCTATTCATGTAAAGTCTATTATTCGTTGTCAGTTCAAAATTAGCAAGGAGTCCGTTAAAAATGGCTGCACCAAATCCGTTTGAAAAACAAACCTCAATTCCCGGAGTGAAACATATTATCGCGGTATCCTCGGGTAAAGGCGGAGTTGGCAAAAGCACCGTTGCAACCAACTTGGCAATGGCCCTTGGGCGCAAATCAAAAGTTGGTTTACTTGATGCCGACATCTACGGCCCGAGTATTCCTCGCATGTTGGGAACCCTTGCCCAAAAACCTCAAATTCACCCCGACACGAATCAACTTGAGCCAATCAACCGTTACGGCATCAAACTGATGTCTATCGGCTTTTTGATCGAGGAAGGTTCCGCAGTTGTATGGCGTGGACCGATGTTGTTCAAAGCGATGGATCAATTCCTGCGTGACGTGAACTGGGGCGAGTTGGATTACCTGGTTGTGGATTTGCCGCCAGGAACTGGTGACATCCAACTGACTCTCGCTCAAAAAGTACCCGTAGCTGGCGCGGTTCTTGTGTCTACACCGCAAAACGTGGCCTTGATCGACGTGAAAAAAGCTGTCGACATGTTCCAGCGCGTAAACGTCCCATTGCTGGGTATGGTTGAAAATATGGCCTACATGGTCAACCCCGTGAATGGCGAAAAAATGCAGCTCTTCCCTAAGGGTGAGATGGATTCTTACGCAGCACAAAAAGGTATTGCAAAGCTTGGGGAAATTCCATTCAACCCGTCTGTCGGACTGGCGTGTGAAGCGGGAATTCCAATTGTTGAAGCGAACAGCAACGGCGCAGAAGCTCAAGCGTTCATGGCGATCGCTGACAAGCTGCGCGAAATGCTTCCGTAACGTACCGCATATCCCCCTCGAACACATTGAGGTTTTACAACTTGCAAACGCGAGTGTTTGTCTGTTGAATGACTGAAAACCAATATAGAGGGGGATCTCATGAAAAAAATCTTCGCTGCAACTTTGATCGCATTGGGCTTCTGTGTTTCTGCACAAGCTGAATACGCAATGCCACAACTTCCAGTGGTTCAAGCTGCTGAAGTTTACGCTACATCTGCTGAACAAGCTGAGTCTGCTGAAGCACTTGCTTGGAAAACTCAAGGTAAATTCTGCTGCTACCAAAGCCATGGTGGTGGGTTCTGCGAATTGAACGCTTACTACAACGTAGGAACTCCATGCAAATGCTCTTCAGGTGGTGCTGGCACTATCTCTGGTCACGTTTGCCGCTAAATTGGTAATAAACCAGCTCGGCCATGAGTCCGCTCCCCATGTTCCGCAACAAAGTATCTTGATACCGTCTTGCGGAATATGGAAGTTGAGCGACAATAGACTTGTGGCCGTTCAATCGAGGCATGTATGAAAACACTGATTTTCGCACTTCTCTCTGGAATGATTTTTTCTTCGGCGACTTTGGCTTCGCCTCTTTCAAACGACATCTGGTCGTCTTTCGCAAAACCTACTCAAATTTCCACGACTCAAAAACCAGATGATGTGCAAATCATGGGTGTCTGCTGTCCCGTAAGTGGTCCCGCTTGTGGATGGGGTGATTTCCCGATCGGCAGCGAGTGCTACTGCAAACACGGCAACAAAGTTTATCCTGGTACAGTTTGCGGTAAATAATTATCGCAAAAAATTAAGGAGGATTTTATGAGAAAGGCACTAACCACCCTTACTCTGGCCCTCGCGTTCGCGCTTTCCGCGAATGCAGCTCCGCAATCGCAACTTCCTGCAGATCGCCCGCTCTTCCCCATTGAAACCCAATCATCTGGCCTGATGAGCACCACTGAAGAGCAAGAAGTTTTGGACATGGCCAAACAAGACGATGCCGATGCCAAATACTATTACGGCAACAAATGCTGTACGAACTATGGCTGGTGTTATCTGAATCAATGGGCTCCCGTTGGATACAGTTGTTATTGCTATAGCTGGGGCTGGTATTATTACGGCCGCGTTTGTTACTAACGCCCCCGGGGTATCGGTCATCACCAACAACCAACCGATATCCCCCATTCTTGACCGATACCCGGCACGCACGCCAAGTCCGGGTTTCGGCCGGGGTTTAAGACGATAACTCTCCCACTAGCACTTCAACATTCCACAACTTTTGCTCTCTTCCTCGTCCGTCAGGGGTATCGGTCACCCTTGGGGAGCCACGATGAAGCAGCAAACATTTCTAATAAAAACCCGCACACCACGAAAACATCACCTTTGTCACGGTGGCACACTTCGTAACTCTTCGTTCGGTCGCGGGGCTCGTCCTCTTTCTGGCAAAGATCCGATTCACCTGGTTTTTAAGGTTAATATCAAAGCTGTAAAAGGCGGACTACGCTCTTCAAAAAACTTCAATCTGATGACACTTCTATTGAAAAGGTATTCGTACAAATTCTTCGTGAAGGTGGAACAGTTCTCCATTCAGCGAGATCACATTCACTTACTGATTCGCGGTGGTCGTCGCTCACAGATACAAAGCTTTCTACGAGTGGTAGCGGGACAGTTTGCACAGAGGTTGACCGATACCCCCAATACCAAGAACGACGGGCCGAGGGTTTGGAAGCATCGTCCTTATACTCGTGTGGTTAAGGGGCACCGGGCTTGGGTGACGGTGCGGAATTATATTCAACTAAATGAGTGCGAGGCGAAGGGGCGTCCTTACTCGAAAACTCGATTGCGTGGGATGAGTGAGGAGCAGTTGCGTGAATTGTGGGCATGATTTGCCATTCACAAATGAACAAAGCCATCGAAGCAATTAGTGCGGGAACGAATTTAGCGGCGTGTTTTCACTCTAGAAATCCCTTCGTGAGACGCTTCTCGAACTGTTTTGAGAAAATGATGTCGATCACTTTGTCGAAAAATAAATCCGCGCTATTCTGTAAAAGTTGAAACCGAGTGGCTCGTTAGACTCGACTTGTTCGGGTGAATGCTTTTTGGGCCAGCTAAAGGAGGACAGTGATGAAGCATCGTATCCACGACCATCATGATGAAGCACCGAAGTGACGACCGTACACAAGGATTGCTAAATCGAGGTTCAGGGTTCAGGCCTCGCAAAAATTTGATGAACTGGTAGGATCATATCGAATAACTCAAAGGAGGTTCCTAGGGTTATACTCGTTAGGATTTAGATCCTTCCTTTGCCTCAAGGCAAACTGCGGGAAACCGTAGGGCGCAAAGCTACAGGGGCTTCACTGCCAGCCAGCTGCCAAAGGTCACAGAGTACCTAAGGGAACTTAGAGGTGTGCAAAATGGAAGGTCTTTTTATTACAAAGGATTGGTTTCATTCCCCTCGCCTAAGAGTTATCAAAGACGATTCCTCTTAGGCACTTTTTTTCAGCCAATCAGCCTAAGAGCCCGCGCAGCGGACACAAAAAAACCACTCTTTCGAGTGGTTTTTTATTTTCCCTAGTTCGCGTCTGCGATTGGGATTCTGATTCGGGAGCCTACCATCAGGGAGGCTGGGTTGCGCAGCTTGTTTTTTTGTTTCAGCTGGCCAACAGTAACGTTGTATTTCGCGGCGATGTCAGTCAGGTTATCGCCCTTACGGACTACGTGTACTTTGCTTTTGGCTACCTCCCGGGCGGAACTGCTGTCCCCACCTGGAATTTTAAGCTTCATGCCCAACTTCAATTTGCTTTTGCGTTTGATGTTATTGGCACGTTGAAGCTCAGCCACTGACGTTGAATATCTTTGTGCAATCGAGAACAAAGAATCACCGGATTGAACCACGTAATAACGACCACCCGTCAAATCCGCCGCTGCTGTATCAACGGATTTTTCAACCGCTGGTTTTGCATTGGTCTTAGCTGACATTGTGCTGTTGTTTTTACGGTCAGAACGATCACGAAGCGGAGTACGATCTGGTACGTAGATCGTGCGGCCCACTGTCAGGCGTGATTTTCTTGGCAAGTCATTCAGGTCACGAAGGTAAGCCACAGAAGTTCTGTACTTACGAGCGATGGACTTAAGATTGTCGCCTCTGCGGATTTTGTAAGTTTGAGTGTCGCCGCTATCCGCGATGAACTTCAAATCAGTAACCACAGATTCGTTCGCTGCCACTTTCGCCAATTCCTGAGAACCCGGTGGGATACGAAGGATAAGCTCAGTGCCTTTCAAGATCGCCACTTCACCTTTGAACTTGGGATTCAATGCTTTGAAGTCCTCGTAGTTCAGATTCAGCTTTTCAGCCATTTGGCGCATATTGATCGGTTGGTTCACTGTGATGTGATCGAACTCGATCGGTGGAAGATAATCGATGTCCTCGAAACCGTATTTAGCCGGTTCTTTTGCGATCATCTTGGCTGCGATAAATTTTGGAACGTAGTTGATCGTCTCAGCTGGAAGACGTTTTTTACGAGCCAGCTCCCAGAAGTCACGCGTGTAGTGATTCATCACTTCACGTTTTACGCGGTTCTCACCCACGTTGTAGGAAGCCATCGCCAGATACCAGGAACCGAAAACAGAATAAAGACCTTTGAAGTATTCAGCCGCGGCTTGAGTGGCGAAAACCGGGTCACGACGCTCGTCCACGAATGGATTGATTTCCAACCCGTAGCGTTTGCCTGTCCCACGGATGAACTGCCAATAACCAACAGCTGCCGCGTGAGAAGTCGCATTGGAACTGAAACCGGATTCAATCAAAGCGATGTAAAAGATGTCTTCCGGCAAGCCATTGTCGCGCAAAACTTTTTTCATCAGTTTTTCGTAGCGAGAAGAGCGCGCCAAATATCTTTCCATATGATGGCGGCCGCGGCCTTGGAAGTAAGTAACCCATTTTTCTACCAATGGATTGATTTCTGTAGGGATAACATCCAATTCTTGGTCTACGACCTTGGGACCCTCAGGATCTGACAAACGGAATGAACCAATATCTTTGATTTCAGAACCGTTGCCTGCATTCCCAGCCGCCTGATCGTTGTTGTTGCCCATATCCTTATGAACACAACCCGAAAGCAGGCCCAGGACGATACTTAATGTAACTAGTCTCCTCATGAGTCCTCCGAACAGCTTTCAGGCTACAAAACTCGAAGGACTTTTACAATAAAACAACGAACTTATTTTGCCTTTTTAGTAAGCAGGTCTTGCCATAAAATTGGCGGAACCACATAGGACTCCTTACCTACCATTCGATAAAGCAGAGTATTTCTTAGAATTGCCTTCACATAAAAGCTGGTCTCATTCCACGGCAACTCGTCAACCCACACCTCAGCCTCGGGAGAAGAGCCTGGCTCTGTCATCGCGGAAGAGACTTCCGGACGTGCGTTCACCCATTTTTTCAGACGATAGGGTCCTGCGTTATACGCTGCGAGCGCAAATGGCACATTCTGAGAGAACTGGTCCAACATCTGGGAAACATAGAAGGAACCCATGGGAATATTAATCTCAGGTCGGAACATGTCTTCTGGAATTTCAATCTTCATCCCCAGGCGTTTTGCCGTGTCTTGTGCTGTGGGAGGGATCATTTGCATCAATCCCAATGCATTCGAAGTCGAAACGGCCTTCATGTTAAAGCCACTTTCCTGACGAGTCAGACTGCGCAACAAAATCGCGTCAATACCGTAACGATCTGATTCTTTCTGATAGAAGTTGGTGAAAATTTCCGGATAACCTGTTTTCAGGAATTGTTGCTGACGAAGGCGCGGATCATTTTCCATCGCATCGTTCACCATGCGAATCGCTGAAAAATACTGCCCACGTTGAGCCAACTTTTCCGCAAAAAGGACTTGCAGCGTTGGATCTTTCATTGGCGGCAGATCACTCAGTTCCGTTTGCGCCTCGCCTACCCATCCCGCAGCGGAAAGAGCCACGAAACGATCCCAGGATTTTTTCTGAGAACCCACCAGCCACAACGATGAATTAAGTTTCAAATCTTTTGCGGTAACATCCGGCCACGTCAGCTTTCCACCCTGAGACTCTGCGCGCAAGCGCATGCCATAGTAGGAAAACGGATACTTATCCATCAACGCCTGCGCCGCTTTGTCTGCGCGATCTTTGCTGAAGGTCTGCAGGGAGCGAACCAGCCAATACTGTGCATTCAGATCGTAACGATCTTTCCCCTGTTGCACCAAACGTTCCAGCAATGCCGCTGCCGTCGTGAAGTCCTGTTTGCGATAGTAAATCAGACTGGAACGAAACAAAGCCTCGGAACTTTCATCAGTTCCATTGGAGATCACAATCTGTTTGCTATAAAGATCCAGAGCTTTGTCATAAAGACCCAGGAAATGCGCGGATCTGGAAGACACCCATAAGGCGCTCGTAGCCGTTGGGGACTGCGGATTCTTTTCATAGGATTTTTCCGCCAGCTTCATGCCGGATTCCCACTCCCCACGACGGTGCAGATTCTGCGCCCATTCCAAAAGTCGTGAAGCATCAGCTTCGCCCATTTCCTCCAGAGCTTTCGCCGCAATGGCGTTGTCATTGATGGAATTAAAAATTTCCAACGGCTTGTCTTTAAGACGACGAGCCGCGCGACCACCCGGATACTGATTCAAAAGTGTCACGGTGTCTTTGAGTGCCGGTATCAAATCATTCTGCTTTAACGAAACACGAATGCGCTCTTCAAGTTTGCCGTCCTCTCCGATCGCTTCAATTTGCGCAGCCGGCGCTGCTGCGACAGCTTGATTGCGGGTCTTGGCCAAAAACTCCAGCTTTTCCGTCAGGTATTTTGAATCCTTAAGGCTTTGCGCCTCTTCGTAGAAAAATTGTGCCTGTGGGTAATCATTATCATTCAGGGAAAAATCACCCAAAATTTGATAACACTGGGATCTTTGATCCCGATTCAGTTTACCAGAGTTGTCCAGCAAGCGCTCCACGCGGGAAAGTACTTTGCGGTTCTTTTTACCAGCTTCCGCATTCAAATAACTTAACTCCTGTGTGACCCACATATTCCACAAATCCTGCGACCACGGGCCAACTTCAAAAAGATGCCACTGACGGGCAATCGCCGTCAGGACGCGGTCTTCCTGTCCTGCGCTGGTCTTTTTTTGCTGAGTTTTATCCAGGCAATGAAGCCACGTCTGCCCCACCCAACCTTTAAGTTCTTTTTGAACTGCAAACACACGTGAGGACAAGTTCAGACACTCGTTCCAGCGGCCATTGATTTCGTGGGCCTTGAGCTGCGCCAACACTGGCAATTTCGCCACAGACTTCGCATCCATTTCATATAGATTCACAAAACCGGGTGCTTTTAAATCACGGTTCAAATCGACCTTACGGCTGACATTCACCGGAGCAGGAGCCGCGGATGCCGAAGTCAGTAATACACTCATTAAAAAAGACAAACCTGTCATTTAGGGATTCTCCTTATCAGGACCGACAATCTCAAATTGCCCTTTGTAAATATCCTCGAACAAACTTTTCTTTAGATACACAGTTGAAATTTCGCGCTGCTGACGCAGCATGATTCTGACGCGCATAAATGGTTCAGTTAAAGACTCTTCCACTGCGGCTTCACCAGCAGTGTCACAATAATAAATCCAGGCGCCTGGAATGACTTTATTCGAACACAAATCCCAATGGGTTTTAAAATTTCTATAAACCCAAGGGAATGGCCACTGCTCACGCATTCCAATTTGCACTGGTACTTTCAGATGTTCCGCATTTTCACGAACCACCTGCAAAGTCGCATCCTGCAACGCCTTCATCTCATATGTGGAGTTCACATAAATATAAGGATGGGACATATCAATCGGCTGAGCAAAGACGGCGCGCCAATCGCTGCGCGCATTACCAACTGTTCCGATCATCAGAATCGAACCAAATAAATAGCTTTGCCAATCGCGACGCAACAGGATCTGTTGCGCATAGATTGCCAGCACCAGATAAAATCCCCACACCAGCGTAAGGATGCACCAGATGGTTTTGTAAGGAATCAAAGAGTAGATAAGCAATTGAAACAAGGAAAATGCCGACACCATTCGAAGGCGCGCATCTTTCGAAATCAGACCCACGAAGGCCATACCGACTCCGAACAAGGCCAACGGCTCTGCTTCAGCCAAAGTCTTGATCCAATACAAGAACTCCTTGTTGTGGCCCGTCTCCCCGACACCTGTTTTCATCCACGGTAGGAAGGCTTTCACGAAATCAAACAAACCCGGAAGGTTTCGGAAAAAACCAGTGAACAACAAAACGAAGGAAATCAACAGAACCACAACCATGTAAGTCAGACGACGAGACCATGCCGCTTTTAACTTACCCCAGTGAAAGTACTCACGAATCACTTTGGGACCTGCAAAGACAAGTCCCACCACCCAGGAAGCAAGTGTAATCGCAAAGGTTTCCTTCAGTGTGGCCATACCAACAGTTGCGGTCAGTAACAATGCCAGCGACGTGCCATCTGACTTTTCCGCCCAACGAAGCATTCCCAGGGCAAACAACAACTGAAAAAATACAAACGGCATTTCATGAATGCCCGATCGACCGTAAAATAAAAAGGCCGGACTGAACATCAAAAGAGCCACCATTGCGCCACGGATGATTTTTGAGCTGATCAAATGAAACGTGAACAACATGACAGCGAACACGGAAAAAACGGAGGGAAGAGCTCTTAATACCTCGACACTGTGACCCCAAAGCGCCGTGAATCCGCGCAAAAGGTAGAAATACAAAGGCCCGTGGTAATTCGTGGGGTCATACTTATAGAACCCAATGGTCTTCATCTGCAAAACAAACCAACCATTGATGCCTTCATCAAAGTGCAACGGTTTATTGGTTAACATATAAAAACGGGTCAGGATCGCCAAAAGAAGAATGACAAGCCAAATAACGTATTTCTGGATTTGAGTGACGCGCAAAGATTTCATTGGTATTAATCGTAAAGATGGAATCCTCGGTGTCAACCCCTCACTGCTCTCTCTTGGTATATCTGAACAAAGACGCGGAAATTATCCCGTCCTTTATTCAGGATTTACGCTCGTTCTTTCAAAAATTTCCCATGAGGTACGAATTGATTGCTTTAGTGGAACAAGGGGCTGATCGTTCATTCGATATTTTGCGGGAACAGGCTGACTCCTCGGGGGATAACGAATTACTGGTGATTCACCGCAACGACAAAAAAAAGGGACGAGCCCTCAGCCTTTATCAGGGGATGGACCTGGCTCAAGCGCCTTACCTCATGATTCTGGATTCAGAATTAGCCTCCCCGTTCGGTGATGTCTTCAAACTTTGGCAACACCTGGTCGCCGAAGAAAAGATCGACGTCTGCTGGGGCGACCGCTACCGTAAAAAAGAAAATCCTTTCTTACAAGCCGTCAGCCGCCGCGCCAAAACAGAACTCCTTTTCAACAACATCCTGCGCGACAAGTACAATCACTCATTGCAAGATCCACTGTGTGAGGTGATTGCCATCAAAAAATCGGCATGGCTGAAAATCCGCGAGGAACTGCCCTTGCAAAAACTGCGTGGCTGGTATCTGACGCCGGCTCTGCACCACAGCGTACGCCTGCAAACTTTGAGTATTATTGAAATCCCCGTTTATGACTCCGGCAAAACATCACGATCTTACCACGTGTGGGGCGAGCGCTGGCACCTGCTAAAGGATGCCGTTCTTACGAACCGGCAGTAAACTCCAGGGACATTTTCTGAATGGCCTCGCCCAGGTAATAGTCAAGCCAACGATGACTGCCTAATGATGTTTTGTTTTTGGTTAGATACCCCAAGTGCCCGCCATGACTTTCTATATGAAGAGAAACATTGGCAGGAATTCGCGCATCCAAATAATCCTGAACAATCACAAATGGATCATCAGCGGCGGTCAGCATATATGTGGGCACATCCACATTGTGCAGATAGTGCATCGCTGAGCAGCTGTCATAATAATCTTCACGATCCCTGAATCCCGCAGCAGGTGCTGTGTATATCTGATCCAGATCATAAATCGTTGCCCACCAAGGGATTTGATAGGCCTGATCAATAAGACCCGCACGGTATTTGAAATCAATATTCTGTCGCAAACGATGAACAAATCGCACATCGTAAATTCTATTAAAGCCACTTCCCAAAGTGCGTGCACCACGACCCAAATTTAGGGGAGCATTGACCGTGATGATTCCATCAGGCTTATGTTCTCCGCGAAACCCGCCCCCCAAGCACAGCACAATACAACCGCTCATGGAATAGCCCACGGCAATTTGCTTTTTCTTGGGAAATTTCTGACGAAGAGCTTTAACAACTTCAGACACATCCTCTGCACGACCCGAATGGTAAGGATGTCGAGCCGCTGAAATCCCGGGGCCCGCCCCCCGATGATTCACCAATACTACGGTGTGCCCCATCTGCCGGCAAAGAATCGCCGTTCTTTGCATGTAGTCTGCATTCATGTCTCCAGAAAGACCGTGATACAAGCTGATAACCGTGTCGGTATGGCCAGGATAATAGTAACAAAAGAGTTGATCCCCATCAGGAAGACTCACCTCAAAATTGAGACCTTGTTCTTCCAGCATGGGTGATTTTAAAAAATGCGCCCACAAAGTTTGTGCATGGCCACTCTGGGCCCAGAAAGGCGCTTCACATGCGCGTAGTTCTAACTTCTGCATAGTAGAAATTGTACACGTCTTCAGATCAAAAAGGATGACAAAAAAATCCATCGCCAAATAAACAAAGGCTCATGTTCATTTGCTGAGACACAAAAATGAAGGTTATTTGTACTCCACACCTTCAATAGTCACAAATTCATCTCCAGAAGGTTTCATGAGTTTCACCTCATCCCCTAATTTTTTTCCGAGCAATGACTTTGCCACGGGCGATTTCCAGGAAATCTTGCCGACTTTAGGATCAAACTCATCCTCACCTACGATTTGGTATACCAATTCATCACCGTCTTCCGTCATCAACGTAACGGTCGCACTAAAGAGAATGGTTTCCCCTTTCATAAGCTTGGGATCCACAACTTCCGCATCCTCAATTCTTTTCGTCAGAAAATGCACCCGACGGTCGATTTCGCGCAGACGCTTTTTGCCATACTGATAGTCAGCATTTTCTGAACGATCGCCATTGCTCGCTGCCCACTGAACAATTTCAACAATCTTAGGACGCTCTCCATGCATCAGTGTTTGATACTCTTCGCGGAGTTTGGCCAGACCTTCAGGGGTGATGTAGTTCTTTTTATGATCCATGCGCAATATACTAGACCATTTTCCAGTCACAATCCAAGTCTTTTGGCCCCCTACAAAAAATCGAGAAATTTTCCGAAAAAAGGATGAGGAGGAAACAGATGAAAAATCAATGGAAGAGACTCGCGATAGCTGCAATCAGCTCATCATCTGTTTTTGCGCTGACTTGGGTTTGGTATCAAACCACTGACACGCAACAAAAATCTCATAGTAATGAAAAGCCACTGGCATATGTTGGAAAGGTCGTCGATGACATCCAACGTCGACAAGCCACACGTCTATTGTGGCAATTGGTGAACACCGGCGAACCTCTTTATGATGGCGAAGCCATCCGTACCTCTGACCGAGGCGAAGTGCGAATTCAATTTACTGATTCTGACCGCTATTTGGATTTGGAACCCGAATCACTGATCGTTATTAAAAAATCGCAGGGTGAAATCGCCCTTGATTTGATGGAAGGTAGTCTTTTCGTCAATGCCAAAGCCGGTGCTGCTGATGCAAATGCTCCTGGGTTGGTATTGAACTCCGCCAACGGTAAAGTCGATTTGAGTCAGGCTTCCGCCTCTCTTTCCAAAGGCGCCGGCAACTCCGTCGACGTCCAAGTCCTTGAAGGTAAGGCTTCTGTAAAATCAAAAGATGGTAAGAACACAGAGATCTCAACTGGAAGCGTGGGTGCCTTGGGTGCCACTGGTTTGCAGTTCGATAAGAATCTGGTGAAAATTCTTGCTCCAAGTTTAAACAAACCTGTGGCAATGAATGCCGACGACCTGCAACCGATTCCATTTAAATGGACTGGCTTTCCGGCAGACGCGCAAGTCTCTTTATGGACAGGTTCAAACCGTCGTAATTTGAAAGTTTATGCAATCGCCACTGCAGGCGACAGTTCCTTGACCGCGTCCCTGCCATTTGGCCGACACTTTTGGAAACTCGTGGCAACATCTGCAACGGGTGAAGCGATGGGCGAGTCTCCTATTTACAGAACAGAGATCCAAGCTCGCTATGCTCCAACCGTTGTCTTCCCGACAGCCGACGTTGAGATCCCGGCCAACAAAGATCCATTTGATATAACCTTTAAGTGGCAAAAAAGCGATGACACTCGTCAAATGACCCTGCAAGTATGGTCCGATGCGGGCCTTACTCAGCCGGTCACGACCAAGTCCTTCTCTGCTGAGGACAGCTTTACTTTGGCTGGTTTGAAAGAAGGCACTTACTACTGGCGCATGACTTCCTATTTCAATGACTCGGACAAACCCGTACTTGGAAAAATGCAGAAGTTTACAGTGAAATTCACAGACATGCTGAAAGAGGCCACGGCTGCGGCAGCAGCCCCTCCTCCGAAACCTGAGGTTCAACCGTTGGCTTTCACAATGCCAGAAACTCAACTGACTCAGTACTTTGTGAACTCACCCAAAGTGGATTTCACCTGGGGCTCTACAAATCTGAAAAATGTCAGCGCGTACCGTGTGCGCCTGCATGACGCCGCTCAATCACCAGAAAATGCACCGGTTGTTGAGGTTAAAGAGAATAAATTTTCAGCTCCGGTTCCAAAACCGGGACGTTATATTGCTTCCATCGAGGCCGTTGACCAAAATGGTGACGTTGTTGGATTGGGAACCTCCCAAGCAGTCACTGTGGCGCCAATGCCGATTTTGAAATCACCAAATTTCATTCCGGCTGAAGGACCATTGCAAGCTTCAATGGACGGACGCTCCAATTTGACCTGGGATAATATTGACGGCGCCGTTGATTATGAACTTGTGATCAAAAAAGATGGCAAGGAACTGAAACGCACAAAATACAAAAATACCTCGACAACGATTCGCAACCTATTACCAGGTGAATATGAATTGATGATCTCCGCACAGGACACTCACGGTCGCGCCAGCGAAGCAGGCACGGCTCGTAAACTGGTGGTACCGGATAAATCAAACTTAAAAGCACCAACATTGAAGAAGATTAAAGTAAACTGATGAGAATAAGCTTGGCCGCACTTCTACTACCAATTTTCCTTTTCAGCGCAGTTGTCGCCAAGGCCGAACCATATCGTCGCCTGGTCAACTTCGAATGGGAACAAATTGACGGCGCGAAAGCTTACGACATCGAACTGACTCAAGTAAAAAAAGAAGGCGACAAAGGCAAACCAAAAACCTTCAGCTTCAAAACCACGGATGCTGTCTGGAATGGCCGTTTGACTCCGGGCATGTACATGATGAAATTGCGCGCCCGCGACTATCGTGGTGTTCCTGGTGACTGGTCCCCACCAAGCGAGTTCAATGTCGGCCTGGATAATGTCAACCTGAAGTCCCCTGCACCCCAGGCCCAATTGGCATCAAATGATGACGAGAAAACAGATGTCGAATTCAAGTGGGATGCTGTTGGCGGCGCTGATGAGTATACGTTTGAATTGAACTCCGAAGACGGTAAAACAAAAATCACAGAGACCGTGAAAGAACCGCGCTTCAAAGCGACTTTGCCTGTTGCGAGTCCTTATACATGGAAAGTGACCGCAAGAAGTTCTGAAGGTATTTCCAGTGATGCGACGACCGTGGCTCCCTTTACCGTTCTGGGTAAAGCCGTGGCTCCGCCAACTATTTCCAAGCCAGAGTCCCAATTTGTCCGGGAAGTGAAATGGTCCCGTCCCGAAAATATCACTGGCTATGAAGTGATCGTGGCCCGTGCAAATCCTGCGACTAAAAAATGGGAAGTTGTAAAAACATACGAAAACTACACTGAAGACTCCCTCCCTTTTGATTCTTCCTGGGAAGGCGGAAAGTATCAGGTCATCCTGAAAGGAAAATCCAATCTGCGCCCGACTTCGCAATCCTCCAAGATCGCCTTTGATGTGCGCGAAGGGGATCGTTCGGCAGCAGCTGAGTACACGGCACTGGTTCGTCAATCGATCGAAAAAACCAGCGGCTGGTATGGTATTGCAAGCTATCTTATCACCGACATGAAATTCTCAGGCTCCAATCCGGAAAAGAACTCGATGGTTGCTTATGATGCGTTCGGAGGTACTGGTCGTTTGGGCCTGGGCTGGAATGCGCGCAAGTCACCATGGGGTTTTTTAACCATCGTCGACTTAAGCGGTTTTACAATTAACGGTGAAATCCGCACTTTTGCAGCTGCCGAAGCCAATGCTGTCTACAAAATGCCGGTGGGAGACCGTGGTGAAATCCGCTATCAAATGGGTGGATTCTATAAAGAGATTCCGGAAACTATCGGTGATCCATTCACCGGCACTTCAGAAAATCAAATCATCAGCGCTATCGGACCGCATGGTGGTATTGAGTATTGGTACTCGCTCTCCCCTAAATTCGGCATTCAATTGAATGCCCATGTATATGCCTCGGTGATGAAGGTATCCACTCCGAACAACCAGGATATCGATCCGAGTATCTCGACCCAATTTGGAATTTTAGGCAGCTATCGATTCAACAGTAAATTTACAGGACTTGTGGGCTATGCCCGCCGCGAAGATCGCATGTCCTATAAAGCTGTTCCCTCCTCCACCAATTTCGCATTGGACGGAGACGTGAATGAATCTGTGGTTGTCGGTAACTATATCAACTTCTTCGCGGAATGGAGTTTCTAATGAGAATACCCATCTCAACCAAACTCATCACGGTAACGATCCTGATTCTGGTGGCTTCAACAGGAGCCATCACATTTATCTCTTCGAATTACTTCGAAAAGAAATCTGCAGAACAGGTCGACATCGCCAATTTGGAATCAGCTTCGGCAAAAGCCAAAGAGGTCGACAACATCATCGCCTCCCTGGTCGATAAAACGCGCACCAATGGTTCACTGCTTATGAAGGGCGAAGCTGCGGCAGAGGACCTGGATTTCAATTTCACTAAAGACAAAAACTTCGTCGCATTGGAAGTATTGAAACTAAATGGTTCTTCGGTTGAAACCGTTGTCAGCAAAGTGAAAGAGGATGTTTTAAAACCTTTCCTCTTGGGCCCTTCTTATTTTGTGAATGTGCGCGCTTGGCAAAAATTCCCTGTGCGTAACGTTGCTGAAGGCTCCATCGAAATCAAAAACGCGTCATACCCGAATGCACCGGCCATGGTAACCATCGGCATTCCACTGGTAAAAGACGCCCAGGGAAAAATCACGCACGTGGTTTTAGCTGACGTGATGCTGGCTCCTTTACAAAAACCATTCACTGATTTGTCTGAGCGCACCCAGTTCCTTTTGGACCGTCAGGGTGAGGTTTTAGCTCACAAAGATGAGCAAAAAGCGGTATCACGCATTTCGATGACGGCAAATCCGTTTGTCTCCAAAGCCATGAATACCAGATCCCCACAGTATCAAACGAAGTTTGTGGATCCAGAGTCGCGCTCCAACTATTTTGGCGCCTCCGTCAAAACTTCCTATGGTCCGATGGTGATCTCGCAAACTTCTGAAGCCGCGATCCTGGAAGTATCCAACGAGGTAAAACGCCGTTCGATATTTGTCGCTGGTTCCGCCATTTCTTTGGCGATCTTCTTTATCTTCCTGTTTTCTATGACACTGACCTCCCCGATTGAAAAATTGGCGGGTTTGATCAACTTGGTTTCTAAAGGCAACTTCGACGTGAAAGCCCGCGACCAAGTTAAATCCCATGACGAGGTTGGTGACCTGGCGGTGGCCTTCGATCACATGACCGAGGGATTGAAAGAGCGCGACAAAGTAAAAAGCTTGTTCTCGAAATTCCACGGTTCTGCAGTTACAGAGGACTTGATCGGCAAGGACATCGGTGTCGGCGGTCAATCCAAAGAGGTGGTGGTTTTCTTCTCGGACATCCGTGGTTTCACCGCGTTTTCGGAAAAACGTTCTCCGGAAGAAGTCGTTGAAATGCTGAATGAATACTTTGGTGTCATGGTGGGCATTATCAATTCCCATGGTGGCGTCGTGGATAAGTTCATCGGTGACGCGATTATGGCCGTTTGGGGCGCCCCTAAAACCACGCCTCGCGATGCCCACAATGCGCTTCGTGCGTGCCTGGAAATGCGCAGATCCCTGGAAAAGCTAAATGAAAAACGTATCGAGCGTGGACAACCCGCGATTAATATCGGTATGGGACTTCATGCTGGTACCGCGATTTCCGGAACCATCGGTTCTGACGAGCGTATGGAGTACACAGTTATCGGTAATACCGTAAATACAGCTTCACGTATCGAGGCTTCCACAAAAGCCTTCGGTGCAGACTTGCTGGTGACCGACACCGTGATCGATAAAGTCGGAGACGATTTTAAAGTGGAATTGGCCGGTGCTGCCGAAGTCAAAGGCCGCTCTGAAGCCATTAAGATGTACAAGGTGCGCGCCTATAAAGCGGGCGACAAGTATGTGGAAGTGAAAACTCCGTACTCTGACTACGAAGCGGAATCCGCTGACAAAGTAAAAGTCAAAGCAGCTTAGCCCCAAAAAGAAAAGAGCGGAGCCCTTTGGGGACCGCCGCTCATAGAGGGACTATTCAAAAGCAAGCGGCCTAAAGAGCCGCTTCTTTTTTTAGAATCTGCTCAATCGTCAAACCAACGTGCGCTTCACCTTTGAAAACGGAGCCCGTTTTCTTTTTCTCCACATGTTCCTTTGCCATTTTATAAGCGTTTGCTGGAAGTGGGATGTATTGAACTTGTTTTGCCATTTCAGCAGCATTGTTCAAATAAAAATCCACGTATTGTTTAACATGCGGTTTCGAAGCAATAGCCTCTTGAGAAACGTAAATGAAGATCGGACGGGACAACGGATTGTACTCCCCTGACATCACCGTTTTCTCAGTCGGCAAAACGGCTTTTTTGGATGGAGCTTTTGGACCACCCACTACTCCCAAAAGTTTCAATTTATCTTTGTTCGTCAGGTAGTATGCGAACGGAAGATAGCCCAAGCCACCCTTTGCACCATTCACACCCGTCACGCGTGTGTTATGATCCACAGAAGCCGTGTAATCACCGCGGGAGGATTTTGATTTCTCAACGATCGCCTCTGTGAAGTAGTCAAAGGTGCCGTTGTCAGTGGAAGCACCGAACAGGGACAGTTTCTCGTCAGGCCATTTCGAGTTCACTTGTTTCCAAGTCATGACTTTGCCTTGAGCTTCCGGCTCCCACATCTTTTTAAGTTCTGCTGCTGTGATTTCTTTCACCCAGTCATTTTTTGGATTCACAACGATCGCGATGGCATCGAAGGCGATTGGCAACTCGTAATAAGTCACTTTGGAATCGCGGCACGCTTTCATTTCTTCTTTAGTGATCGGGCGTGACGCATTTTGGATGTCTGTTTCGCCACGGCAGAATTTTTTGAAACCGCCACCTGTGCCGGAAACACCCACAGTCACGCGAATAGCACCTTTAGTGCTTGCTTGAAACTCCTCAGAAACAGCTTCTGTCACTGGAAACACAGTGCTTGAACCATCAATTTTCACTAGGGATTCCGCTTTTGCGGCAAATGCGCTAAGAACCAAAGCGCTGGCGATAAAGAACTTCATTTTATATCCTCCGATATCTTGGATATCAGAAAACTAACAAAGTCCCAGCCTTAGAGGAATCACTTCCCCGTTAAGATTATGTCAGGGAAGTGTCAGGGCGTTTAGACGCGAACGCTCAGTCCGTCTTTCAATGCCTGCTTTTGCGCACGAAGAGCGGGAATCAACCCAATCAACACACCGACAAGGATCGCCACAAATATATAGACAAGTTCCTTCGACGCAATCGCCGAACCTTCCAGGTACAAACCGAAATTGTTTTGCAACCAGGGCTTCAAGGAGTACGTCAGTAACAAAGAAAGAATCACACCGGTTATAACGCCGACCACCGTCAAAACTGCCGATTCAAACACCAACAAGCCAACAATCTGGCCCGGAGTCGCCCCCACTGCGCGCAGAATCGCCATTTCACGACGACGCTCGTTCAGCGTGGTGGTCAAGGCAATCAGCATCCCCATGAACCCCACAGCCAACACCATCCAGGAAATAATGCGCAAAACATTTTCCACATAAGAAAGGCTATGCCATAGCTCACTCAAGGTCGCCCCAGGAATGATCGCCAGCAATGGCTCCTTCTGGTACTCATTGATTTCACGTTGCAGCTTCAGTGTTTCAATGCGCGATTTTGTGCCAATAAAAAAAGACGTGATGTTATCGATCTTGATATTTTCTTTTTTGATTTGCGAAGTCGGTGTTTCCTTGCCGGCAACAGGCATAGCACCATCTTGCCAGTCCATGTGCAAGGCCTCCATACCTTCCAGGCTGATATACACCGCACGATCCAACGGTGTCCCCGTCGGAGCCATGATGCCGGTAATTTTAAAAGGTCGGTGATCGTGATGAACAATCCCCTCACCCTTGGTCACTCCGTGCGCGATGACAACACTGTCTCCCAGGCGGTAACCCAACTGACGCGCGACTTCGAAACCAACGACGACATCCCACAATCCCTGAACTTCTTTTCCAGACTGCAAAGACACTTTTTGATCGCCACGGAAGTGGTAATGCTTAAAGAAATCGGAAGTGGTTCCAACCACGCGGAACCCACGATGACTGTCCCCCAGCGAATAAGGAATTGTCCAGGCAACTGCCGGATGTTTTTGTATTTCCTGATAAGTCTCAAAGGACACATTCTGTGTCGGCGTCCCTATATTGAACACTGTGTATAGAATCAACTGCAATGGACCACTGCGCGCACCGACAATCAAATCTGTTTTGGAAATCGTTTGCGTGAAGCCTTCTTCAGCGGCCCGTTGTGCACGCTCCACCGACAAAAACAATGCAACGCTAAGTGCAATTGAAAACACCGTCAACGTCGTCGCAAAAGCGCGATTTTTTAAAGATTTAATAGCCAGGTTCAAGAAGATCATCATGTTGTCCTGTTAATTGATTCCAGCGACACGGAACGGGTAAATAAGTTTTCAATGCCACGATCATGGGAAACAAAGACCACAGTCGTGCCATAGAGTTCTGACAAATCAAAAAGCAGCTTCAAAAATTTCTCGCGATGGTCAGCATCCAATGCTGACGTTGGCTCATCGGCCAATAACAAATCAGGTTTCCCCAACAAGGCCCGCGCGACAGCCACACGCTGCTGCTGTCCGACACTCAACTCAGTCACTTTTTTATCCAGCAAATCACCGATTCCCAAGTTTCCGCACAAAGCACGAATCACCATATCGGTGTCCACACTGCCCAATCGGGCTTTGCGTACGGGACTTAGATGCAAAGGCAACTCGATGTTTTCAATGACTGACAAATAAGGAATCAAATTGAAACTCTGAAAGACATAACCCATGTGTTCAGCGCGAAAAGCATCTCGCTGTGCAGAACTCATTTGAGCCAGGTCCCGACCCAGGATTTTCACACTTCCCTTGGACAAAGGCAGAACCCCTGCCAAGCATTCCAAAAGCGTTGTTTTACCGGTGCCACTAGGTCCATACAAAAACAGCTCCTCGCCTTTTCGTACAGAAAACTCTGGAATCACCAATGTCGGCTTATTATCCCCGGCATAGGAGTATTCCAGATTCTGAATTTCAATCAAAGATTCACTAGAGCTCAACCTTTTCTCCGCTTTTCTTAATTTCCTGGGACTTCTGGGTGTCACCGGAGATGACATTGACCTTAACGGCCTTCACTCGTTTGAACACATCCTGAACTCCCAAAGTCACAGCTGTTCCTGCCGGCGCAACTTCACAAGTGACATTGTAAGTGGCATTAACGTCCGCATGCTTTTCCTTTTGCACGACTTCGTTATAATCCATTTTTACTTCACACTTGTTGTCCGCCGCAAACTGAAACAAGTCATTCACTTTATCATTAAACTTCTTCAGACCCGCTTCTTTATTGGCTTTATCCTTAGCTGACTTAGCTTCGTACTCAAAGCCATAGATGCTGGATGCCGGCGCATGGAACTGGATTTTCCCATTCTTGCCATCGAACGCAACATCTACTGTGGCCACACCGTGTGCATGTGCTATTGATTCAACTGCGGCCAAAGAAAATACAGAAATAAAAAGTGCCTTGAACATGTTACCTCCTATTTGTAAGGCTCAATAGCCTCACCTGTTATTTCGAAGGATGCGTCACCATACATTGACTGCTTGGTTACGAGTTTCAAAGTGCCATACACCCAAATTGGGCCCTGCATTGCCGGCACACCCTTTTTCATTTTGACATAAACCATCTGATTCGGCGGCGGAGCTGGAACGTGGATGCACGCCTGCGGACTTGGCACCAAAAGAAACTCCACAACCTGACGTTGCTCGTCCTCAAGGGGCACCATAAAACCTGGAAGCTTCACCGGTTGATTATCCAAGGCTTTTAGCTCTGGTGGCGCATTTCCGGTGATATAATCAAGTTCGCCTAATTGGCGCCAATTGACTGTTTCGCCAGCAATGCTCGGTCCACCAGCCAGTATTTGATAAACTGCGACAGCGACGATGACGGCTAAGATAAGGATCCCCGGGATAAGCCACTTCTTCATTACTTAATTAAAGCCCTCGAACCCCTTAATTGCAATAGCTTTGCGTGACTGAAAATGGGCTGATATAACAAAAAACTCCGATACTATGAGGGTCTAAAATATGAGCGAAAAAATCCAAAGAGTGCGAGGCACGCGCGATCTACTTCCTGAAGACAGCAATGTCTTCCGTTTTGTCGAAGAATCAGCCTATCAAAAAGCAAAACTTTATGGTTTTGGCGAAATAGAAACGCCTATTTTCGAATTTTCTGAAGTATTTCATCGCACTTTGGGCGAAACCTCAGACGTTGTCAGTAAAGAGACGTACGACTTTACAGATCGCGGCGGAGAGAGCCTGACCCTGCGTCCCGAAGGAACTGCCGGCGTGGCGAGGGCTTTTATTTCAGAAGGCATGAGCCAAAATCTTCCTCTGAAGTTTTATTATTCTGGCCCCATGTTTCGTTATGAGAGACCTCAAAAGGGCCGCTATCGCCAATTCTTCCAATTGGGCGCAGAGTGTCTAGGTTATGACACTCCTCACGCAGATGTGGAGTGTATTGCCATGGCTTGGGACTTGTTGCAGCAGATTGGAATTTCCGCGGATTGCACTCTTGAGATTAACACTTTAGGTGACGCAGAAAGCCGCGCTGCTTATCGCGACGCTTTGGTGACTTACTTCAAATCCAACGAATCACAACTGTCAACTGACTCCAAAAATCGTCTCGAGAAGAATCCCCTGCGCATTTTGGATTCCAAAGACGACGGCGACAAAAAGCTCAATGCCGATGCGCCCAAACTAGAGCAATACCTCAATGAAACTTCACAAACTTTTTTCAAGAAGGTTTTGGCAGGAATTGAAAAACTGGGAATCCCCTTCAAAGTGAACAACCACCTTGTGCGCGGCTTGGACTACTACTGTCACACTGTTTTTGAATTCACGACTTCAAAACTAGGCGCACAAGGAACCGTCTTGGCAGGAGGTCGTTATGACGGCCTGATTGAAATGATGGGTGGACC
Source organism: Bdellovibrio sp. HCB288 (assembly GCF_047305935.1). GTDB lineage: Bacteria > Bdellovibrionota > Bdellovibrionia > Bdellovibrionales > Bdellovibrionaceae > Bdellovibrio. The sequence goes on from NZ_CP178619.1 coordinate 331,441, forward strand.
AAAAACTCCAGGAGTGGGTTGGGCCGCAGGTATTGATCGCTTGGCAGATCTCACACCAAAAGAGTTGGCACTTGCCAAAGAAGTTTTGGTGGCAGTGATTGGCGCCGATGATGCCGGCGAAGATGAGAGCGTGAAACTTGCCCACGAAATCCGCTCCCGTGGAATCAAGGTCGAAAACTTTTTATCAGGTAAAATGGGCAAGAAAATGCAAAAGGCCAACAACAAGGGAGCACACTACGCTTTGATTTTGGGAGGCAATGAGGTTTCCAGTGGCACGGTCACTGTGAAAAACTTTGTTACCGGCGACCAAGCCGTCGTTCCCCGCAGTGAAATTGCTGATTACAGCTTCAAGATTTAAAAAAAAAGGGCGGTTCTTCACCGCCCTTTTTTTTGATATAACTAATTATTTTCTATTCAAACGAATCGAATGGCCGCGGCCCCAACCCGGGATCTTCAACGAACCCGAACGGCTCCACACGAACATCAACAAGAAGCCCACGGCCAGCATCACAACGCTCAGCCATTGACCACGAGTCAGACCCAACCATTGGAAACCGATTTGCGCATCAGGCATGCGGAAGTGTTCATCAGCAATTCTCACCAATGCATAAAGCACGATGAATGTGGAAGCGATAAAGCCTGGTTTGCGCGGTTTTCTCCACAAGAAGAAAAGCACGATAAACAGGAACAACCCCTCGCCCACTGCTGCGAACAATTGCGACGGATAGCGTGGAGTCAAAAATGGTTCAATCGCAGCTTTCGCAGCCGCATTGCCATCCTGAATGGACAACACAACATTATGAAGAGTGCCATAAACCTGTTCGCGAGCGGCTTGATCCATATGGAATTTACCCAAAAGCTCCAACCAAGTTTCACGGCTGATACCAACTTTATCCACCACCGTGGTCAGGTCATTCAGACGAGAGAAATCCTGGGAAGGCCACATCTCGATGTCTTGAGGAAACTTCACCGCCAATGGGTAAGATGGATCACAAGGACGCCCCACCAACTCACCGTTGATGAAGTTTGCGATACGCCCAAAGAAGACCCCCAATGGACCGACAACGGCCACAAGGTCAAACAGGTACGTCGCATTCACAGAATACTTACGTGCGTACAACAAGCATGCGATCACGATACCGATGATACCGCCGTGACTCGCCATGCCACCTTCATTCACCGCCAACACCCCCCAGAAAGGGAAGGAAGACTTGAATTTCCACAGTAGGTCAGGGCCGTAGAAGAACACGTAGCCAAGACGGCCTCCTACCAATGTACCAATCGCCGTATATGTGATGAAATCGCCTACCATTTGGGCATTAAGGCCCGAGCGTTGGCGTTGTGCCAGCCATTTGATTAACAAGTAGGCACAGATGAACCCCATCATGTAAGAGAGGCCATACCAACGCACACCAAAGTCACCAGAAATTCTTAAAGCAAAGGGATCTAAATCGTGAACCACTGTTCATCCTTTTTTGAGACAGATTTTTACGTCTCATGTTTATGTCTCATCCTGTGTCTCAACAGGGAAAATTTTAGACTACGCCTTAATAAAGCGAGAAAATGTATGCATGTCCAGATTTTCATTCTTACTTCTGTTATGCATTATGTCCTTTGGCTTCCAATCTCACGCCCAAACAGCGTCAAAATGGAGTAGCGGGTTCGATTGGACCAAGCGCGCCGCCGCCCGCGAAAAGGGCCGCTGGTCCCTTTCCGACTGGCTGGCAATAAAAGAGAAAAACCAAATGATGGATCAGTGGCTTTCCTTGAACAGTCCTTCTCCCTATGAACTGATGTTGGGTGGAAGCTATTTGTCCTACGACAAGCATGTCCAAGACGGCAGCTCCCCGGATAAAAGTGCGACATCATTTTCTGGAGAGTTGGCAGCCTACGCGCAATTCGTGGGCCTGGGGCTTGAGTACGCCAACATTAATCCTGAAAATTACTCAGACCTATCAGGAATGTTCAACCTACGTCTTCTGGGAAATTCCCTGCAAAACACCGGGTTCACCTTAAGCTACGGAATGCGCACCCGGGACATGACCGATACCCCTGCGACGAAATTGCGGCAGCAATTCGGGCAGGCGGACTTGCAGCTGTATTTAACGAAGCATTTTGGTTTGGATATCAAATATCGCTATTTCCTCCCCACCACCAACGATCAATTGGGTGATGTGAAAGAGGATTACTCTGAAGCAGGGGCTTTCATAGACTTCAAAGCCCTGCGCATCTTCGGAGCCTGGTACAAGGAGAGCCAAAAACTAACTCCCGCTGGCTCCACCGTGGAAACCATCACCGATCGCACGGGAATCAAGTCAGGGATTAAGATCTTCTTTTAATTACCAGGATTTACTTAAGGATAAAGTCGGAAACAACCACGACTTCGTGTTCGACTCAGAAGTCTCGGTACCATCGACAGTTTTTTTGCTGTAGGCGGCGTGATAGTAGTTCAATCCCACTCCCATGCGGAAGCGGGATTTAATTTCTGGCATTATACTGAAGCCGACCATGTAGCTGGTTCCGGTCCAAGCTTCGGTATTTTCGGTGACGACGTTTTTGTAGGTGCCCTTAGCTATCACATTGAAGTTCGCACTCATGCTGAAGACTTCACCCTTGCCAAAGAAATACTTTATCGTGGGACCCGTATCAGAAGTTTGGAAAGATGTCGCAACTGATTCGCCTGTGGCATTCGAGCTGCCAGTCATCGTGATTCCCAGATAGCTCCACCCTGCCCACCATTTTTTTGCCAGACGCAGATATCCAGTCATGTTGTAGTAGTACTTGGTTGCGTCGTCTTTGACGTCTGTGGAACCGGTATTTTCAGAGATATAAGAGCCCGATACGTCCAACATGAATTCAGCATGGGCCCGTGGAGCCAATGCAGTGAAAATCAGAATGACAAGTATCGCGCATGTTTTCATATCATTCTGATCGGATTGTCTGGATTTTGACTGAAATCTGTTAAGCACTCTTAACTGTTCGACTGTCATTATTGGATCTTGGTCGAGTATATTTCAGGAGTTCGCTGCTGAAGCCAGATGCGTCCTTTGACCAGAAAGTGAATGCATTTCCTTACTCATCTCCTTGGAGACCGAGATGGACCCTATTTTCGATGTTCAATTAATAAGCATATCTATTCATAGTGGGGCGTGTTCTACTGCCCTCACACATCCGTTCACACCAGTTCATTAGATTTCCTTTTGTCTTCTGCGAATGGCCCCAGCTTTTTTAGGAGGCACAAAATGGGAAAAAAAATATACGTCGGCAACCTTTCTTTTTCGACGGACTCTGATCAACTGACTTCGGTTTTTGCAGCACACGGAACTGTTCTTTCTGCAAACATCATCACTGATCGCGACACAGGCCGCAGCAAAGGTTTCGCCTTTGTTGAAATGGAATCTGATAACGAAGCTAATACTGCAATTGAAAAATTGAATGGTATGGATCTTGGCGGTCGCGCGATGAATATCTCTGAAGCGAAACCTCAAGAAAAACGCATGGGTGGCAACAGCCGTGGTGGAGCTGGTGGCCGTAGTGGCTTCGGCACACGTCGTTCTTACTAAGTTTTTTTAGATCCTATGGGGATTTGCTGTGCGCAAGTCCCCTTTTTTTTCACAACAACTGGAGGATCAATGGCAAAAGACGATTTGGTCAATGTAGATGGCAAAATAACTGATCTGAATGCCGGTGGTAACTACACCGTGAACCTTGAAAATGGTGTGGAAATCAGAGCCCGTCTGTGCGGAAAAATGAAGCGCTTCAACATCAAAGTTGTTGTCGGCGACCGAGTCACAGTGGGAGTTTCCCCCTATGACCCTACTCACGGCCTCATTCTTCATCGCCATAAATTTTAAAGACTATTTTCTGATTAGCAAGGCGGCGTAAAAGCCGTCATACCCTTCGCGATCAGGACGCAGGTGAATCTCTTTTTCAAGAGTCCATCCCTCACCATGCTCACTCATAAAGCGCGCAATTTGTTTTTCATTTTCAGAAGGCAACAAACTGCAAGTGGCATAAACCATCTTGCCGCCTTTTTTGGTCATCTTCGAGTACGACGTCAGAAGTTCGTATTGCAGAGTTTGCAAACGAGCGATTTCATCCTCCGTCAACTTCCACTTGGAATCGGGATTGCGACGAAGCACACCCATACCTGAACATGGAACATCCAACAACACGCGGTCTGCCTCTTCATGCAAACGCTTAATCACTTTGCTGGAATCAATCACGCGAGTTTCAATGATGTCGATGCCGTTACGGCGCGCGCGCACTTTCAACTCTTGCAATTTCCACTCGTGGATATCCATAGAGATGATGCGGCCTTTGTTTTTCATCAACGAAGCGATGTGCAAAGATTTACCACCAGCACCCGCGCAGGCATCCACCACGCGCTGACCTGGTTGCACATCAAGCATTGGCACAACCATTTGCGAAGCCGCGTCCTGCACTTCGAACATGCCTTTACGGAAGGCTTCAGTGATGAACACGTTACGACGCTCTTTAAGCTTCAATGCATAAGGCAATTCCGGAGAAACCGGCAAGGCTTCGATCTCGGCTTTTTTAAGTTCTTCGATCACTTGATCTGGAGTGAATTTCAAAGCATTCACACGCATGAAAACTTCAGCGGGCTTATTCAATGCTTTGACCACTTTTTCCCAGATATCGCCCAATTCCTGACGGCCGCGCGCATCCATCCAATCAGGAATGGATTGAGCCACCGGGAATCTTTCTTGAGCCTCTTTTTCGCGGGCTTTGATGAAATCGTAATTCAAGCCTTCGAACTCTTCCCAATCGGGGGGAAGATCGTAACCCATACGCAACCACTGAATACCCACGATGCGCCACATGTCGCCACTTTGGCCCATGAACTCCAGCAAGCGGTACCAGCGCACCACTTCGTAAACAGTTTCAGCAAAAAATTTGCGATCACGGGAACCCCACTTGGAGTGCCCCTTAAGATTGTATTGAATTACTTTATCGGCGTATTTGTTCTGGTCGAAGATTTCTTCCAAACCATTAACAACGGCCTCTGCGAGATGTCTGTGAATTTTCAAAATGTAAATACCAAGCCAGCGGCTAAAAAGGTTCCATTAAGCTGCCCTGAAGAGAGCAAAAACAGGGAATTTCTTAACCCAGCCTCAATGAAGAATCCAGTACTTTCAAAGACATTGAAAAAGCGTGCACCGGCAAGCAATTGATAATCCAATGTGAGCATTGATTTAGAGTTGGTTTGTTTCATGAAAATACCAAGCCCCGCACCGGCGCCAAAATAAAGTGGGAAACGTGAGCTGGCGTCCGGGAACATGATCACGGGTAAAAAGGAAATCTTGCTGGGGCTCTCGCCGCTAACTTTGTAGTCGTTGTATTCCATACGCAAAGCCAGATCCATGGAGTTATACCACTCCCCGACACGATAAGTGACACCGAAGCTGTTTTCACCCACGTTGTCTTCCTGACCATTTTTACCCCAATCGTAAGATTGAGAAGCCATGTAGCGACCATAGTGAAGAGCCAGGTAGTGATCCGAAGGACCGCTATTGTTGCCATTTCCACCACCCACATAAGTGGTGTCGTCTTCCGGGTTTTTTTGAAAATATTTCGCCGCTGCGTCTCTTCCGACCACGGGTTGTTGTGCGGAGGCATAGGAAGCCAACAATAATAGGGGCAAAATCACAGAAAAAACGTTCTTCATAAACACCTCGTACTCACAATTATCATAGCCAAAGTTTGGCCCCAGGCGGAACTCATTGCATGACAAAATGATGCAACAGGTCATTCATCCCGAGCCATTGACTCCCAGGGGGTCCCTCCCTAATTTAGGCCTAACCTTTTGGGACGGGACCAAAGACTATGAAATGCCCATTTTGTGGCCATGCCGATGACAGAGTTTTAGATACGCGAGTGCAGAAAGATGGCAGCATCCGTCGCCGTCGCGAATGCCTTGAGTGCAAAGCTCGTTTCTCGACAGTTGAAACCATCATGATCGCCCTCCCATACATCATTAAAAAAGACGGTCGCCGCGAACCATTCAGTAAAGAAAAAATTCTGAAAGGTCTATCCGCTGCGACCCAAAAACGTCCTGTCAGCGTCGCGCAAATCGATGCCGTGGTAGAGCGAATTGCAGCTTGGATCGTCAACCGTGGCGAATCCGAAGTGAGCTCTCGCCTGCTGGGCAAAAAAGTGATGGCCGAACTGAAACAGCTTGATGACGTGGCTTATGTTCGTTTCGCGAGTGTTTATCGTACCTTTAAAGACGTCCAGGAATTTGTTGAGACGCTTGAAGACGCTGAACTGCTTGATTTTGTCGATGCAAGTAATCCACAATTAAGCCTGACTGCGATGAACTTCGTTGAAAGCGAGAAAAAGCCAAATCATGAAACTGACAGCAAGACGACAAGCCCGGGAGCTCGCTCTCCAAATCCTGTTCCAAACTGAGTTCACGCCCACTATCAGCGTTCGCACGTTTATGGATGTTTTCGAAGAGTCTTATGACTCTGAGACGATCTCTTACGCCGATCTTTTGATCAAAGGTGTACAGGCAGATAAAGCCGCTGTGGATTCTAAAATCCAGGCTTCCAGTGCTCACTGGAAAGTCGAACGTATGGCCACGATCGATCGCAATATTTTGCGTATCGCCGTTTGGGAAATGAAATTCTCTGCCGACCCTATCAAAGAAAACATCGCCATCAACGAAGCCGTTGAGATCGCGAAAAAATACGGCACATCTGACTCTGCAAGCTTCGTTAACGGGCTTTTGGATCAAGTGAGCAAGGTCCACTAATGGCTTTGAATGTGCTTTCCCAAGCTGGCGCCCTGAATCCCGGATCTGATCTGTGGGTCGTGCCGCAACTTGGGAAATCACAATGGACTGGCAAGCTGGACTGGTATTTGAATTTCCAGCTGTGCAAGTCCTCCCGCCACCACTCCGCCAACGTTCCCGTTTTTTTGAACGAAGTGATTAAAGAAACGGAAATGCAAAAGTTCTATCGCCCGGTCGCAAACTCTGCACCGATGATGATTGCCACAGAAACCCTGCTTCCAAACAGATGGGTTGTTGTTGTTCCTTGGGACGACAATTTGGGCACTTGGTGTGAATCAATCTCCCAGGTTTGGAGTGGCTTGCAACAGCCCACGCTGCGTGTGTTTTTGCCACCTGGACAAAGTACCGGGAACTTTCAACAAGCCTGGGGCAAACTTCAATCCTTCCAGGATTTCACTGTCGTGCTTGATTAATCCTCCACAGTGGCTTCACAATGAAGTGAAGAGGATTGCATCATGGAACGTCTATCACAAGCTTTGGTCTCTAAAATCTCCACATTTCAAAAACGCCTTCAATCATTTTTGGAAAATGATTTCGATCCGCAATCTGAAGAGCGCGAACGCATTCAAACTGAATTCGAAGCGTCCCGTGACGAAGCACTGGTGCGCGGTCTTTCCCAAGGCTTACCAGAGGATCACATTGATCGCTCGATCGTGGTATTCTCCCGCCTGGCGATGTTATTTCAAGCCGGCATCCTTTTGGAAAATCACGATGGCAACTGGAAGGCTCAGGCTTTTTTTAACAAAGGTGTTTCTGAACTTTTCAAAAACAACTCCAAATCCTCGATCTCTTTGCCTAACGCCAGCTTGATGACGTGGCTTAAAACTGATGCCGCTGCAATATTGCGTAAGACCAATCTGCAACATCTGGATCCTGAAAACAAAACAACATGCCTGTTGATCAAAGTAACTCCTGATTTTTCATTCATTTTGTTCTCCGAGCTGCCGGACATCTGGTTGCAAAATCACACTGACAATGTTCGTCGTTCATTGATCAACGGATTTGCGGACTAACGAATGACTCCTGAAGCCAAAACCTACACCATCTACATTCTCTCAGACAGTACAGGTGAAACAGCGGCGACGATGATTCGCGCTGCTTTGGTTCAGTACTCCACCAAAGACATCAACATCATCCGCAGTAAAAATGTGCGCACTGAAGCTCAGGCCGAGGCCGTGATCGAAGAATGTTTCGAGCGTCGCGGAATGCTGGCTTACACCGTTGCCAGTCCGTCGCTGCGAAATAAAATTCGCGAGCACGCTTCCGGCAAGGGCATTCCGCATTTCGATTTGCTCGGACCTTTGCTAAGCACTCTGGATACTTTTTTTGGCGAGCACTCCGAGTCCCACGTGGGCGCCCTGCGTGCCGTGGACGAGCGTTACTTCAAGCGCATTGAAGCGATTGAGTACACTGTTAAACACGACGACGGAAAAACTTTTGCCGAGTTGGATAAAGCGGACATCGTTCTGGTGGGAATCTCGCGTACCAGCAAGACTCCCCTGTCGATCTTCCTAAGTCACAAAGGCTGGAAGGTCGCCAACGTTCCGTTGGTCTTGGATGCACCACTTCCCGAAGAGTTATTCAAAGTCGATCAGCGCCGCGTGGTGGGCTTGATCATTGATATGGATTCCCTGCAAAGAATCCGCAAAAGCCGTCTGGAAAAATTCGGCCAGGACACCGGTGGCCAGTACGCCTCGATGTCCCACATCGCCAAAGAAATTGAATTCGCAGAAAAGATCTTTAAACAAAACCGCCGCTGGCCGGTTTTCAACGTCACCGAGCGTGCGCTTGAGGAAACCGCGAGTGAAATCGTACGTATCATCGCGGCTCGCCTGGGCCTTCCGGACAGTGTGATTTTCTAGCCTATAATAAGAAGTCCAAAACGTTCGCCAATGGCAATGTCATCCAAAAAAGAACCTTCTTGGATAGCGGCACATTTTCGTGCATCGGGCGACCGTCTTCACGCAATCCATAACGATTCAGTTTTGCAGCGCCATCGATATGCTGCTGAATATTTTCCTGCAGGGCTTTTGCAAGCTTCGGATTATCACGGCAAATCAAAGCCATCTCGGCATTGATGTTAGTGGATCTGGGGTCCATGTTAAAAGTGCCTACCATGATCGTCTTTTCATCAATCACTGCACGCTTGGAGTGAGTCCCCCAACGCGAACCGCGCACCTCGGGAAGCACCGGATACACTGAAGGATTAATGGCCCCTTTGTGCATCCAAACATTCACTCCCAATTCTGTCCAACGGCGAATGCGCGTATCGAACACCGCCTGAGTATAAAAGGCATCCGTGGAATACAGACTGTTCGACACTACATTGATTTGAACTTTACGACGAATCAGATCATCAAGAATGGTCGAAATTTCTTTTTTTACGACAAAGTACGGTGACTCGATAAAGACTTTCTTTGTCGCCAGACTTGCTTCCAACGCCAGCTGCTTGCGCAGCACGCGGGTTTTCTCTCCCATGCCCGGAAAGTCCGCTGCGAAAAGAGTATCATTGCATATCGCCGTGGTTTCTTTGGCTAAAAGCTGCGCACCCAGGGTATCCACATAGCGGCGGACGCGGTGATCTTCCGGAGTCAACACGGTGAAAGCCTTGGCCTTGGCAGTGCCTTCCTTGTATCGGGAAACTTCGCCCTTAAAACGACTTAAGCTGATGCGTGCATCTTTGTCCTGAAGCGCCCAGGGATCATTTTGATAGTCATCACTTAGATTTGGAAAATCAGAAGGCCGCGGTGCTGAGACCACCGGGGCATTTTCAGTCAGCTCCGCATTCCAGAACTCCTCGAAGCTTTTAAGCATGTCCTGAACGATGGAACCCTTAACCACAATGTCTGTATCCAGAAAGTTATATTCGCGGCTTAGATCAAAATACTCGTCGGCGATATTACGACCACCGGTGATTCCTTCGATACCATCCACAATCAAAGTTTTACGATGGCTGCGGAACTGCACCGTCACCACACGCACCAAAACCGCCGGGTTGTAATAATGAACTTCAATCCCCGCCTCTTTCAAAACCGAAGCGTAGTATTTGTTCAGCTCAAAAATTGGCAAAGAGGTGTCCACGATAACTCGCACCTTCACACCTTGGCGCGCCTTGCGAATCAAAGCATCCGTGATCAGACGACCGGCGGTGTCGATGCTGTAGATGAAGTATTCCATTTCAATCGAACGCTTTGCGCCTTCAATCATATCCAGGCGCTTTTTTAAGGACGCAATACCGCTGTCAAGAATGGTGATTTGCTGAGGCTCGGTACGACGCCGATAGACCCCCTCAGAGTCCTTCATATTTCGTGCGGAAAAAGCAGTGCTCGCCAAGGTCATCATTGCTGCTACCAAATAAAACTTTAACTTCATATAGACCTCCGATCTGCAAATGCGGGATATTAGCAGGACTTATCAATGCAAATTCATGGCCATTTGAGTGCGGACTCACAGCTTCTGAGCTGGAGGAAACGGCAGTCTTGGGTAGTTTTTTCAAGGGTGTTCAAGTACTTAACACCTCGCCTTCAGAATACATAAAGCAAAGAAAATCCCTTCATGCGATGCTGGGACCGTTTTGTTCAACCAACCCAATGACAGGAGGTCATTATGTTTTCCAAAGTGCTGGCAGCCCTGCTGCTAACCTCAAGCTTCGCCATGGCATATCCAACAGTCGGAGACAAAGTAATGTGGAAAGGTGCCGAAGAAAAACTGGACGGATCAAAAACCGAAATGTCAGTCACCAAAGAAGTCACAAAATTTGATTTAACATCTCACAAATGGACCGTCAAAGTGGACACCACCAAAGGTGACGAAACCACCACAGAAGAAATCATGAAGTCCTGCCTGTGGTCGCCGGATGCCTGGCAGCACACCATGACGAATTGTGCGATGATGGGGGGCACTATGGAGGAAGTCGCGGTAACAACGGGCACCTATCAAGCCTGCCGTACCACGGTGACTGCTGACGACGGACGGATTATTAAAACATGGATGGGTGATGTTCCATTTGGTGTGATCAAGCACGAATTGACGGACGTGACTGCTGGAACAAAAACCACCTTGGCATTGGAATCCATCACAGAGGGTACTCCAGCACCAGAACCTGAACCACAACCAGAACCAGGAAACTAAGCAAAAAAATAGAGCGAGGTGACCACCCCTCGCTCTAAAACTTCCATTTTCAATTTTCTAATTTATCGACTAAGCAACGCGTTTATCTTCTCCATGAACAAAGACATTCATATCCACCGTGGCAGACTTCATATCATTTGCCTGATGGCTGATATCCGTGGAAGTCCCGGCAATCTCCTCTGAAGACGCTGCATTGGACTGCACCGAGGCATCCAGTTGATTCATCGCCTTTGAAATCTGCTGAATCCCTGTCGCCTGCTCTTCGCTCGCAGTCGAGATCTCAAGATTCAAATCCGAAACTTTTTTAACTGAAATAACAATGCCTTTTAAAACTTCACCAGAACGATGAGCCTGCTGAGCGCCGTTTTCAACTTTGGTCACGCTGGTTTTAATCAGTGTGTTGATATCTTTTGCTGCAACTGCAGATCTTGCCGCCAATGCACGAACGGCTTCCGCAACAACCGCAAAACCTTTCCCCTGCTCTCCAGCTCTTGCCGCCTCGACAGCAGCATTTAACGCCAGAAGATTGGTTTGGAATGCGATATCATCGATAACGTTGATGATCTCTTCGATCTCTTTGCTGGATTTCGCGATTTCCGTCATTGATTGAATCAACGCCTCCATCTCGACTTCACCCTTATGCGCTGACTCCGAAGACTGCGACGACAACGTTGCCGCCTGTTTTGCATTTTCAGAATTCATGCGCACCATGGAACTCATCTCTTCCAGGGCTGCGACCGTCTCTTCCAGAGAGGCTGCTGACTCACTTGCCGATTGGGACAGACTTTGACCTGCCAAAGAAAGCTGTTCAATGGCTGTGCTGACATTGTCGCCAGATGCCGAAAGACGATCTGTGATACGACTGACGGATTTGGAAATGTAGATCGCAATAAATTGAACTGCAACAAGAAGAATCAAAGTCCCGGCAATGGCGATGATAATTTGAGTCATCACCATGGAACGGGCATCAGCCATGACATCTTTAAGTGGAGTTCTGACCACCAATGACCAAGAGGTCTCAGTCAAGCCCATTGGCACCGGCGTAACCACGTACAAGAAGTCTTCCTTCAACTCCGGATCCACACCACTCACAACCAGGCCTTCACCTTTGGCAAAAGCCGCTTTGAATTTTTCATCATCTACTGCAAACTTGGCATTCTGAGTGATCATTTTGGAATCCGGATGCGCAGCAAAGTGCCCTTTGTCCGTCACCAAGTATGCAACTGATGATTCAAATGGCTTGATGTGAGAAGCTTCTTCCTGCAATGACTTCAATGGCAGGTCGACTCCCGCCGCTCCCACAAATTTACCATCCACAAAAATCGGCGCCACCGCTGAAGTCATCAACACCTGCTGACCATCCACCGGATAAAGATAAGGGTCCACCATGGTTTCCTTACCACGGGCTTTAGGCACAAGATAATAATCCCCCGCTCCCTGTTTTTCATAATCCAATAGCGGCGTCAGAACTGCTTTGCCTTCGGCGTAACTTAAATATGGAATAAAGCGACCCGTGCTATCATAACCAGGCGTATTGGCAAACTTGGCATCGTGTCCATCCCAGGCATTCGGCTCCCATGCGGTCCAAACACCAATCAAACTTTTATTGCTTTCAAGAATGCTTTTAAAGGTGTGTTCAACAGGGGTTCTCTCGACATGTTGATTCATTCGATTTGATCTTAAGTGCTGCGCCAGAACCCGCGCCGTGCCCAATCCTGCTTCCGCTTGAAGACGCATTTCATTGGCATAGGCCTTGGCAATCGCCGTAGTTTCATCCACAGCCTGCTTTTCAGCTGTCTTCAAGCTGTTTCGTGCAACAAGGAAGTTCATCGCCGTGAATACCAGAATGGCGATGAAGATGATTGGCACTGACATCTTAATTTGAATGGACGGTTTAACTTTCACAAAGCACCTTTTTCCGAAAAAGTTACCAAACTTGCGTCAACGTACTTTTCGGAAAAATGTGACTGTTTTTATAGACGAACCAAGGGCTAGGCTTTTTCCTGCCCTGCCAGCGTTGAGTAGAAGATCTCGACCAACGGCTTGTTGGTGGAGTTCTTTTTATAATAGAACGTCAAATCCATTTCATACGAAAGATCCTTAACGTAAACGCGATTCAGGCGCCCGGAGCGAACCTGTTTTTTCACGGAATGAGCCGGCAAAAATCCCCAACCCAATCCCGCTTCGATCACACGTTTCAATGTTCCCACATTCGCTGATTCGAAAATGGCATGGGCCTGCGATGCGTCCATCTTTTCCTTAAGGATGCGATTAAAGCGCGGGAACTCCTGAGTGAAATCCACCACCGGAAACGCATTCAAATCCTTGGATGTGATCTGCTGAGGCATTTTCTCATCTTTACTAGACCCTACAAGCCACATCTCTTCCTTTACCAGGAACTTTTGTTCGCAGCCTTCCATGTCTTCTGCAAATTCCAACTTGGTTTCAGGCAGAATGATCACATCATATAAGGACTTTTTAAAATTCTTGATCAGGTCCTCGCCGGATTCATAGTCGATTTTAAGAGACAAATCCGGATTGTGGCGCATAAGTCTGCCCACAATCGGACTCATTAAATGCAGACCAATCGAGTTCAGCGTCCCAATTCGCAATTGTCCTTTCATTTGATTTCCGATGGACTTAATGGCGATTTCCGCCTGTTGGGTCAAATGAATGATCTTTTTGGCATAATCAAACAAGACTTCACCCTGAGGTGTAGCCTTGATCTGGCGAACGCCACGAACCAAAAGCTCCACACCTAGATCTTCCTCCAGATTGCGGATCTGCTGACTGACTGCAGGTTGAGTCAAATAAAGCTTATCGGCAGCGGCAGTCATGCTGCCCTCGCTGATCACAGTCACAAAGGTTGTCAGCTGATACAGGTTCTTCACAAGATTTTTCTCCTTTGAGATTTGATCCGGGCGGCTTTTGTTATTATACTTACAATCGTCTGCATCTGGAGGAATCAACAATGAAGTTACGTTTGTTAGCGCCGCTCGCAATTATTCTACTCAGTTTTAGCGCCAATGCAAAAGTCTTCCGCAACGCCTACATCTCTTTTGAGCTTCCAGAAACCTGGAAGTGCAATCTTGAACAAACCGAATGGGTTTGTCGAAGCGAACAGAACAAAGAATCCAAAGAAGCTATCATCATTCTGACCGCTAAAGAGGTGGGTCCCACAGACACCTATCCGCTTTACCAGGCACATTTGGACTCGCCAATTTCAATCGTCACCAAAGGTGGCGGTTCTCTGACTTCCAAAGTGGTTTATAAAAGCAAAAAAGAAACCATTAACGATCAAGTCTGGATCGACGCCTTGCACATGAACTCGGAAATACCGAACTACTTCACTCGTTACGTTGCAGCGATCAAAGATAAGATTGCCATTTTGGTTACATTCTCTGCTCACAAACAATACTACACAAAGTACAGCTCTGACTTTTTCAAAGCCGTCATGAGTTTGCGTGTGATCGCTTCTAAAAATCTTTTGGCCAAGCCTGAACTGGGTCCGTTGCGTCCTGGTAGTGGGACATTTGGCGAAGGTATCCAAGGAGCCATGCCTGAGGATATGTACCAAGACGGTCCTAAAACCGGCAAATCCAACAAGGGCATGTTGTTATTCGGAGCCCTTTTGCTAGCTGCTTTGGGCGCCTTTATTTTCCTACGTGCGAAAAAGAACAAGCGCAAATAAGAGAAATCGTTATTTTCCTTAAGGGGTGTGATTTTCACACCCCTTTTTTGTTTCTTTTCAGATATTCTTATCTGTATGAAGATCAAAGCTACCACCCTGTTGGGTCTATTCTTAATCGCCTCATCTTCCGCCACAGCCAACGACTGGAGAACTGCTGATCGCAGCTCCGTGGGAATCGCACCGACTCCCCAACAAGAACCTCGCGCGGTTGTACAAATCTATTCCGCACGCACCTATGGATGGAAAGGCAACCTGGCCGTTCACTCATGGATCGCCTATAAAAATGCGAACGCACCAGACTGGAATGTTGTTGAAGTGATCGGTTACTACGCCAATCGCGGCCTGCCGGTCATTCGCCAAACACAGCGTCAGCCGGATCAAAAGTGGTTTGGCAACGACCCGACACTGCATTTGGATGTTCGAGGTTCCGCCGCTGAAGAAATGATTCCGCACCTGGTGAAATCCATCGAAAGCTATCCCTATCCACAGTCTTACCGCATCTACCCTGGCCCCAACAGCAACACTTTTGTTTCGTATGTCATGAGAAACACGCCAGGCATTTATACGGATCTTCCACCTCATGCGGTCGGCAAGGATTGGATTGGCAAGGGTCAGCCGATAGGGATCACTGAATCAGGCACCGGAGTACAGCTTTCGATTTTTGGCCTGCTTGGAGCCAGCATCGGATTGGCAGAGGGCATTGAATTGAATTTTTTGGGCATGAGCTTCGGAATCGACTTCGCCCGCCCGGCTTTGAAACTTCCTTTTATCGGAAGAGTGGGAATGAATGACAAACCCATATTTTCAAATGACTCAACCGAAGTCCCCAAAAAAAATCAGCCGGGTGAAGAACCCGGCTAATTTCAGAAGTACTTTTTTGTTCTAGCGAACTCTGACGATTTCCGGTTTATAGTCCTTAAACTGCGAAATGATTGAATCATTCCCGTAAACCACAACTTTAAAATTCACCGGGCTCAAGTGCTTTTTGATCGTCGCATTGGCATCTTTCTGTTTGATCTTCTTCACGTTGGAAACGTAATCAGTCAGATAATCATAAGAGATACCATAGTAATCCAAAACCAACAGGTTATACGCCAGGCGATCTGATGTTTCAATCGCTCTTGGGAACTGCCCCACCAGTTGATTGCGGGCTGCTGCAGCCTCCTGCTCCGTCGCACCATTTTCCACAAAGTCTTTTACGACTTTCAAAGTCTCATCCAGTGCTTTGGCTGCTGTTTCGTTCTTGGTGAAAGTGGAAATATCGAAACTGCCACGATCTTTACGAGCATCGAACCCAGAGTAAATGGAGTATGTCAGTCCCAGATCATCACGTACCTTTTGATTTAGACGACTTCCAAAACTTCCCCCCAAAGACTCATTCACCATACGAAGCGGGATAAAGTCCTTGTCGGTTCTGGCAATACCCAATTGCGAAACGCGAATCTGAGTCTGCTGCAAACCTTTTTTCACTACCAATTTGACCTGCAGGCTTTCAATAGCTGGAGCTTTTGCAACTTCTGCCTCGGGGATGGTTCTTTTCGTCCACTTACCCATCGTATCCTGAAATTCTTTTTCAAAGGCTGCATCAAACTTACCAACAACCGCCATAGTTGCGTTGTTCGGACGGAAGTATGTCAGATAGTGACGAATGATGTCCTGCTTGCGCAAAGTTTGCAGGCCCGTCAGCGTTCCATTGGAATCACGACCATAGGGGTGTTCGCCGTAGAGGAATTGATCCATTTGCTCGTCTGCGAAGGCCGATGGATTGTCGATTTTCTTTTTCAGGCTTGCCACCAATTGCGAACGCATTCTGTTGATTTCCCCGTCCTTGAATGACGGATTCATCAGAATGTCTGAATACACCTGCAAGAGTGCTGAAGCATCATTGATCAAGGCATCCGCATAAACGGTTGTTGTGTCATATCCCGGATTCACATCAACAGCGGTCCCCATTTGACCAAACTCATCTGCGATCTTCATCGCATCACGGGATTGCGTCCCCTGCTCCAGAAGATATGCGGTGATGGCGTTCAAACCCGCCAGATCCTTGGGCTCCTGCATATTCCCGGTTTTGATCAAAGTCGTCAGACTGATACGCGGCAAACTATTGTCGCGAACATAGATAATCTTTAAACCATTCTCGAGAACAACCTCTTTATAAGGCATCAACTTAAAGGTGCCGGCACTTTTACCAGCCGTGTAACCCGCAGGTACAGAGTGCTCCTGCTTTGAGCTTTTTCCAGCACAGGAAGCCAGCGCCACACAGACAACCGGCAAGGTCAGATGTTGAATAAGCTTATTCATTTGCAGCTCCTTGTTTCACTTTAGGTTCCAGCACGATGATGGAGCGTTGAGTTTGATTGGTGTACTTTTCGCTGACACGTTTGATGTCATCAGCAGTCACCGCCTGGTACTTTTCAACATCATTGAATAGATTTTCGTAAGTTCCCGTTTGAATCTCGTTAACTGCCAAAGCGCGCGCCTTGCCGTCCATGGTTTTCAGACTGTCGACCAGATCCTTGATCACCTGAGTTTTGGCTTTCGCCAGTTCTGCATCTGTGACTTTTTGATTTCTTAGTTTCCAGATCTCATTGTAAACCACATCCAAGGTCTCTTTATGACTGATCCCAGGCTTCATCATCACACCCGTCGCATAGACACCCGCGTCCTGCAGGGCATAGTTAAAGGCGTACGTGGAAGTCGCCACCTGTTTTTGATAAACCAGGCGCTTGTATAATCTTGAAGAGGTCCCATTGCCCAGAATATTTGCCGCCAGATCCAGGGCAAACATATCAGGATCACTTTGCTTCGGGCTTTGGAAGGCAATGATGAACGAGTCATTTTGCACATCACGACGGATCACCGCGTTTTGCTGAACAGATTGAGTTCTTTCCTTTGGGTATTCTCTTCTTGGAAGAGGACGGGAGTCCAATGCGCCATAGTACTTTTCAATCAAAGATTTTGTTTTTGCAGTGTCAAAATCCCCGACCAGTACCAATACGGCATTATTCGGGACGTAGAATGTGCTATAGAAAAATCGCAGCTTGTCAGAGTCATACTGCTCGATATCTTTCATATAACCGATCACCGGCCAACGATAAGGACTGGTTTTAAAAACAGTACCCATCATGGTTTCACGGACCACACCCATGGGGTTGTTATCAATGCGCCAACGACGCTCTTCTTTCACAACTTCTTTTTCGCTTTTTAAGTCCTCGGGCTTCAAAGCCAGGGCACTCATGCGATCGACTTCCATATCCATAACCAGTTCCAGCTTGTCACTTGGAAGGTTCTGGTAGAAACCGGTGTAATCATTTGTCGTGAAGGCATTATTGGAAATACCGTTCTCATGAAAAATACGATCAAACGCTTTGCCGTCGTATTTCTTCGCACCCTTGAACATCATATGCTCAAGCATGTGCGCCGCACCCGTCACTCCGGGAGTTTCGTCACGGGATCCAACACGGTACCAAGTGTGATAGCTGACCATCGGCACGGTATGGTCTTCGACCAACAGCACTGTCAGCCCGTTTTTCAACTGAAACTTCGTAACCGGCAGGCTAAGTTTCAATGCACCGGTATTTGCCCATCCTTTGATGGCGCCAATGACCTCAGGATTGGGATTAAGACTTTTATTTGGAGTCGGTTCGACTGCTTGGGCTGAAGTCACGAAAATGCATGTCATTGCGACAAGCAAATTAGAAATCCGTTTCATAGTTGCTTCTTTCCTTGGAGTAATTTCTATAGATGTAAGTTTGGTGCCCCGAGGACAAGATGACAATGATTTGAGGATATTTAAGACTTAAGACAAAGGCTCGACCTTCGCCAAGGCTACGGCGGGCAGGCCCTTGTAATAGGACATAAAAAAGGAAGGCTTGTCCGCCGTAGCCTTGGCGAAGGCGGACTATTGAACGACGAAGTCGGAGAAGAAGACGTCTTTCACAACGCCGCGATGAAGAATGCTGTTAACTTCCATCGCAATTTTATCTTTCAGGAAAAGCTTCCCTTGAATACTTTCAAGGTTGTTGAAGCCTTCATCGTTTAGGATACGCACGATTTTATCGCGGGCTTTGGCGCGGTTCTCTGGTTCCATGACCTCTTCAAAACCGTCTTTGCCCAGCATCTGCAAATTGACCTCAAGGCGGATGGTTCTTTTCGGCTCACCATTTAAATTAACGGTGAATTTGTCCATGGTATAAACCATTGGGGCCAATTCAGTCGTTTCCACTGACGCCAGCTCCCTTTGTGCCGTTTCTTCCCCAATAGATGGCGATTCCCATCCGATTGTCGCGGCGTAAACCATATAGGCCCCGCCCCCCATGACTGCCAAATTAAGGACTGCAAAAGCTATCTGCAAGATCATACCGGAATTTTTGGGCTTTGCTGCTGCCTGTCCCTCTTGACTCTGTGCCATGTAAACCTCTCACTTCAAGGGAACTATCGGAGCTTCGGTCCTAGGTCTTAACGGGAGTAGACTCAAATTTTCCAAGGGAAATTCATACTTTTCGTCTAACCTTTAGACATTTTGATTCTGAGGCTTGACAAAAATCACGAGTCTTCCGAAATAATGTATTATGAGAAGTTTACTCTCGGTCAGCCTTATTATTTTAGCTTGTTTGCCTGTAAAGGCGGAATCTGTATCTTCTGCACCGTCTCAATTTGGGGCGAACGATTTGTTGCCGGCACCGCTGCTGCAAATCTCTGAGACAGATGCCTTTTCTAAATTCGTTTTCCTGGTAGATAAGGAAAAACGCAAACTCTCCGTATTTGAACGCAACGGCGAACAAATCAAAAAAGTGGATGAGTTCCCTGCCGACATCGGTGCCGCTGGTGGCAACAAAACCAAACGCGATGATAAAAAGACGCCAGAAGGTATTTACTTCCTGCAAAAGCGTCTGACTCAACCTGAAATTCCGTTCAACTTATATGGTGCTTTGGCATTTACAACCAACTACCCGAATCTTTTCGACAAGCGCGAAAACAAAACAGGTTCTGGCATCTGGTTGCACGCCATCCCCGACACGGTTCCATTGACCCGCGGCTCCCGTGGTTGCGTCGTGGTTCGTAATGAAGTGATCAAAAAACTGGCCGACTATATCAAACTGAACGAAACACCGATCCTTATCTTTGATCAGGTCAGCTACGTTTCCAAAGACGAACATGAAAAACGTCGCATGGCTTTGAACACTTTCGTGGAAGGCTGGCGCCAATCCTGGGAAGCACAGGATATCGATAAATACATGAGCTTCTATGACAAGGAATTCAAAGCTCCAGGTTTTGATTTTGCCGGTTGGAAAGCCCATAAAGCCAATTTGAAAAAACAATACGAGTTCATCAAAGTACACCTTTCCCAGCCTTACATTGTTCAACACAATGACCAATTGCTGGTTAAGACTTTGCAGCGCTATGAGTCCGACAAGCACATCGATTACGGTGTGAAGACGATCTACGCGGTGAAGTCCGGTGACACTTACAAGATCATCCGCGAAGAATGGGCTCCGTTCAGCCAAAAAGCTGTTTCGTCTGCTATTGCTCGCGAAAACTCCATGACAGCGCAAGCTGGCAACATCCAGCAAACTCAGTAATCTTTAAGGGACGTATTTCACAATGGCGAAAAAATCGTCCCCCTCTGGGCAAAGCACCGACGTTCAATACTTCCTGGAAGACCTGAACTTACTGGCAAGTCTGCCCACTTCAAAGAAACATGACAAACTGGTTTTAGCCGAATACCCGCTAGACGCGCAACTTTTGCACGCAAGCTCGCTGTATCGTGCGAGCCGCGAAATGTACCAGCAACTGGGCGGAGTGTTTGAAGCAAAAGTCTGCTCCACCATGCGCTCCTTAAGCGCACAGGACTTGTTTGCCGATGTTATTCAGTACTCCCCGTCTTGGTCTGAGCTTTTGTGGTTTAAAGATCATTCCCATGAGCTGGCAGATCCAGACAAGGAACTAGAAGCCCTGGGCCGCTTTAACGAAATCTCCCTTTATCACGAACAAAACCATCGCATCCTGTGGCGCCTTCTGCCGCCGGCACCGAAAGATGGCACCGCCTTTCGCAGATATTTAAATTTTGCTGAAAGCCTGGTGGTGGTTTTGGATTTGGCCTTGGGCGATGAGCTGGGTAAAAAACATTCCCCAGTGTTCGAGGATCTGAAGGTGATTTACCGCTCTGGCGGCGAGCACCGATATCACACCAAAGATCTGGCCACGTACCGCCGCTATCTGCTGGCGATGGTGTGTGCGACTTATTGCACTCTTGAGTTGGTGAATCCCGAAGACATCGTAAAAGTTGTCGATTATGTTTTCGCGGGACAAAAGAAAATGAACAAAGATGCGACCGAGCGCAGTCTTGAAATCAACGAACTCTTTACTCGGGTGACGAATCCCCAGTGGCAGGAACGCTACTGGAAGGAAGCGCAAACGAAGCTTGCGAAAATCCACAAGCCCGCCAAGTGCGAGCCTTTGAATATGGCGGCAGACCCGCTGGATCTGGAATCAGAATTCGAAATCGCCATCAAAGTTTTTGAATACTTCGGAATCTAGAAATAAAAAAAGCAGCCCTTCAGAGGCTGCTTTTTAGTTTTATCGTTTCAGTTTCGAACTATTTAAGAAACTGACGGCACTCAGCAATCGTATTGAATGCTGCCGTGCTTTTTTGAACTGAGTTGTTGTTCAAATTCAAGCTCACTGCGACAAATGGATTACGAGAGTCACCATCTTTAGAAGCGCAAAACGTCACTACGTTAGAGCGATCCGGTCTCATCAGTTTCAAGTTATCAGCACAATCAGCTTGGGTGGTAATAGAATATGGAATCTTCTTAGAAGCATCCAACCATAGAAGCGTAAGAACCGTCGGCTCTCTGCCATCGTCATCTTTAGAAGAGCAAACTAGAGCTCTGTCGCCGATAACTCGTGCAGTTTTAATCGCATTCTCGCAGTCTTGAACCGAGTTATATACAGCTACAGAACGAATTGTATTCACACCTTCACGCTTCGCCAAAACGTAGGGCGAACGACCATCGTTATCACGAGAAATACAGATCAAACGCAAGTCAGCACCTTGATCCAAATCACCATCCAAAACGCGACGGATAGTATCCAGGCTCTTGTTGATTAGATTCAACTGAGAATCAGAAAGTTCGTGACCACGGTAACGAAGTTCCATTGCTACACGGTCTGCTTTTTCAGCAACACGGCCTGAATTTGGCGCCGCAAAAGAAGTTACAGACATTAGGCATCCTAAAACCAAAACAGAAAGTGATTTCATCAATCATCCTTTATTTAGATATTTTCAATGCGAAAGACTATTCAGGTTTTGTGCCAGATGAAGCAGTTTTAAATAAGGACTGAGGGGCATATCTAAATGAGAACGGGAAGATTCTTTAGGGGTGATCAAAGTTTGATCAGGGCTGAAACAAAAAAAGCAGCCTCTTAGGGCTGCTTTTTAGATACTGAATTTTGATTTTCAGATATTAGTGAGACTCTTCAGAAGAAGAAGACTTACCATCGATAGTGAATTTCTCTACGTTGTGAGCAAGATCTGGAAGTTGCTCAAGGTGCTTTTGCATTTCTTCTTTTTTAAGCTCACCAGCGTTGATTTTGGATTCAGTCATTCTAGTGTCCCATTTAAGATTCTTGTTTGCTTCTGCCAAAGACATGCGCGCTCCTTTAATTGATATAAATCGCTATCTTTATATCCAACTCCGACGCCCTTGTCCAGAGGCCCTCCCCCAAAAACTAAAAGGGCCCTTTTAAGGGCCCTTCGGGTTAGTTCCAGTATTTGGGTGGCTTCTCGCCTTTTTTCTCGTTATCGACAACTAAGCGCAGGTTTCGGCCCTTGTTTTTGGCCTTTTTCTTGAAATCCTGCCTTACGAACCATGCCTTGATCTGCAAGGTAATGAATCCAGCTATGATCCCACCCAAATGAGCCAAATACGCCACCTCACCGCCCGTAACGCTTGAAGTCATCATGGAGGCAAATTGAACGGCACCCATCAAGGTGACGAACCACTTGTTCTTCATTGGGAACAGCATAAAAAAGTAAACAATGCGCTCCCCAAAGATAATCCCCTGAGCCAGCAACAGACCAAAAATAGCCCCTGAGGCCCCAACCACTGGAACAATCAAGCCCGTCTCTGAGCCCGTCGCCAAAGCGTATCCCCAAACACCCACGCAGTAGATGATCGCAGCACCCACGCCGGAGGAGAAGTAATAGGTCAGGAAGAACTTCGTGCCCCAGCGCTGTTCAAGCTCGGCACCAAAAAACCACAGCATTAGCATATTGAACAGGATGTGCGTGACCTGCATGGAGTGCACGAACATGTACGTGAACAACTGCCAGATCTCAAAATTAAAAAGAACTTTGCCCGGAACCAGGGAAAGATAAGAAGTGACTGGAATCTTAGCGAATCCCTCCACCATTACTTGCAGAAGGAACCAGATCGCCACATTGATGATCAGCAACCACTTCACTGCAGGAGTTAGCGGTGCTGTTTGAAAACTTACGCCTCTATTCATATCTTTTTAAAATACTCCAAAAACTTCTCATAGGTCTGCTCCAGACTTTCAACCAAGACCTTGGTCTCAGCAATCAATGGGAAGAAGTTAAGGTCCCCGGACCACCGCGGAATCATATGGTAGTGAAGATGCTCGGGAATCCCCGCCCCGGCCACAGCTCCATGATTCAAACCAAGGTTGATTCCACCTGGTTCATAAATGGAGTTGATCGCGGCCATCGTCACACGGATGGTCTGCTGCAGGTCTGTATATTCACCATCGCTGAGCTTTAATAAATCTCCGCAGTGTCGCCGTGGCAAAACCAGAACATGTCCACTGTTATAAGGAAACTTGTTCAGAACAACCATGGAGTGCTTGGTTTTGTAGACACACAAACTGTCAAAGGAGACACCGTTTTTGGCAGCGTTACAAAAGACACAGCCTTCCGGTTTGATCAGCTTACGAACGTACTTCATGCGATCCGGACGGAACAGAACATCACGCTCCATCGGCCAGATTTCATGATTAATACAAATCGTGGCCTTGACGGTACCGCCAGAAACTTTTGAAGACGACTTTTTCGGAGTCGTCTTCTTAGAGGATGATTTTTTCGCTGTTTTCTTTTTGGCCATCAATTACTCCCAGTAACCTGGCATCATGTACAATGGCTGATTCAAGTACTGAGAGCGCAGAAGGTATTTAACAGCGCTTTCCATATTCACACCCGGAGTAATCCCGGCTGCAACCGCTGCCTTGCCTTTAAGAACGTCAGCAAACTCCGCCATGGAGTTCAAGTCGTCCTCGTCATCGCGGCCACCAAAATCAAAGATATTCATTTTTTTCTTCGGCACTTCAAAGACATCATAGTCTTTACCAAGCTTGGCAAGGTCCGCAGCCAGCTTCACAGCGTCGTCAAAGAAACCTTCCTGATCCGCAAAGCCCACCTTCACTGCCGTTGCACCGGTGAACACACGACCGTCTGCATATTCTGTCACAACGTCGTCTTTCAGGTTGCGTTCTTTCGCTACGGTCCCTTTAAACTGGGCGTACACCTCATTGATCATGCTTTGGAACAGAGTTCTTTCGTCTTCACGCATAGGGCGGTACTCAGCTCCGGAGTCTTTGAACTTTCCGGAAGTGATGGAGTAGCGAGACACCTTTGCCCAGTCATAAAGTTTTTCAAGATTTGCGAACTCCATGATCACACCGATGGAACCCACCAATGCACCGGGAGCAACCACAATTTTATCGCAGGCCACAGCCGAGTAATAAGCACCTGAAGCCATCACTCCCGTCGTCACGCAAACCACTGGTTTTTTCAATTCATCGCGAACTTTTTTGATTTCATGATAGATCTCCTGGGACGGCCCTACAGATCCCCCCGGAGAATTAATATTGATCACCACCGCTTTCACGCGGTTGTCGTCGGAATATTTCTTAAGGTTTTTCAGGAAGCGTTTCCCGTTCAGGATCACGCCGTTCATCTCAAGATGCAGAATCGTGTTTTTCGCTGAAAGAGTTTTCTCTTGTTCGCCAAAGAAGCCAGAGCCTGCTTTGAGCAAAGCACCGATACCGATAAATACTAGGATGATAATGATAAGTTTTTTGAAGAAACCATTCTTCTGCGCCACGCTGCCGACTCCTGCTGAAAATAAAAAAAGGGGAACCTTGTTAGGCTCCCCTTTTTAGACATTTCAGTCAATTACGCTGGGCGCAATGCGACTACTGTTTGCCGTCAGTCTTCATGTTTTTCAACTGGTCAGCGAACAAGTCACCGAAAGTTGATTTAGAAGTTGCTGTTGCTTTCTTAACATAGTCGTCAACGTCAGCTTTTGACTCACGAAGTTTAACTAGTTTTGCAGACAAACCGATCTTACGAGCGTCTTTGTCGATAGAGATAACTTCAGCTTTTACAGATTGACCCGGTTTAATGAAGTCTTCAACAGTTGAAATTTTGTCTGTTGTAAGTTCAGAAATGTGGATCAAACCTTCGATATCAGACTCAAGCTCAACGAAAGCACCAAAATCAGCTGTTTTAGTTACTTTAACGTCGTGTTGTGTACCGATAGCGTATTTGTTCTCGATGTTTGACCAAGGGTCAGACTCAAGTTGTTTGATACCCAAAGAGAATCTTTCGTTCTCGATGTCTACACCTAGAACAACTGCGCGTACTTTAGCACCTTTAGCGAACATTTCGCTTGGGTGATTTACACGTTTAGTCCAAGAGAAGTCAGAGATGTGAACTAGGCCGTCAATACCTTCTTCGATGCCGATGAAGATACCGAAGTCAGTAACAGATTTAACTTCACCTTCGATGATTGTACCTGGAGCGTAAGACTCTTTAAGTTCAATCCAAGGATTTTGTTGAAGCTGTTTCATGCCCAAAGAAATGCGGCGGTTTTCAGTGTCTACTTCAAGAACTACTACTTCTACTTCGTCACCAACGTTAACGATTTGAGAAGGGTGTTTTACACGTTTAGTCCAAGACATTTCAGAAACGTGGATTAGGCCTTCAATGCCTTCGCCAAGTTCAATGAATGCACCGTATTCTGCCAATGAAACAACTTTACCTTTAAGTTTAGTGCCAGCTGGGTAAGAAGCTTTAACAGATTCCCAAGGATCGTTGTGCAACTGTTTCATGCCCAAAGATACGCGTTCTTTTTCTTTGTCATACTTAAGAACTTTAACTTGGATTTCGTCGCCAACATTCAACATTTCAGAAGGGTGTTTTACACGGCCCCAAGACATGTCTGTGATGTGCAACAATCCGTCCATGCCACCAAGGTCAATGAACGCACCGTAGTCAGTGATATTTTTAACGATACCAGTAACAACAGAACCTTCTGCCATAGTGTCAAGAGTTTGAGAACGCAAGCTGTCGCGTTCTTCTTCAAGAAGCGCACGGCGGGAAAGAACGATGTTGCCACGCTTTTTGTTGAATTTGATAACTTTGAATTTGAACTTTTTGCCCAAGTAAACGTCCATGTTGCGAACCGGACGTAGATCGATTTGAGATCCAGGCAAGAATGCTTTAACGCCGATATCAACGCTCAAGCCGCCTTTAACTTTAGCAACAACAGTACCTTCGATAACTTCTTCGTTTTCTGCTGCTTTAGAGATATCAGTCCATGCACGTAGCATGTCTGCTTTATCTTTAGATAGAACGATCATACCGTTTTCGTTTTCGATACGGTCGATAAGAACTTCTACTTTGTCTCCAGCTTTCACTTCACGAACACCGTCAACAATACGGAATTCATTGATAGCGATCAAACCTTCAGACTTGTAGTTGATGTCCACTAGAACGTAGTCAGATTGAACTTCCACTACTGTACCAGTAACAACGTCGCCGACTTTGAAATCTTGCTCTTTCATGGACGCTTCGAATAGAGAATCGAATTCGCCTTTTTCAGATTTTTTAGCACCGTAGATGCCAGGATTAGCAGCGACTTTAGAATCTTCTGCATCCAAGAAAGCTAGCACTTTCTGTTTTTCAAGTTCAGCCTTGTTAAGTTGTTTTGTCATATCGTTTTTTAAATACCTCCACGTAGTAAAGCCTCGAGGACCTTACCCGTACCTTTCTTCGCCTTTGGCGAACCAATGGTTTAGCGAGCTAAGGGGGCGGAAGTCAAAGGTTTTACGCGACTCGTTAGCCTTTTCAAAAGGTGTCAAAATGTAAGCTAACAGGCCCCCTTGCCGATCCCCCAATTTCCCTGCTGAACTCGAACATATTTGATCTGAGAGCTTGGGAGGCAAAGTGAAAGCAGTTTTCATTCTTTTGTTCGTGGTTTCCACCAGTTCACTTTGTTTCGCAGGACCCCAATATCGGGGCCATATTTCCTCGGGACTGCGCTTTATCGAGCACCACCAAACCACCGGGAAGGACGGCTATGATCCCGGCCAATGGCGCGCACGCGTGACTTCCTACCTACCAAGTGCGGTAGGCGTCGGCAAATTCAATCAGCCCTACGAAGAGCCCACCGCTTTTATTGCCGCCTCGGTCGCTAATGTTCTGGCTGAAATTTACTTCCTGGCGCCGGAACTCGAAAGTATTCCACCGATGATTCGCAAAACTGTGGCGGGCTTTAGCAACTTCTACTGGAATGAACTTTTTAATTTCTATCCGCCGACAACATATCGCGGAGTTCAAGTGCGCCAACCACGCTACATGTATCTCGCCCCGCGCTTCAAAGGCTTTGCGAATATTCCACCGGATGCCGACACGACTTCCGTTTCCTACGCGACGATACAGTATCTGAATAAAATTGAATATGGTGAGCAAAGCGCGCCAGATTTACCCGCCTCCGTTCTCCGCGCCTTCTCCCAGGCGCGCGATGTGGATCGCAAGGCCCACGTCTACAATGCCGGTCAGGGACAGAAAAACACCGGAGCCTTTTTGACATGGCTTTGGAATGAGGATGATCCCAAGATGCCGCGCAATCTTTTTTCAAAACCCCATAACGGCACTCGCGTGCCTTTCAATCGCAACGATGTCGACTGCGTCGTGAATGCCAATGTTCTGAAATTGCTGACACTGACCAAAAATACCGACGGACCGGGATACAAGGCCGCCTGTCGCCACCTCAACCGCATGGCTCTGCAAAAAGACTTTTTCTTTTGTGGCATGTATTATCCCAGCCGCTATGTCCTGCCGTACTCCATGGCAGAAATCATCGATCAGGGGGGCAGCTGCCTTGAGCCTTCACGCGACGCCATCGTGGCCTTCATTCTAAAAAAACAGAAACGGAACGGTGGTTGGAAAAACAAATACCTGACCCGCCCTGATCGAATTCAATCCACAGCCTGGGCATTGAGCGCCCTGGCACAATTGGGCGATCCAGAAAATCCCAGCCACCGCCGGGCTGTCCACGATGGTGCAAACTATTTGGCAGGCATGAGCGCCCGTGACCGCCATGGTTTTATCTATTGGCCGGGTGAGGTTTACTTTGCGGCGACCTTTGTAGCGCGCTACCCGGTCGTGTGGCGCTCCACTGCCTACACCACTGCCACTGCAATCAAGGCATTGCTTTTGGCTGAGAGGTTTTAAATGACTGATCGAAATACGATGGCCCGATATTTACTGACGTGCATCTGGATTGCCTGCCTGGCTTTTTGCATATTCTATTTAGCCTTTGATATCTCCAAGCCAAATATATTCGCCTTGGCTGTGTGTGCTTTCTTGGGAATGCTGGGAGCCCGCATGTTTAGTGGGGACCACCACAACCTCCCCGCCGTCATCATCCAGTGCCTCCTGATGCTGATCGGTGTGACTCTTACAACCAGTTTTGCAACCACAACCAAAAATGCCAATATCACTTTGACTGTCGTGGCACTTGTGCCCTTGGTGTTTTCCGTACGCCTTATTAGCTGGATCGTGATTGGAAATTTCCTACTGTGCATCACGGTGCTGATCGCGAGTGAGATGTACTGGATGAATCTGCCGTTATTCCAACAGTTCTTTGAAATTTTCATCAAGTTGGTCACCATCACCACTTCATTTTTTTTGACCTACGCCCTGCGATCACTCGCCGAGAAACAGATTGCCAGCAACTCTGAACAATAATGACCCGACCAATGATGAGGGCGCTGTCACTCCACACTAAGAGCATCTGCATTTTCTCATGCAGACGGTAATTCCATCCCTCGTGGCATCACTGAATGCTAGTTTTAATTTATAAAGCTAAAACTGATTATCTGAAAGGAACACCCACATGAGTTCATTCTTCACGGTCTCCGACGGTACAAAAATCTTTTACAAAGACTGGGGTCAAGGCCAGCCCGTATTGTTTTCTCACGGTTGGCCACTGACCTCGGATGCTTGGGAATCCCAGATGCTGGCTCTGCTTCATGAAGGTTATCGCGTGATAGCCCATGACCGTCGTGGTCACGGAAGATCCAGCCAAACCTGGGAAGGCAATCACATGGATCAGTACGCTGACGACCTGGCAGAGCTCATTGATGAATTGGATTTGCACGATCTTATCCTGGTCGGTCATTCCACAGGTGGAGGTGAAGTGGCTCGATATCTGGGCCGTCATGGCACAACCCGTGTTGCGAAGGCCGTATTAGTCGGAGCCGTTCCTCCCCTGATGCTGAAGACGCCACAGAATCCCGGCGGCCTTCCCAAAGAGGTCTTCGATGATATTCGTCAGGGAGTCGCCGACAATCGATCGCAGTTTTACCAGGATTTGTCGAAAAAGTTTTACGGTTTCAACCGCATGATGAATAAAACCTCCCAAGGACTGTGTGATTCTTTTTGGTTGCAGGGCATGATGGGTGGAATCAAGGCCCAGTGGGACTGCATCGAGCAGTTTTCAGAAGTGGACTATTCCGACGATATCAAAAAAATCGATGTGCCCACTTTACTAATTCATGGGAGCGACGATCAGATTGTGCCCATCGGAGCCTCGGCCATTGAAGCCGTGAAGCTCATTCCGAACGCGATTCTTAAAGTCTATGACGGAGCCGATCACGGGCTTGCGCAAACGCAACCGGAACGCTTTACCTCCGACCTTTTGGAGTTCCTGGGCAGTCCATCTGAAGTTATGGCTGGACGAAACCTGGGCCGTCTGAGCGAGGAACAGAGCCTTAAGCATCACTGATGCCCCTGTTCGGATTGTTGACAGCCCGGTGACAAAACTGCGATTTCGCCTCATTCTGATACTGATGGAATTCGGGTGGAATCCAGTAACTCAACGTAAATACTTGGAAGTTTCATGATGCCAGGCGTGCCTGATCCTTGCACCACCTGGCTACATGGAACTAAAGAAGTTAACAACCAGAATAATGATAGGCACCTTGAGCATTTCTTTGTTGGCGGGTTTTACCGGCACTGAAGAATATGTTGAGTTGAAGGGTATGCTCAATGGGCGTTCATCAGCTTCTTTTTCAAGACGTGACAACAACCTTATGACGACACTTTCCCGCGGCACTCGTGGGCAAATACTTGAAACCAAAAGACTTCGCTCCGGCAGTTTTGGCATTAAAATCAAAGTCATGAATGGCAGCCGTCAAGGTGACGAGATGTGGGTCTACCATCGCGAAGGTGCTTCAGATCTGTCACTCTATGAAGAAATGCCTTCCGATTGGAATTCAGGCAAGAAAACCGAATCATCAACTCAGGCTAAAGCCGCGAAAGTGGAAAAAGAAAAGCCTGCGATTGAAGATCCTGACTTTAAAAACAAAAAAGACAAAGCTAACAAAGAAGCCATTGAAGCTATCAACAGATCGAATGCCACCAAGGTTGCAAACGATTCCTGCGTGAACTGCTCAAAGCCTTCGACCCAAACAGGGAAACGTGCCGTAATTCTAAAGAAAAGAGTTTCCGGTAAAAAATCCCGTGGCATGACCAGCCAATGTCAAAATCTGCTTATGAACTCCCAAGGCAACCCGAATCAGCTGGGTCAACACATGATGTCGACAATGGCTGACGCCAGAAACAGCAAATACTATTTGAAAAGCAATGCCCTGGGTGGATTGTGTCCGCGATTCAACACTCTAAGTACAGAAAATAAACTGAAGGCCTGGAATTGGTTTTGGACTTCTTTGGGCCAGGAAGAATCTTCGACCTGTAATCCAGGTTTGAGACACGGTCAATTCTACACCGATAGAAATGGCAATACAAAACGCTTGAATCCCACAGACGGTTTGGGCATCTGGACAGTCGAGCTGAGCCCGATCCTTCGCTCCGCACGGGGCCCTGAATGCGCCAATGTAAAAACCGCCGCTGGACAAGCCAAGTGCGCTATTGAAATAATGAAAGACACGCAGCTGTCTCGTGGTAGCACAGCTACAACCGGAAACAAATACTGGGGCCCAACGCGCAGCCATCGCGTTAAACGTCAAATGCTTCCGCACATGGAAAGGTTCGCACTATGTTTTCAAAAGTAGTATCTCTTATTTGCTTTTCCATGATCGCTTTTTCAAGTGTAGCGCATGCTCAGGCGATTGCTGACCTGACTTTGGGAACCTATAAAATGACCAGCGGTGATGACGACCTCTGCAGCGACTTTGAAATTGCAAAGCGTGATTTGAAATCAAAAACTTTGACTGTCGGCACCGACATTATGCCTTTGAAAAATGAAGACATCAAAATGCAATCGGATCTGGATGACAATTGCGAGTTCACTCAGAACAACTCTCGCACGGATGATTCGTCTTCAACGACGCTGACTCGTGTTGATAAGGAAATCTGCCAAGGTCAGGTAAGATCAGATTCAACGACGATTGTGAAAATCAAAGAAAAAGAAATCACGGTTACCTACAAAAAAGACAACCGCGATCTGGGCACTTGCGTGTACAAGACTAAATAATTAACGCGTGCAAGACGCAAGGTAAATTGAACGAGGCTTGGACCCACCGTTGAAATTCAACGTATCCTGGGCCAGGCCTTTTCCCGTTTTATAGTCGATATCAATCGATTGGCGGGACAACACCATTCCCATCTGCCGTTTGGTACTTTCCAGATTCAAACCAAAATCATCGTTACGCTTAATATCTCTAATTGAATCCACTCTGACATAGATCTGTGAAGATTTCGCGTCTTGGCCTTCAAGGACCACATCGCCCACGTCGTTCAAAACCACCGAGTATTTTTCCTGGGGCTTCATGCTTGGATTCAGTGATCCCTGGCAAGTCACCACCACCTCTTTTTGGGCATGGGCGAACGTGCTAAGAAAAATCAAACCAGACACTGCAAAAACTTTGATCACAAAAGACCTCCGGGACAAGCAAATGCCACCAGAGGTACAAAGACCGGACCGCCTCTCAAGTCTCACCTATTCCAAGGGAACAGGAATTCGCGTTTTCCCTTTGAAGAAATGACAGGGCCGGGCCGAAAAGAGACCCTGATGATGTCAGTTAAGCCATAATTCACAGGTCATTTTCTTGAGTACGTCCCGAGGCACATAGCGCCGTTTATTGAGACCACCCCAACTGCTTGCATACTCTACAATACCGATGGGAGCAGGCCATTTACGTTCCATGTGCATGAAAAGAGTCGTTGGCGCTTCGCCTTTGTTTTTCCAAATCCCTGCACAGACGATGTCACTTTGATATGTCAAAGGACCCCAGCCACCCTTTTCGCATTGAACATCCGCCACATTGTAATTATCACGAAGTTGCCCCACTAAACTATCGTTGAAACGCACCAGATGAAGTGATTGACCATTATCAACACTGCAAATCACTGTATCAACCGATAGAGCCATTGCCGAAGAAGCCGCAAACACAGTGATTAGCAAACCAAATACTTGTTTCATAAATTCCCCCTTTTTTCTGCACCTAGGAATATTTAATTTTCTGGTATATGTAAAATATGATATTAACTATACTTTAAATAGGTGTTTACTTATGAAGTATAGAATCCGCGATATCGAGAACTTTGTGGCAACCAGCAGTTGCCGCACAATTGTGGAGGCCTCAACCAAACTGGAAATCAGTCAGCCGGCTTTATCAGAAAGTCTGAAACGTCTAGAGACGGATGCAGGCTCCATACTGTTTTATCGGTCGCGCACCGGCATCGAACTGACGGCCAGTGGACGCGTTTTCCTGGGTAAAGCTCAAAATCTTTTGCGCACACTGACCGATCTGGATTTCCCGGATAGCGATAGAGCCCTTTTCGCAGGTCGCAGTGTCACCATCGGCTGCCATACTACGGTGGCCCAGTATACTATTCCAAAAGCTTTGCGCCACATCCGCACTGTCGCACCGGACTATCGCGTGGAGCTGCGACATGACTTGTCCAGAAACATTCAGCTGGAAATTCAACGGGGCACCATTGACGTGGGTATCGTCATCAACCCCACTTCTAATCCTGACTTGGTGATTCAAAAACTCGCGACCGACACGGTAAGTGTCTGGCAGGGTAAAGGCACTGTCGATAAAAAGACCGTCATTGCCAACACCGAACTATTCCAAACCCAATCCATTTTCAAAAAATGGAAAAACAAACCCGGCAAAGTCATTCAAACAGACAGCTTGGAATTGATCTGCAGCATGGTAAATGAAAATCTGGGTTTGGGAGTTATTCCTTCGCGCGCAGTCTCGGCATCCGGATTCAAATTGAAACCCGTTGCGGACCTTCCCACCCACTCCGATGAAATCTGTCTGGTTTACCGCCCTGAATTTGGCAAGAATCCGGCTGAAAAATTAGTCATCGAAGGAATCAAACGGTCCCTCAACTTCTAGTCATTTCGCTCGGTTACAAACAGATAACCATAGTGCCACTTTTAGGGAACTACGCGGGCCTTAAACACTATTTTTGGGTTTAAATACTATCCATTGCATCCCACGCTGGAAACTCAATTGCATTCAATCTCTCTCGAGAAACCAATTAACAACGCATCTCAAAACGAGACGTTAAAAAACGAAAGAGAGAGACTCATGAAATCCAAAAAGGCAGTATCTGTATTGACCGCAATGACTTTGGTAGCGCCCGCATTTGCTTCTGCACGCAGCCCAATTGAAGACACATCCGGCACTGGCAGCGCTGCTGTAAAAAAATCAACAGGTTCAGAAATCGCATTGGATCAATCCACAGCGACTTTGCTGTCTTTGATCATCGCGACAACTAAAGTTGAAAGCAGCGCTGGCAAATTGGTTGCTGTTGATGCTGCCGTAGCTAAAAAGTACACTTACCTGCGTACCGCTTATCTGGGTGGAGTTCCAACTTCCAGCGTGACTATCGGTGCTGGATATCTAGGAGTGGAATCCGTTAAAAAAGTTGAATTCGTCTTGGTGCCATTGACAATGGTTCTGCGCTCGATTCAAACCATGGGTAAACTTTCAATTGAAGGTCTTGATAAATTCTCGATCGCTACCGGCCTTGATAAAGTACTAGAACAATCCGTGGAAAGCTCGGGCAAATCCATGGAGTTTACTTATGAGCGCATCATCGAACCAGTTATTAAATTGCTTATCAACAAGCACACAATGCTTTCTTCAGGCACTTCATCTGCTTCTGCCAGTGCGGCAGGTTCATTCTTCTTTATGATGAATGACTCCAAGGAAGCTATGTCCATGTCGCAAGTGCGCAGCATCCTAGGCCAGGACAAAGTAATCCGCTCCCGCATCGACGCGGAAGTACGCGGTCTTTCTGAAATCTTCAGCCTGAATGCCGACCAGCAGTCACAATTGAAAATCGCTATCTACGACGACATCATCCGCCAGGCGGTAGCAAACAAATTCAGCGAAGACAGCAGCTTGTACAATCTTGATGTGATCAAATTGATGGCCGATAAAAACATCGTTGATCGCAACGCAACGACAGCAGCTTTGAAAGTACGCAACCTTATCAAAGGTTTGACGTCTTCCGAGCAAGTTGATGCGAACACGAAAGAGTTGGCAATCCAAAATACAGAAATGGCTTTGCAATTGGCGGCTTTGCTTGAGTCTCAGTTGACTTCAAACAACGTTAGAGACCCTCAAGTAAGAACAGAAATCGAGCGCATGCTGGGTTCTGTTTCCGCGAAATTGGCTTTGATCGGTTTCAATCTTAAGAAGTAATAACTCTGGAGGAGCCTCTCGGCTCCTCCCGTTTTTTGTGAAGAGAGAATATGAAGCACTTATTGCTTAAAATCATGATGATAGCACTGGTACCTTGGGCGGCCCACGCTCAGGCCCTGACATGCTCATCGGTTTTCTCTCCAGAAAAAACGGTCACAGAAACTTACGACAGTTATTTGAAAAAAAAGCTGGCTGTCATGAAGAATACCACGGCACTTCAACATCTGTCAGCGCTGTATACTTACAATAAGCTCTTTGCGGCCGAGGCTAAGGACAATTCATCCCCGCTTGCTGACAAACGTTTTACTGAGATCACCAAGAAAATAATTTCCGGTATCGGCTCAAACAAGCAGCGTTTGACGACTGATGAACTTGCTTTCATGACTTCCTCCCCGCGCAAAATGAAAATGTTCGAAGGAGTGCTTTACTACCAAGCAGCCATGGAAGCCCCGATTCGTCTTTTGCAACAATATACCCAATACTCTGCAACTCGTGGTGGGACCCCGGACTTCTTCACGGCACCGACTGCGAAAGAAAAAGGCCTGCGCCTGATGCAATCCCTGTACAACGGCCCTTTGAAATACATGCTACTGATTCCTCATGGTATTGACTTGCCGGGTGGCCTGACTCCAACGCAAAAGATCTTTAAAAAACTTTGGCGCGATCCCAAATACCGTCCCACTGCTGAAGAAGTAACGACTCTAACGAAATACAAGGCCGAGAATATCTTTAAGGAGCGTCAGGACTTTTTAAATGAGCATCGCACTTGGGTTAAAATCCGTCGTGTCGCTGATTATGCATTGAATGCGATCATCGCAGTTTCCTTAATTGAAGCTTACAACTGGTACGAACAACTCAATGATCCAAGCGCCACGGTTGAATCCGGAAAATTCCTGAATGATTTCAAGTTCCAATTGGCCTCTGACGAAGTACGAATCTATAACGAAACAGTTCCCTTCCCACACATGGCCATTGAAATGGACGGCTTGGTCTATTCTTATGGTCAAACACATATGACAGTTAAAACCACGCGTGAATATGTGCTTGCCGATGTAATTCAGGAGGGGCTGACTCAAGGTCAAGCACCTGAGCAGACTATTTTGCAAAAAGGTATTGCATGGACAGGCTTGGATAAAACAGAGCGAGTCATGCAGACTGCGCGATTGAAGCTCGGTCAGGAACAAAAAAATAAATTGAAACGCTACTTGGAAATGCAAACCGGGAAACGCTATCGCAATTACACGCTGGCGTTGGATTGTGCTTCGATGGTGGTAAAAGCCTTGAAAGAACAGGCACAAACCGACATCCCTGGGATCATTGATCCGTCACCAAGCCAGGTCATGTTCTATCTGGGTTCACTAAAGACGATCGGAGCAGAAAACCAGTCGCAGCAACCTCTGGTTCAGGAACTTCTGCAGGTTCGCGTGGCAAAATCATCGGAAAATAAAAACCACCTGTGGCGCAATCTTTATATCAACATGTTGGAGACGCGGGTTTATTGGTCTTTCATCGGTTTCTCTGCGGCTCAACGCGGTTATCTTGAGGCTCGTTACGGCAATGATGTGCAGTACTGGGATGATGAAACGCTGGACTATTTCAAACTTTGGGAGTCTGAAATCCGTGAGGAATTCCAGCAGGAATCCAAAACCGGCCAGCTGGGTATTTTTGAAGAAACATTGAATACCAAGGATCCAGAAATGAAGGAATCACTTCGTCTGGCCATGGATGCCTATTTTAAAATGGAAGAACAAAACTTGCGCGATATTCAAGAAAGCCCGCAAAGCCGCTTCGAGGATATCTATCGCGCGAACCTAAGACTGGCCCTGCTGCTTGAAACCAAGCAGCGCATGCTGAAAAATTAGATTTTAGATTTTACGAAAGCTTCGACTTTGTCGACGACCTGTTGCAGATCCAATTCAGTGGAATCAAGTTCCAAAGCGCCTGTCGGAACTGACATCGGTGCCGCTTTACGAGTGGAATCCTGGTGATCGCGTTGTTTTTGTGCTTTTACCATGTCACCGTGATCAAGACCCAGCTCCGTCGCACGACGAGCAGCTCTGTGCTCAGAGGATGCTGTCAGATAAACTTTGGCTTCAGCTGTTGGGAATACGACTGTTCCACAATCACGGCCTTCCGCCACAAGTCCATGTTCACCATTGCTGCAATTGCGTTGCGCATCCAACAAAGCTTTACGAACTTCTGGGTAATGACTGACTTTGGAAGCGAAGTTACCAACGGTTTCGTGAGCAATCGCGTCTGTTACATCCTGATTTTTGAAATACACGCGCGTGCGATCCGCTTCCAGACTCACGTTCCAAACTGGATTGTGAGTCAATTCAGCCAAAGCCGTCACGTCATCAAGGTCCACATTCAATTGAATAGCGGCATAGGCCAAGCCACGATAGAAGGCACCTGTAGAAACCCACTTCCAGCCAAGGCGGTGGGCAAGTTCACGGCTCACTGAAGATTTACCAGAGGCCGCAGGTCCATCGATCGTTACTACTAATCCCATTTCCACTCCAAAAATCCAATCTACACAAAATGCCGAGAAAACTAAACTGTTGGAATCGATGTTCCAGCCAAAATAGGAATCTCTTTGAGCACTTCTTTCAAAGCCGCAATTGCAGCTTCGTTTTCATGATCAAGTCCGACACTCAAACGCATATGCGTCTTGAACCCATAATTAAGAACAGGGCGCATGATGATCCCACGACGAAGCAAGGCTTCATTGACTTTAACCGCGTCACGAAGTGTGTCAAACATGACGAAGTTACCTTGGGAATGAATGTACGGCAGGCCTAATTCTTCTAATTTCTTGTAGAAGTAATCAAGCCCTTTCCAGCAAATTTGCTGCGAGCGTTGTAGGAATTCTTTATCTTGCAGGGCCGCATTTGCAGCCACTTGCGCTAAATCATTGACATTGAACGGCTTGCGCACACGGTTAAAAACCTCAACCACAGCGGCTGGCGCGATCATCGCCCCAATGCGGAAGCCCGCCAAACCGTATATTTTCGAGAAGGTGCGCAAAACAATCAGGTTATTGTATTTGCTCATGTAATTTTGCGCAGATGCATAGTCTTCAGCTCGCACAAATTCGTTATAAGCCTCGTCGAAGACAACCATGACATCATCACGATTTCCAACGCGTTCCAGGAAAGATTCGATCTCGGCTTTGGAGGCATACGTTCCTGTAGGATTATTCGGATTTGAAACAAAAATCAGACGGATATCCTGTTCGGGATGGGCAAAGAAGTAATCAGCAATCGCTTCCAAGTCAAAACGATATCCCGAAGTCAAAGGCACTTTGCGGATCGCCGCTCTGTTCGCTGCAGCACTCACTTCATAGGCATTAAAAGCGGCCACGGAAGTCAAAACCCCCTGTTTCGGCTCGCAGAAAATGCGTGTTAGCAGATCGATCAACTCATCACTGCCATTGCCGATTGCAAGTTGATTTGTCGGGAAACCCCATTGTTTTGAAATTGTATGTAAAAGCTCATAATGAGAAGGATCTGGATAAAGATTTTGGTGCTCCAGTGCTTTTTTAACGGCATCCATAGCTTTAGGACTCGGCCCTAGCGGGTTTTCATTGCTGGCAAGCTTATAAACGGTTTTCAAGCCGTATTCGCGCTGAGTCTCGGAGATCGGTTTTCCAGGTTTGTAGGGTACTAGATTTAAAATTTCTGGAGAAATCTTCACGTAACAATCCTTTTCTTACGGCCATATCTTTGCTATATCTGATCGCCTAGCTTTAACACATTCTAGTGCGATTTCAATAGAGAGCGTTTAAAAATGCAAAACAGTTTCATGTTAGGTGTAAGTGTGGGCGAATCGTTCGCAGAATATATTCTGCTGGATGGATCAAACACGGTTGCAGCCAAACGCGCCTACCTGTCCCGTGAGAACTTAAAGAATTCTCTTCAACAATTCCTTTCAACTCACAAAGACAAAGGCATTGCCAAAGCTTTCGTGAGCCTGAGAATTTCCGACAAACTCATGGATTATAAACTCTCCGGTGCCGTTGCCCACGTAACGACAGAGGGTTTTGAAAACTGGCTTGAACTTCGCGGTTGCTCAGGATCAGCACTCACTTCTTCCGAACTGCATTTTTCCGTCCGCGAAAGAGTGCTGGCTTCAGGACAGATTCTGCAGCCGTTGGACAACCAGGAAATTGAAGGCATTGCCGCAAAAATTCTTTTGATGAATATCAAAAAGGTCTGTCTTCACTTTTTGCATGCGAACATCAATCCCGCCCATGAAAAGCAGGCGCTTGAGTTGTTCAAAGCAAAAGGCATCGAAGTTTACATCCCTGAAAAAACTGAAAATCAGGACGAGGTCACTCGTTGGAGAAAAAATGCGCTCAATGCCACTGTCTCCGGCCTGTTTCAGGATCTGAAAAAAGATCTTCTTGACGGCATGAAAGATGCTGTCTCCGAGGCCAACGTATTTTTCGTGGGCGCTGAAGGTGAAATCTTTCAGGACGAGACTTACAAATGCGTGGGCAGTCTATTTGGTTCCTACAGCGCGCTGGGACTGCAGTATCAAAAATCACAGATGGATGTTTTGCATCTGGGGCTTGAGGACTTTGTATTGATCTCTCCCAACTCGTGGAGCAACACCTGGGAAAGTCCTTGGGGCAAAGTTGAAATCAAAAGTGTGCAAATTCGTCCACTGAAGATTCAACCAACCATGGGTTTGAAACTGAACTCTTTCAAACACTTTGATTTCAGTAACAGCATTGAGGGTTGGGAACCTGGCCCTATGAGTATCGGTCGCGGGCAAAAACCCACGCTGATTGATCTTTGGACTGAAAATGCCAAACTAACTAAGACAGAGGGACTGCAGGATCGCACTGTGGCTGCGGGAATTCAAAAATTTAAAACCGCTCTTCTGACTCTGGTTAAATCCAGTTATGATCGCAATCTTGAAATTTCAACTGTGATCAAAGAAATGCAAAGCCTGGGCATGCAGAAAATCGTGATGGAATCCCTTCTGCATCGCCAGAATAAAAAAATCAAAGTTACAGGCCCCCTGGCTGAGCTTTTTGCAAATGGTTTCAAAAAAGACAGCAATGCCACTATTGATGATCAGGATTTTGCTGAAGCCCGCGCCGTGGTTGCGGTGGGCATGAAGGCGAAGGTTTAATTTATGTCTTACCATATCGAACTTTTTCATTCTTTGCTTTCTGATTTCCTGCAAGGCGAATCAGCCCTGCTTACAACTGAAAATGACGTACTCATGGTGCGTGGAAGCAATCCGGTCTCCTATGGCACTTTGGTGACGGCTGCAAACACCGCTTCAAAGTATTTGAAATTGGCCGAAGGCGATATTGCCCTATTGAACGATCCTTACAGCGGTGGAACGACCCTGGATGAAATCACTTTTATCATGGCCGTTTCCGAAGATCTGATCTGGGTCAACCGCCGCACTTTGAACAAAAACATCAAGTTCGCAAAAAGTGTAGAAGAAGAAGGCCTCAGAATTCCCCCGACTCCTTTACGCCAAAAAGGCCAACTCAATGAAATGATTCTGGGAGCGATGAGTGCTCACCCTGCATGCCCGGCGAATTTCACGGAGTGGATCAAAGCACAATGCGCAGACATGATTGCCAGTGCTCAAAAGCTGCATGATACAATCGAAGGCACTGGAATTTCCGTAACCGGGGAGCTGATCGAGGACTATCTGCATCTGTCCAAGAAACTGGCTGTACAAAAGATTTCCGAAAGAGCCTCTGGTGAAACGCGGGTTGATGTTGTTTTGGATAGTGGCGAATTGCTGCGCTTAAATCTGGAAATTCAGGACGGACGCGTTGCTATGGATTTCGGGGGCACTTCGGCTGCCAAAACCCTGCACCTGACAGAGTCAGCGGCTTATGGGACTTGCTTTAAAGCCATCAGTGATTTCTACGGCTTTGATCGCTATGCAAACACGGGTTCCTTTTCGATTTTACAAGTCACCAAACCCGCGGGCTGCTGGTTGATGGCCAAGTACCCGGCTTCGACTTTGAAGGGAATGACCTGCGGAGTGGCGGCACTGAAGACGGCTGTCGATCTGGCTTTGTCATACATTCACACTAAAAATGAAAAATCACTTAGCTCAACCACTCCCCTTTTGGTGCAACTGAACCATGAGTCCACTCAGACTTTCCTGAGCATCGGTGGTGGCCAGGGAGCAACGTCTGAAGTTGAAGGACGCAGTGCCCACATTGAAACCCTGTCGGTCGAGACTTTGGAAAGACAGTTCCCGGTGCGTATTCACCGCATCGACCGTCGCAATTCCATCGGTGGAAAAGGAAAGTTCAACGGTGGTCGCGGCATGATCTGTAAAATCGAGGCCTTGGAAGATCTCCAAGCAGCGTGGTTGACAGATATGACTTTGCATCGCCCTCGCTTGCCAAAAAATTGCTCGCATGGGGACCCTTCCGAGGTCACCCTTGAACACGCAGGCACAACAAAGAGCTTGCCTGTATTGGGACAACAAAAGATTCTAAAAGGCGAGATCGTGAGCTTCTGCTCGGGATCTGGCGGTGGCTACGGCCGACCGGAAACAAAGGTCATTGTCGAATAGCTTAAACAAGGGGGCTCCATGAAATCAGAAATCGCATACCTGGCTGGTGGTTGTTTTTGGGGCATGGAGGACCTTTTGCGCAAACTGCCTGGGGTCATGAAGACTGAAGTGGGTTACATGGGTGGCAACACCCAA
The DNA here is from genome assembly GCF_047305935.1 of Bdellovibrio sp. HCB288. GTDB lineage: Bacteria > Bdellovibrionota > Bdellovibrionia > Bdellovibrionales > Bdellovibrionaceae > Bdellovibrio. Next base: position 372,780 of record NZ_CP178619.1, read on the forward strand.
AATGCCACCTACAACGAAGTCAAAACCGGCACGACAAATCATGCTGAATCCGTCAAAGTTGAATTCAATCCAGATCAACTGTCTTACGAGAATCTGCTGCTCTATTTTTTCAAGATCCATGATCCAACCACGGAAAACCGCCAAGGTAACGACATTGGCACCCAATATCGCAGCGAGATTTTCTATACCTCCGAAGAGCAAAAACAAACGGCCGAAAAGGTCATTGCCCGTGTGGACAAATCCGGCGCCTGGGGCAAGCCAGCTGCCACCACAGTTGAAGAGGCCGCTCCATTTTGGTCTGCAGAGGGGTATCATCAGGATTACTTGCTAAAAATCCGGGTGGATACACGTGCCACTTCGTTCGCAAAGTCGATTTCTAGAGCCCCTGCGTCCGTTAGGGGCGCTAAGCATCTTATGTTTCACAAAAGCTACTTTTTGCGACCTAAAATACTCTCGAACAAAGCAATCTCACACAATCTCGTGGAACACTAGAATTAGTTTATTTCTCCTCTGAAATCCATAGAGCAAATTCTTTAAATTCGACCACCCGCTGCAGTTACAACTTAGCAATAACTGATTTTGAATTGGTAACTTGTTGAAAGACACGGTAACGAATGAAGCAGCCGTAAGAATTAGGGGCGGCTTGAAATGAAAACTCTTGTGTCTGCAATCATACTCATCTTCGGAATTCAGTCGCTGCCGGCGAAAGCTGACACGATTTTAGTTCGATCCGATGCATGGTGCCCCTACGTCTGCGACAGCAGCTCGGCTCCAGGGTATATGGTTGAAGTCGCCACCAAAATCTTTGAAAAAGCCGGCCACAAAGTAAAGTTCTCGATGGTCAACTGGGCCCGTGCGGTCAATGAAACCCGTAAAAATAAGGCCACAGCCGTTGTGGGTGCCAACTATAACGATTGCCCCGACTTTGTCTTCCCGACAAAAACACTGGGACTTGGCCAGGATTTCTTCTTCGTTAAAAAAGACTCCAATTGGACATACAAGGATTACTCCTCACTGACGGGTAAAAAAATTGGGGTCATCAACGGTTATGCTTACGGCGGTGATGTAGATCGCATCATCAATGAAAACCGGGAAATCTTTGTTTCCATCTCTGGTGAGCATCCACTGGAACAAATCCTGAAAATGATGGAAAGCAAACGCCTGGATGCCTTTATCGAAAATCAGCTGGTGTTGCGCACGGTACTGGCTGAGATGAAAATAAATCCTGACGACTACAAAGCCGTGAGCTCCACGGTTGCCAACGATGCGAAACTATTTATGGCATTTTCTCCGTCTAATAAGAAATCGGAAGAATATGCCAGAGTTTTCTCAAAGGGATTGGTTGAAATGCGCCAAAACGGTGAACTGGCGCGCATTCTGATGAAATACGGAGTCCCCGACTGGGACCCCCATTCCACAACTCCGGATCCGACTAAATAATTTTAGCTCCGGAAGCCTCGAGTGCTTTTTTGATTTTTTCCACATGTTCAATGCTGGAAGTCTCCAACACAAAATCAATTCTGGTTTCACGCAAAGACAATCCTTGCGAAACACGGTCATGGCGAACTTCAAGAACATTGGCTTTTTCTGACGCAATCACTTGAGTCAAGTTGCTCAGGTTCCCTGGCAAATCATCAACGATCACAGACAGCTCACACAGCTTCCCACGCAAAGCCTGACCACGGTCGATGATTTTGCTGACGATGTTCAAGTCGATGTTGCCACCGCTGATAATCACACAGCACTTCTTACCCAGATTAATTCCCGCATGCATGGCCGCTGCCATCGCTGCCGCGCCAGAGCCTTCGGCCACCGTTTTCGCACGCTCCATCAGGAACACAATCGCCTCTGCAATTTCGTCATCACTGACAGTCACGACTTGGTCGACGTATTTTGAAATAAAGCTGTCGTAGATGATCTGCGACGGATTCTTAATCGCAATACCATCGGCAATCGTCGCGGCTCTTTTCTTTTTTTGATCAGGAGTTTGCTTGTTGTAAAGGCAAGCCATTCCCGGTGAACGGTCACTTTGCACTCCAATCACGCGGATTTTTGGATTCAAGGTTTTTACCGCGAGCGCCACGCCGCTGATAAGTCCGCCACCACCGATGGGAACAATCACAGTATCCAGATCCGGAACCTTCTCCAGAATTTCAATACCAATAGTGCCCTGACCTGCGATAACAAACGGATCCTGGTAAGGGTGAACGAAAGTGTACCCGTTTTCCTTTTCAAGCTTCTGCGCATGCTCGTAGGCTTCATCATAGATTTCGCCTTTCAAGATCACGTTCGCACCATAGGCGCGCGTTGCTGTTGCCTTGCTGATAGAGCAATTCTCTGGCATGACGATAGTGGATTTTACTCCCGCCAAACGTGCAGATAAAGCGACACCTTGTGCGTGATTTCCAGCGGAACTGGCAACCACTCCTCGGGCTTTTTCTTCAGCGCTTAAGTTGGAGATTTTATTATAGGCACCACGAAATTTGAAACTGCCCGTGCGCTGAGTGTTTTCAAATTTGAAATACACTTCACTGTTCAGGAGATTGCTGGCACTGATTGAATGACTCAATTCCGTGGGGCTGATGATGTCTTTGATAAGCTCGCGCGCTTTTTGAATGTCTTCAAAAGTTACTTTCATAGGGAACCGAAACTCCTGTTAGTCGACCTACTTTCTTCCAAAATAGCACCTCGGGCAAGAGGCTTTCCAAGGTCCCGGTTTTTAATGGAATTTCCCAAAATGATCCTAACTACATGGAATCACTAAATTAATTGATAAATACTTTAATACTCGCAGAAATATTATGTCGCACAGGTTAAGCAAAAATCACCGAAATACTCAAAAGCACTCATGATTTTGGCAAAATCGCCGAAAAGTCCAGTGAGGGGTACTGCTTGATCAAACGACTCAGAATTCTACTAATTACGACATCAGTGATGTTTTTTGGAGCATTCGCGTTCGCGCAAGCTTCCGAGGACATTCGCGAGCTCGTTTTTAATGGAAGAGTGAATGGTCGCTCCTCGCCTGAGTTTACAAAAAACTCCCGAAATATTTTATCGACTGTACCTCCCGGCTCGAAAGCAGATGTGGTCACCACGAAGCGTATGAATTCTTCCGGTTCCTATGCTGTGCAAGTTCGTTTGACCAGTGTGGGTAAAGGTAAAACAAAAGCCCAAGTTGGTGATCTGGTCTGGGTTTTCTATAATAAGAAAAATCCGTGGCTGAAGTTCCGCGATGGTGATGACGTGGAAATGCAAAATCCAGAGTCAGCATTAGCCAAGCAATCCCGCGAAGCTGGCGTCTCGCAACCCGCGCCTTTTTCCAACGATGACAAATCGGTTGATCCCAATGAAGCTATGCCAGATCAAACACGCACTGAAGCTGGCATGGGCGGCAACTGTAAACTGACGAACTCCTGCGGTGGCAATGAAGCCAATCGCAATGATTTGAAAGATGTTGCGACAAAAACTTTGGATGATGCTGCCTCAGAAAGTAAAAAGCCCAAAGACTTTAAAAAAGATTCCTCAGAAGTCGCCGCAAGTGACAATGCCAAAGCGAAGGATGACGCTCTTTATGCTCGCTACAAAAAGCGCCGCTATACCATGAGTGAACATGACTGGAAGAATTTTCCTAAAATCGGAAAGTACTCCAACGATCCTAAAACGCAAAAAATGATTAGATCGGCGATGGCGAACAAAGAGCCCTACTCCACTAGTATGTGCTATCAGTATGTAAAAAGAGCTGGTATGGCGGGTGGCTGGTTGAAAAAATATCCACCAGGTGGCGAAGCAAAGGACGCTGTCCGCGACTTAAAAGCCCAGGGATTTACCAACTTAATGGAATCCCCTTATAAAGGAATCATCAAAACACCGGACGATGCTCCAAAAGGAGCTTTTCTGGTCTATGCAACTTCAGATAAAAATGAAGCTGGCGATATTCAAATCAAGACAGACTGGGAATCAGATGGTGGTTACGTCAGCGACTTCGTCAGACCCCGTGATATGAGTCGGGGAAAAGACGGCAGCTTTATGACATTTGATAAGGCCAAACGCTTTGCCAAAAAAGGGAAACCTTATAGAATAATCGGTGTGATGGTCAAAATATAGGGATGTATATGAAGAAAATATTTTTAATCGCTCTTATTTTTTCATTGATCAGTTTTAAAGCCGCGGCTGTGTCGGCGGATGACTCATTGATTGCGTTGAGCAAAGCAGAACAACTTGTGACCTCCCTGCCCGAGGAAGGACGCTATCAGGAGAGTGACAGCAAGAATCGCGACAAGATCTTCGATATCCTTGAAAAATCAGTGAAGGCATTCAAGGACTCGCCTGAAGATCAACTTCTGCTGGATCAAATTGTTAAAGTGGCTTCGGCAATGAATAAAAAAGATTCAGAACAATATTCTTCTGAATTGGTGCTGGTGCTTTTTGATTACTCGGAGCCTGAATTAAAAAACCAATCAGCAGCCATTAAAAAGCGCCAAGAGCAGTACGAGACAGCATTAAAGAAACTTCCACCTGCGGATGCAGCTGCCTTGAAGAAATCAATACAGAACTTCATCAGATCAAAACACCAAGGCAACGGATAGAAAAAATGGCAGCTTCGAGCTGCCATTTTTTATTTATACTTTTACGCTGACTTCGTGAGCGGGATGTCTTTCACCGCGCTTCGTGTGAATCGGTGACGAGATATATCCGTTGTCGGTATTTCTGATATACGCCAAGTAGTCCTGCAAGCCATCGTGATCGGTGTTGTCACTCGCAAGGATACCTCCGCTGCGCAATTGATCTTGCATCAGCTTCAATACGTCCATGTACATGCCCTTTGGACCATCCAGGAAAAGCAGATCCACGTTTTGTGGTTTGTCCTGCTTCAACGTTTGCAAAGCATCGCCCACGCGGAACTCTACATACTCGATCAAACCAGCTTCAGTCAGATTCTGTTTTGCTTTTGCGGCTTTTTCTGGATGAAACTCTGTGGTGATCACTTTGCCACCACCATTGTCTTTGATCGCTGCCGCCAGATAAATTGTAGAAACACCGAATGAAGTTCCGAACTCAACAATCGTTTTTGCTTTGGTCGCGCGCGCCAGCGCATAGAGCATGTTTCCAAAATCAGATCCAACGGCCATGTACACTTTGCGCATGGCTGTATAGAACTCCTCAGAGGTTGCAGTATCCGGAAGTTCATTTGCTTCCTTGCGGTTTGCCGCATCGTTATCCGCAGAATCTTTGTAAAGACTTGCCAGAAGAGTTTGAACTTTTTGATTTGCCAGCCATGAATTTTTCATATTGTTTTCCTGTCTTAATAAATTTCAAAAGTTTGATACATCCGACCGTTCATAGATTCCACTCGAAAATAAATTTAACCCTTAGGAGATAACGAAATGAAAATTTCAAGGTCGAATCACATTTTCGCCCAATCCATTCCATCAGGACGCAGTCCAATATCCAAATTCCCGACCACTTCCATCTTATTTAAATCAATGATCGAGATATAACCCGCCGGCGTACAGGACACGAAGGCGCGATTGCCCAAGTCCTCTATCAGAATATGGGCGGCTCCTTTACCCAGATTCAGCTTTTTGATCTCTTTAAAAGTTGCAACATCATAGATAAGCAAATCACCTGTTCTTAGGCTGGAGATCAAAACTCGTTTGCCATCGGGAGTGAACTTGATCCGACTAATACCCAACACTTTGGTATCTAAGGTCTTAATAACTTTCTTAGAGGCGATTTCAACAATCGAAACAGTGGCATCATGGGCATTAGTGACCCAGATATGCTTACGATCCGGGGATACATCAAAGCCTTCAGCGCCTTTGCCCGCAGGAATAATCGTCTGCAACCATCCCATCTGCGGTTTCGCGGTCGACAACGGTTTTCCTATGGGAGGAATCGGCGGTGGTAGCATTAAATTATCCAAAATACTTAAAGTGCCTGAATCCACATTCGTCGCATAAATCTGTTTCGCATCCGGAGAAACTTGAATCATGTGTGTGCGATTCTGACCGATACCCATAATCCAATCGACCTTGCCGTCCTTCGGATTAATTCGCGCGACGGATTTTGACCCCTCAGAGGTAAACCACAACTTCCCATCGGTAAAAGTCATTCCATGAGGCCCCAACAACGCCCCCGTATCTATTGAAGGAAGGGCTTTCATTCCGGGAATATCGATAACGTTGATCTCATGAAAAAGCCCGCTCCCGGTATTTGAAACGTAGGCGGTCTTGCCGTCTTCGGACACAACGACCTCGTGGGGATCCTGACCGACCGGGATTTTACCCAGGATTTTCAGCGACACAGAATCGACGAAAACAAGCTTGTGTTCCGTCTTGGAGATCGCCAGCAGCACTGATTTTTCATCCTTGGCATTGGCATGGGTGAAAACGAAAAGTCCCAACAGAATCGGCAATACTTTCATAAACAGTCCTTCTTATTCCAGTACGTTAGAAATAAAAAAAGAGAGCTTCATCAGCTCTCTTTTCACTAAACACTCGCAATTTTTTGGAAGGAATCAACTTCCAGTGAAGCGCCACCAACCAAGAAACCACTGACGTGTGCTTGCTTGATCAGTTGACCGGCATTGTCCGGTTTCACACTGCCACCGTAAAGAATCGGTGCTGTGAAGCCCATTTTAGTCAGAATATTGTGAACATCCGTGTGGGTCTCGGCCACTTGTTCAGGAGTCGCCACTTTGCCAGTGCCAATCGCCCAAACTGGCTCGTAAGCCACAACAATCGGTTTTGCTTTGTCAGCTTTCGCCAGGCCCAAAAGCAATTGAGTTTCCAATACACGGAATGTGTGAGTTGCCTCGCGCTCCTGCAAAGTTTCACCAATGCACAACATCGGAGTCAGTCCTAAAGATTGAACGTAAGCCACTTTATCAGCGATCAAAGCATCGGTTTCACCAAAGATAGAACGACGCTCACTGTGCCCGATCAAAATGTACTGACCACCCAGTTCTTTAACAACTTGAGCCGAGTTTTCTCCAGTAAATGCCCCAGAAGCCTGAGTATACGCATTCTGCACACCAATCTTGATCGCAGAACCCTTCACCGCCTCACAAGCCGCTTCCAAAGAAATAGCCGAAGGAAAAAACACAACTTCGCCAGTTACAGATCCCATCACCTCTTTAAACTTGTTCAAGAAAGAACGAGTCTCAGCAGGCGATTTAAAAAGCTTCCAATTACCAGCAAAAATCTTTTTCATAAAAACCTCGATAAAAGAAAGGCCCCTTTTATGGAGCCTTCCAAAGATACTATTCGTAGTTGCTCGCTGGGCGAGATTTCGTACGAAGAATTTCCAGACCTGGAAGTTTATCACCTTGAAGGTATTCCAAAGAAGCTCCGCCACCAGTCGAGATGTGAGTCATCTTGTCTGCATAACCAGACATCTCAGCCGCAGCCGCAGAATCACCACCACCAACGATTTTAGTCGCATTGGATTCAGCGATCGCTTTCGCTACGCCGAATGTCCCTTTAGAGAATGCTGGATTTTCGAAAACGCCCATGGGGCCATTCCAGAAAATAGTTCCTGCTTCTTTAAGAGCTGCAGAGTAATTGCGGATCGTTTGAGGTCCGATGTCCAACGCCATCTCGCCATCTGGAATGACAACATCTTTCGTTGTGTGAGCATTCGCCACATCACCAAAAGCTTTCGTCGCCACGTGATCTACCGGAAGCACGATCGTTTTGTCACGAGCTGCGATACGTTCGATCATCTCTTTGCAATAGCGAACCTTGTCAGTCTCAACCAAAGAGTTACCAACAGACACGCCTTGAGCTTTCAAGAATGTGTAAGCCATAGCGCCACCGATGATGAAACCGTCAACGATATCCATCAATTTTTCGATAACCGGCATTTTGTCAGAAACTTTTGCACCACCCATCACAGCGATGTAAGGGCGTTTTGGATTCGTCAAAAGAGAATCCAGCATGTTGATTTCTTTTTCGATCAGGAAACCAATGCCTTTTTCTTTCATCACAGACGGCAACGCATGAATCGTTGCGTGCGCACGGTGAGAAGCACCGAATGCGTCGTTGATGTAGATCTCTGCGTAGTTTGCGATTTTTTGCGCGAACTCGATAGAGTCTTTTGTTTCACCCGCTTCAAAACGAACGTTTTCAAGAAGGATCAATTGATTCTTTTTCAAAGAAGGGAGCAAGTGAACAGGAGCATCAGAATCTGGTTCTTCAACCAAGATCACTTCTGCACTCAAAAGTTCCTGAAGACGTTTTGCAACAGGCTCCAGAGAGAACTCTTTATCGTCCTTGGATTTTGGACGACCCAAGTGAGAAGCCATAACGATCTTCGCACCATGTTCCATGCAGTACTTGATAGTTGGAAGTGAAGCCGTGATACGGTTTTCATCCGTGATCTTGCCGCCTTCCATAGGAACGTTCAGATCCAGGCGAAGAAAGACAACTTTGCCTTCCAACGCGAAATCACGAACGGTTTTAATACCTTTAAGACCTGCGCTCATTGATTAAAGACCTTTCGCAGCCATGTGCTTAAGAACGTCAACCATACGGTTTGAGAAGCCTGTTTCGTTGTCGTACCAAGAAAGAACTTTAACCATGCGAGGACCCACAGTCATAGTGGATGCAAGGTCTACGATAGAAGAGAATTTGTTGCCGTTGAAATCAACAGATACAAGTTCTTCTTTTTCAACAGCAAGAACGCCTTTCAAAGCGCCGTTAGCTGCCGCAGTCAAAGCTTCGTTAACCGCTTCTTTAGTCACGTCAGTTTTAGCTTGGAATGTGAAATCCACCAAAGATACGTTTGGAGTTGGAACACGTACGGAGATACCGTCGATTTTGCCTTTAAGCTCTGGCAATACCAAACCTACGTTTTTAGCAGCCCCAGTTGTTGTTGGGATCATGCTAACTGCAGCAGCGCGAGCGCGGCGCATGTCAGAGTGAGGAGCGTCCAAGATTTTTTGGTCGTTCGTGTAAGAGTGGATTGTCATCATAGTGCCGTGCTCGATACCGAATTTTTCATTCAATACTTTTGCAAGAGGCGCCAGGCAGTTTGTTGTGCAAGATGCGTTTGAAACTACGTGGTGTTTTGATGGATCGTAGGCTTCGTGATTGATGCCGTAAACCATAGTGATGTCTGCACCTTTTTCAGCAGGGCCAGAAACCAATACGCGTTTCGCTCCGCCTTCGATGTGCTTCATGAAGTCTTCTTTGTTTTTGAATGCACCAGAGCACTCAACAACAACGTCTACGCCCCAAGCTTTCCAAGGAACTTCAGCTGGATTGCGGGATTTTGTTACGTGGATTTTTTTACCATTAACGATCAGGTTTTCACCGTCGTGAGAAACGTCACCGGCAAAAGTGCCGTGAGCAGAGTCGTATTTCAAAAGATGCGCATTGCCTTCAATGCTATCCAAAGAGTTAATACCTACGATGTCGAATTGCTCGTGCGCGGCTCTGAAGAAAACGCGACCGATACGACCAAAACCATTAATACCAATACGAAGTTTTGCCATGAATGAGCTCCTTGTTTAAAAAAACAGCTCACTATGTGCTTTTGAACGCTAAAAAGCCAGTCTAGACACCCTGTCCCGACTGGCTTTTATGGCTTATAAAGGGAAGACCCGGATTAGAAACGGGATACGTTAATATTCGGGTAACCGTCCAACGAGAATACTGTCAAAAGGACGTCTGCGTGGCCACCCATGGACTCCAAACGGACGTCAATGGCAGTCACACGATCACCGCGGTAGAAGTTTTCAGAAACCGCGCTTTGACCCGCGTACATCGTTCCGCGGCCCTGAAGGCTGTAAAGGGATAGTCTTTGACCTCTTTGTGTATAGACAATCGCGTCATGAACTCGAACACCCGCCGTCAAGGTACGAACTTCAATCTGATCAACAGCTTGAGGGTAAGCAAAACTTAGGCGAACCCACTCACCACCCGTACGGCGCGTGATGCTGGAAACCTGAACTTCCGCGCGGTCATAGCGACCACCTGGGTTTGGTGGAGGTGGCATTGGTGGACGAGGACGTGGATTTGGACGAGGTCCGTAACCGCCATCACCAAGGCCTGGACGACCGTGACCAGGGCGACCGCCCCAGCTTACATCTGAAGAGCGAGTTTCTGACCAGGAACCATTGTGACCTTGGCAGGCAATGCCTTGAGTTCTTTCCGAACGGCCACGCATTTCAATAACGCTGACATATTCACGGCAATATTCACCACGAGAGTTATAACCTTCGCGAGTGGAGTTAAAAGATCCACGCGCGCCGGAACGAGAACCATATTGGCCACCATCCCAACCGCAATTTTCTCCGATATTGCCCTCAAGAGAACGACGTTGAGCCTCACCATATGCGCGGCGATCGTTGTCTTCCATGTTTTGACCAAGTTTGTTACCGATCACAGAACCTGCGATTGCACCGATAATAGTTGCCGCCGTTTTGCCGTTGCCTTTTCCAAAACCGGAACCAGCAACGCCCCCGATAACACCACCGATGATTGTGCCCACATCTCCCTTATCGAAAGCCGCGTGAGCTAAAGTTGAAGTTTGCATGACAGAGGCGAAGAGTGCCGCGCCAAGAATCAGGTGATTTGTTTTCATAAGTGGTTCCCTTTCGATAGGAGTTTTAAGTCGCAATGAACCCTATAACAAAGTTCGTGCCACTAAAATCGGGGCCATACTGGCCCTAATTCCATTGAAAAGAAATTCCAAATTTTATTACGTATTTTTAAACGGAAACCTTTAGGCTACGAACATCAGCAGACAAATCAGCTGACACATACTTCCGGTGATCACGAACATGTGCCAGATTCCATGGCCATGCTTAATTTTTTCATCGAATAAAAAGAAAATGAAACCAATTACATAGGCCAAAAAGCCCACCATGATCAGGGTGAATCCCCACATTGAGACCGCTTGATAGAGGTCAGTCAGAACAGGGATCACTGAAGCACTCATTGTGACATACAAAATATTACGCAAGGTGGCACCCTTAGGTTTCCTGAAAACTTCCAGATAAATTCCCAACAGCGCCAGTCCCCAAACGACCAGCAAAACCGAGTATCCTGCGACACCACTGATCGCCAGAATCATATAGGGAGTGTAGTTCCCTGCAATCTTGAAATAAATCCCGATATAATCGAGTTTCTGGAATGTGCGCTTTTGCTCGCCTTGAGCGGAATGATAAAGAACCGACAAAACATAAATCAGAACGGTTGAAACACCGTATATCGTAAATGTAATAATGCGTGGAATATCCTGACGCACGAAGGCCGTGTGCATCAGGAAAGCGACGCCCACAAAGGCAATCAGCGCTCCCAATAAGTGGCTAAAAGTATTAAATTTTTCACCGTGCTGCACAGATAAAAGTCGTTCCACCTTTTTAGCTTAAAACCCTTGGCCAAAGCAGCGCAAGAAACTTCACTGGAATCTGGCCGTATTTTCGAATTTAGTTGCCAAGCTCCCCGAGTTCGATAAAGACGGCACTATGAAAAACAAACTGATTCTCATCGCGTTGTCACTGGCGTCTTTGGCTGCCTGTCAGGGCGATCTGACTTCGCAGCTTCAAATCACCCAAGACAACGCCGTTATCAACGGCAGCAAAGTCACCTCTCGCACTACCGCCGCAGCGAAGAGTTTGGTTTTCATTGAACTATTGGGAGCAAACGGCGCGGTTCGCACATTTTGTTCTGCTGCTCTGGTCGGAACTCGCACAGTTCTTACCGCGGCCCACTGCTTTGATCCGAAGCATGTGAAAGCTTTCACGGGCTTTCAGGTTGTTTTCGCCAATCAAATCGGAATCAAAAACTCGGCCCTTATTCGCCGTGGCTTGGTGTTTAAAAAGCATCCTGAATACAACACCAACAGAGTTTACAACTACGACATCGCGATGGCGGTCTTTGAAGGTACGGCTCCTGCTGGATTTATCCCAGCTGTGATGGATTCCGATACTCGCGCGAACTACGGTGGCAACACGCTGTATGTTTATGGTTACGGCAGATCTCAGGACTACACCGGCAAGCCTGGTGAAAACTTGCGCCACTCTGTAGGGGTTTTGCATCGTGGAGTTGTGCAGGTTCAAAACGATTACCATCAGCTCGGTGATTTATATCTTTTAAAAACCAGTTCGACTTCGCATATCTGCCAGGGTGATTCCGGCGGCCCGCAGTTTTACAGTCAAAATGGCGTCACTAAAATCGTCGGCGTGACCTCTGCGAACTTCGGTAAAGTTTTGGAAAACGGGCAACATTCCTGCCGCGAGTATTCGCAAGCAGCCAAGGTTGCGCCTAATTATGCCTGGTTTAAGCGCGAAGAACAAAAGGCCCTGAATCAACGCTAAATACCAGATAAAATCCGCATCTTTCATGCAAATGCCTCTCTCCATCCATAAATATTGACTATTTGTGCGGTCTGCCGCACAATAGAGAGAGACGTGGTTTATCGCGTTTACGAAACAGACGACTTTATAAAATGGTTTCAGAAGCAAAATCTGAAGACCCAGTTGATTATTACAGCTCGCCTGGAGCGGCTTCAAACTGAAGGGCATTGGGGATTTACAAATCGCTTCGAAGGTTTGATAGAACTAAAATGGATTTCAGGAATGCGCATCTATACCTCACTCATCGACAATACTATTGTGATTCTACTTGCGGGAGGGAACAAAAATGGACAAGGCAAAGACATTAAAAAAGCGAAAAACCTTCTCAAAAAAGTCACTGAAGGATTTTAAGCCCAGCACAACGCTATTACTTAACAAAAAACTCATTGCTGAAACATTGGTGGATTGTTTACTTAAAAACGATCTTCATACTTTTCAAGATGTACTGGTAGCGCATCTTCGGACGCTTTCCAAAACGGATCTCGCCAAACAAACAGGACTTGGTCGCCGTACCTTATATGACATCATTGAGGGAAAAAATTTTGATCCTAAACTTTCAACTTTAAGTTCATTGCTTAGCAAGATTGCCGGCTGAGTAGGCTTTTGACCCAATTCAGCCCATTGGGTATCATTTTTTGATGCCTTTTGATTGCCACTGGAGGTTTTGGAATAAAAAAGCGATACCTATTTGTGTGAGGCGCTGATGCCTTCAACAAACACCAAATAGGAGTTCCCAATGAAAAAACTAGTGATCGCTTCCCTGATTCTGGCTACCGGCACTTTGATCAACTCTCAAGCACAGGCTGCGATGAAACCGCAACTGCAATGCGAATTCACCTACTACATGCCAAACAGTGATGACATCACACTGCAAATCAAAGGCACCTCGAACAATTTCATCGAAAACAATCCTGTCGTAAAACTTTATGATGATCACTACCGCGATTGGGGAAGTGTTTCACTCAGTGATGGAGGCTCACAGAACCCCACTCTTCACATCGACATCCTGCAATGGCGCCAGGATGTGGTTATCGATCATGAACAGGATATCTCCCTGCGCGGTGCTGAACAAAACATGTTCGGACTGAAATGCCATGTTTACCGCATTCAGGATTTAAAGAACGGATATAGCAGTTTACTTAGCATGCCCGAACCGAAACCGTACACATTGCAAAAATCATCGAAGTCGTTAAACAACTGGATGTTCGGAACAAAATCTTTCCCCTACGCTGATGTGTTCGAGGAAACAATTGAGATAAAAGAAAACAGCGGATTCGGAGTTACAGAAAAAGACGCGGTCTTCAATACCAACTTCGCGACCATCGTGGGATATGAAGTCATCAGCAACTGGCATGACGGCACCAACGGCAATTGGAGCATTGATGAGCGCACTGTCGGCGGAACCAGAGCCATCATCGAAATTCGCAGCAAACAGTTCCGCGGTATGAACTACACCGTCAAGGTCTACTGGGTTCCAAATTTCGACTTCGCTCAAGACTGGAGATTCAACAATCCATTCTAAAAAGTAAAAAGGCCCGAGAAGGGGCCTTTTTTTGCTATTGATTAAGTCCGATCTTTTGCGGAGCCGTCGGGAACTTCACCGCTTCAAAATCCCCGGGTCTCCAGGATCCATTAAACGTCGGTTCCGTCGGACCGTAAATTCTGAAGTAAGTAAACCAGCCCCTACCCGGTACAGTCTGAATCCAGAAATTTTCCTTACCCGCCGGCGCTTTCGGACCAAAATACAAGGTCACTTCTTTCGTACCCTCGGGGATGTCCCGCAATTCAAACAGGGATCGCAATGCCGCTTTATTCTGCGGGCTTTGCACCTGACTTCGAGTCTGCGCATCGTATGCCGTTACAGACCAGAATAATTTTGCAGGAACCGGATACGGCACCTTCAACTGATATGATTTTCCACCATCAAGGTACGCGCCCTTGCTGTCTGAGTGTCCCAGCCAGTACAGCGAACCCGCTCCAGGACTACGACTAAACATCGCTGGCGAAGCGATGATGGCCTGAGCAAACCAGCGTTCACGCGCCTGCAGATCTATTCCAGAATCCGTCATAAAGTATCCATTTGCAGACACGTAGCTCGCCCACTCCCATCGTCTGTCTTTCCAAGTGATTCTTTCAGGCCGAGAGTCAGCAAAAGCGGCAACGATCAACTGCGCTTTCCCATCCCGGGCAGCACGCTCTAAAATTCCCTTCATGCGCGCATCCGGTTTAAACTCTTTTCCTTTTGCGATTCCCAGACTCTCAAGAACTCCATACATGGCAACGTACTCGGGATTTGCCGGCTCTTCGGAAATTACTTTGTGCAGAGCCTGCCAGTACTTGATGTTGTCTTCCCAGGACAGTGAAGACAAATTCACTTTGCGATCGGTCAGATCAATCATGCGCATCGTTTTGCCGGGATTATTCAAAGGATGAATTTTGAAATTGCTTAAAGCACTCATTGCTTTTTTCATGTCGCCATCCGTCGGCAGGGACCGAATCGCCACCAGATTTTTCATAGTTGCTGATCTTCCAACCTGATAACCCTTAGGGACTTCACCTTTGTATCCGGGAGGCAGTATCAAATGTTTTCCGCCCTGCCCCTTGTTGGGCCCCGGTATTCCGAAATCCAAAATCCATTTCTGATTATGATCATTAACCAAACCAATGTACGATCCGGCCGGCACTTCGACAACCATAGGACCATTAGAAAGATCAATGGTCCCACCACCATAGGGAGTGTCAGAATTTAACGTTAATCCCACGTGATGAGACTGCGCCGCCATGATGAACATACTTTCATTGTCGACGGTGCCGTTGTCACGGCCCCCCTGAAAGATTCCCTCTGCAGAAACTGTCGGATAAAAAAAACGATACGCCGTCAACGCCCGCTGATAATCCTGGTCTTCAAGGGCGCCCTTAACCATTCCTCTATCAGGATAACCATTTGACTGGATAAGTTTTGTCGTTGGCTTGGCACTCGCAGAAAATACAAATGCCAAAGACAATAATAGAACAGAAGATTTCATCGCAACAACTCCATGTTTTGGGTTCGCCTTATTTTAGACGACCAGCCCTGCAGATCACGCTGCCTTTGAAGTCATTGCGGAAAATCATAAACGGGATTTGTTGTTTGTTCCTACCAACCATAACTTAAACAAAACGTCAGCCCGGTTAGGTCAAATCGTGTCTGCCCAGCAAGTTGCGCTGATTCCTGGCGATAACTCATTTCAAAATTCAGAAGCTTCTTGCTCATTCCAAAAAGCATTTCCACTCCGACCGCGGCGCTATAACCATATCCAGGCGACGTTTGATGAGTCTTAAGTGAATTGACAGTCGTTGAAGTACTAAGGCTGAGCTGGTTGTAGCTGACATAGCCCCCACCGCTCAAATATAGATTTGTCCCGGATTCCCTGCGCGGAACGGGAAAGAACATTCCTCCCAGTTCCCCTTGTGCGAAATAAAACGTATAGGGAGATAATACTTTGTCAGTTCCATCCAGAAAATTCTGCTGACCTGACGAGCTTCCAAATCGGCCTCTGATGTAGCCCCGAAATATATCTCCACCGGCATCACGGAAAAACTCTACACCTACAGCTGGGCTGCCTTTCGCCAAAGACTTGCCTTCATCGCCCGAAAACACCGTTTGAAACAAACCCATTTTTGTCGTGCGAAATTCCCCCGGACCGGAAGCTCTGCAAAAGCCCGGAGCGATCGACACGATCGAAAAAAGAGTTAATAACAAGACGGCTCCGAACGTTCTCAAGTCGCTGCTCCTTTGGGATGTTAAATAAAATTTCTTAACAATTTATCGGAGAGAAACTCGTCTTAAGAACAAGACTATCGGCCAATTCGCGGGTTCAATTCGCACATATGATGTATTGCTAAAGGCATTGTAATCTAAAACATTACCAGGAAATTTTTGGAAACATTTTTAGAGCATTGGCCTTTGTCTGCTCAGCCAATTGTTCGACGGTCACACCTTTTAGGTCTGCCACGAATTTGGCAGTATGAACGACGTAAGCAGCGGTGTTCTTTTTTCCGCGCATCGGGATTGGCGCCAGGAAGGGCGCGT
The DNA here is from genome assembly GCF_047305935.1 of Bdellovibrio sp. HCB288. GTDB lineage: Bacteria > Bdellovibrionota > Bdellovibrionia > Bdellovibrionales > Bdellovibrionaceae > Bdellovibrio. The sequence goes on from NZ_CP178619.1 coordinate 389,216, forward strand.
CTGTTTCGACGTGAATGCGATCCAGGGGCAAGCCACGGACCGTATTGCGCAAGTCATCTGCGTTTTTAAAAGTCACAACACCGCTGATGGAAATATTAAATCCCAGATCCAACGCTTCTTTTGCAAGCCAGGAAGTGCCTGTGAAACAGTGGATGATTCCTGTCACTTCGCCTTTGAATTCTTTCAGGATGGCGATGGTGTCTTCTTCTGCATCACGTGTGTGAATTTCAACCGGCAAACCTGTTTGCTTGGCAATTTCAAGTTGCGCCCGGAAAGCGTGTTGCTGTTCTTCACGCGGTGACTGGTCGTAATAATAATCCAGCCCAATCTCCCCGATCGCAACCACTGCTGGATCGTTCGCATTGGCCAGAATAAATTTGCCGACTTCTTCTGTGTAGGTTTTGCCGTCATGGGGATGAATTCCCAATGTGCAATAAACGTCAGGTGCATACTTGTGCGCCAAATCCAAAACCAATGGCAGATCGTTCAGCTCGGTACCGATCGTGATAATTTTGCGAACGCCGGCAGCTTTCGCATTTTGAATTGCGGCTTCGACGCCCTCTTCGAGCATATTCAGATGGCAGTGAACATCAATCCATTCAGTCATAGGACTATTCTACACTATATCCTGGCTGGTGATGAAGTATTCTTCCATCACCAACTGAGAATCTCTGTTAGCACCCAAAGCCTGTTCGGACTGCAGGGCTTTTTGAATCAAAACGAGCAGTTTTTCGCGGGTCTGTTCGGCCAAAGTCTTAATCAGCTCGGCCTGATCCAGATTCGCAATTTGGGCTTTGGCACCCTCTTGATAAACAATGGCATCGCGGAAATAACCCACCCAATAGGACAACAATCTTTGACCCTGTTGGCGGTCTTTGAATTCAGCCCGCCACATCTCATTCAGCAAAAAATCTTTGTCTTTCATAAAGACTTTCAAAATCTCGACTGATTTTTCGCGAAGTTCCAGTTCTGGCCCGTCCTGCAGTTGCGCCAGTTTTTCAAAACTGCCACCCGCGGATTTCAAAGCCCAGGTCGGTGCTTTCACACGCTTACCCAGATCTTCCATCGCCAGCGGTTTAAACTGCACGATGCGGGAACGGGAGCGGATGGTTGGCATAATGCCAGCGACACTGGGTGCAATTAAAAAGAAGAACGTGCCGTCTGGCGGTTCTTCCAAAGTTTTAAGCAGGGAGTTTGCTGCCTGTGGATTCAGAAGCTGTGCCTGATCGATGATGATCACGCGATTTCCGCCCAGGCTTTTCAAACTTAAGAACTCCAGGATTTCTTTGGCTTGCTCGATCTTGATATTCGCCCCGGATGGAGCAATGATGCGCAGGTTTTCATGCGCATGATCTTTTTGCGCCACACGGAAACATGAAGGACAACGACCACAACCACGAGCGCTTTGCGGGCACATCAAGGCCTGCGCCAAACCAATGGCCGTCATTTTTTTACCGACTCCCGCCGGACCCACAAATAAAAAAGTCTGCCCGGGCTTCCCTGCTTCGAAGGAATCCGTCATTTTTTTTATCGTCTCCTGGTGTCCCAGGATAAAATCCAGCAGCCTTGCCACTTGTTTGTTTCCTTACTTCAAAATCTTTTTGTCGGTCAGTGCTTTGATCAATTGCTCAAACAACACAGCCGGAGTTTCTTTGGCATCCAGAACCAACCACGCGGCAGCATCCGCTTTCGCTTGCGCCAAAAAACTTTGTCTTACTTTTTCATGGAAAGTATCCGCTTCAGATTCAATGCGGTCTTCGCTTTCGCCATTTTGCTCGCCACGACCTTGACGACGTTTGCGGGACTCCTCTACCGGAAGATCCAGCAGAATTGTCAGGTGTGCCTTCAGCCCACCGGTTGCAAAGTTATTCAACATCACAACTTCATTTTCAGAAATCTCGCGGCCACCGCTTTGAAAAGCAATGGAACTTGCTGCAAAGCGATCACACAAAACCCAACTGCCTTTTTCAAGTTGTGGGCGGATCACTTGATCCACGTGTTGGGAACGGCTGGCTTCGTACAAAAGCAATTCAGTGCGTGCAGTCGGCGCTGGGCCTTCCTTACGCAAAATCATGTGACGGATCTCATCCCCCAATGGAGTGCCACCCGGTTCACGAGTCATGTATGTGGGAATTCCACGTTTTTGCAGCTCTGCTTCCAGAGCCTTCATCAGTGAACTTTTGCCGGAGCCATCAAGGCCTTCAAATACCAAAAAAGACATGCTTTGTTTTGTCAGACATTCGTGGAGTCCGGTCAACTAAAGGACTCTCAACAAGGGGCGGCAATCATTCTATTTTTGAACCACCCAATCCCCGTGGGTGTCTTTTCTCAAATTATAAACCACGAAGAGATATTTCATAGGTTCACCGGGCCGGCCGGTTTCCTTGGCAATCAACTGGTAAGCGTTTGCGAAATTGAATCGATTCACTGCCGCTGGCGACACGGTCGCGGCAACCTTTAAAAGTCCCTTTCGGACGTCTGGCGGATAGGACGTGATGTAGACAGTGGCGCTGCCCATGACACCGCCATTCAATTTGATGTCTTCGGCTGAAAACTCCGCGAATTTCACCATGAAGCTCACATAGGCATTCAGGAAGGTATCTGACTGAGTCAGGTAACCTTTGGCTTCCTCTTCGATTGTGCTTTTAAATTGTGCAGCAGCTGCTGCTTCCGCGGCCTTCTTAAGAGACTTTTCATCCGAGGTGCAGGCAACCAAACAGGACATCACTAGAATCAGGGGCAGAATGAGTTTTTTCATGACTTTCAGTGTACGAAGGAGGCGGGATTAAACACAACCACGTGCGACTGCACGCGTCATTGGACCCTATAAACCGTGTTTTGGGTGGACGAAGGGGCTGCTTTGTCCCTATATTGTGGGACTTTGGGAGATACTTGAAATGACTACTTTTGTTGGAATTATCCATATCATCGTTGCACTTGTTTTGATCGTTCTAGTTTTGATCCAAGATTCAAAAAGCAACGGCGCATTGGGCATGGGCGGAAGCTCAGGTTCAAACAGCTTATTGGGTGCTACGGGTGCTCAATCTTTGGCTGGTAAAATGACGGTTTGGGCTGCGGTTATTTTCGCAGTAACTTGCCTGGCTTTGTCGGTATTTACTTCTTCTACTCATTCTAAATCTGTTGTTGATTCTTTGCCTGTAACAGCTCCGGTTGCTCCAGCAGCAACTCCTGCTCCAACTGACGCAGCGGCAGCAGCAGCAACTACTGCTATGCCAGTTGAAGCAGCAGCTACACCTGCAGCAAGCCCAGCAGCTACTGCAACTCCTGCAAAATAAGCTGCCATCTTTTAACTTCTTCGCTATAGTTTCTCTATGGCGAAGAAGAACAGCTTGTTGATTCCATCTCTTATCGGTCTTGGTATATTGAGTGTTGCACTCTCTCTCCTTGTCTCCAATTTCACTGAAAAACAAAAAGTGACAGTTCGCCCTCTTGCACGTGTTGATCTGAACATGGGCACAGTCTTCGTTCTTCGTAAAAACATGACTCAAAAAGAAAACCTGACTCGCACGGCCTCCTTGTATCCTTTGGATTCCGTGGAAACAGGCCCTGATGGCGATGCCACGATGACGTTTGATTCCGCTTACAAGATCCGTGTTCAGGAAAACTCCCTGATCACACTGGATGAAGAGTACGGCCGCCAAGTGATCCTGATCAAACGCGGTGACGTGCAGATGGAAACCGCGGGACGCGATGGCTCTGTGATGATTTCACGCGATGGTGTTCGCTGGACGGCGAACGACTACGAAGCAAACTATCGCAAACAAGCGGCCAGCGGAAACCTGCCTGACTTGGCACCTTCCACGGAAGGTTTTGCCGGAGCGAAATCCGCGGGCGAGGGCCTGACTTCTGAATTCATTCAGGAAACTTTACGCACCCACCGCAACTCTTTCTTTAAGTGCTACACGCAGTTATTGCAAAAAACTCCAGGCGTCGTGGGACAAGCCTCTGTCGGCTTCACCATCGAACGGAGCGGAAAGGTCAGCAATCCTTCTGTAACCAATTCCACAATCAGCGATGCTTCCTTCAAGAAATGTCTGACTGAAGCCATTCGCCGTGTAGATTTCAAAAGCTTCTCCGGCAACCCTATCTCGACGGTTTTCCCTCTTAAATTTGAATAGGTGAAACCTGAAAAACGCTTTTCTTGGTCATTAACCGGACAAACCTTTCTCGTTTTTCAGTCTACTGGTAAATAGCATAATACCCGCGCTAGCACGTCATCTGCACTCCTTGAGACCAAGGAGATCTAGATGAAAAGAAAATACGAAACAAAACGAAATCGATTCGACACACTGACCGAAGCCATCAACCTGGAATTCGGAAATCAAACCCAAGCTGAACTCCACCACAAGGCTCTGGCATTTCCCCACTACCAGATGGATATGTATCACGTCTCTCGAGTTTTAAAGAACCAGATAGAGCTCGTCCACGAATTTAATGACGAAATAATCTACCCTGTCTTCGTTGATGAAAAAATCAGACAGCATCTAAAAAAAGGCGACACCTTCCTGCTAGGCCTAGGCCTCAGGGAGTTTGATTGGCATATACTATGGATGAGCCCACCTTACCACGTAGGTGAATGGCACTAAGCCCGGTGGTTTATGACAAAAAACACCCGGAACCCCCGACGCATATTGCAATCTGCGCCCATCTACGCTATAGTGGAGAGAGAAAGTACCGCATTTGAAGTACTTATCTATGAAAATAAAAATGGAACCGAGCCGTTTAGCGATTGGTTGGATTTGCTTGATAACTCTGTAAGAGGAAAAGTCATAGCTCGAGTAGACCGCTTAAAAATGGGCCTACCTGGCAATGCGAAGGCACTAAAAAATGGTTTGTATGAATTGAAGTTCAAGAATCCTGCTTTCCGCATTTACTATACGCTCATCGGTAAACGAGTGATTCTTTTGGTGTCGGGTGGCGATAAAAATCGCCAAACCAACGACATCGAGCAAGCCAAGGAATATCTGGCAGATTATAGGAGGCGCTATGAAAAATAAGAAAACCACCAAAAAATTAAGATCCTGGTCGGCCCTCAAAAAAGATCGGTTTCACAAAGACACTGAAGAAGCCATCGCCTATCTAAAAGCAACACTGGAAGAAAATGGAGATATCCCCGAAATCGTCATTGAGGCAATTCGTGAAGTCTCGGAGTCATTAGGAATGTCCATAGAACAAATTGCGAAGAAAGCCAACAAAACACCTTCAACAATTCACAAAGCCCTTAGCAAGTCAGGGAATCCTACACTTGGGACATTGACTGCTGTCTTAAAAACGATGGGCCTGAGATTGTCGGTTGAAAAAGCTAGCTAAGTACACCGGCTGTTATGCGGCTCTGCGAATTGTGGTTTTCCCGAAATTTACCCAGCGTAAGAACTCGTTTAAATCGGCTGAAACACGATTATGCGAATTTTCCCAAAGCTGAGTATCGTAAAGGCAATAAAATCTGGATTTTGCGCGCGTGACTGAAACATTCAGTCGTTTAGCATTTGCCAAGAACTTTAAATCGTTTGGATTTCGATTAGAGCTTCCAAATGACAAGAATATCGCTTCTCGCTCCTGCCCTTGAAATCTCTCCACAGTATCGATCAACACTTGAGAGGCCAACTCAACCCCAAACCTCGTTTGCAGATTTGAGTTAACGAGGCCCGCTTGCGCCCTATACGGGCAGATAACTCCAATTTTACTGAGGTCCACACCATTCTTAATTAGTCTATCGACCTTATCAGAGATATAGTTAGCTTCCTTTTTTGAGGAATTCCCGCTCCCATCACCATCAAATCTCTTAGGCACGACGAACCCGTCGGTATACAGTGCAGGATTACCACGAAAGAAATCACGATCGGAATTTGATAAGTTTGGAGTAAGCTTCCCTCGATAAAATTTTTCAGAAGACCACGCTTGAATTTCACGGCGCATTCTATACTGGATTTCCAACATAGGTGAATCACTGTCAACGACAAATGAGAAAACATCATCACAGGGAAGGTCATTGTGTTCCGCTACCAAAACTGGAGGGAGCTGATGCTGGTCACCAACTAGAACCACCCGCTTGGCTATTCGTTCTATATAAGGCCAGAAATATATTGGAACCTGACCAGCTTCATCAACAATCAACAAGTCAAATTTAGGAACTGCTTTATTGAAGGCCAGCTTGTGCAAAGTAGAACCCACTAACTGAGCTTCGTTGATCTCGTCATTAAAAATGGTTGAGATGAAATCGTTAACCTTTACATTTTCACTATATAAGTCCCGACGAACTTTTGCTAGCTCCCCCACTCGCCACCAATTAAACTTCACACCGCCTCCAACAATTCTCGACAGCAAGTTATCCACAGCCGCATTGGTAAAAGACGCCAAACAGACTTTCATGCCCGAGTTTACAGCAAGTTCAACGACGGTTTTTAATAGATGGGTTTTGCCCGTACCTGGCGGCCCCTGAATAGCTCCAGATAGATTGTTTTCCATCAAATATCTCAGTGCCTCTTGTTGAGGAGGATTCAGTTGCTCGAAAAGGTCTCGGAACTTGGCACCAGAGTCATTAAGGTCATATCGACCATCGCCAAGAATTGCTGGCTCGGTACTCGCCTTTTCAGCAATTCTTTTTCTTAAAATATTACCAAATAATGCAGATGAACTTTGGAATAAAAAAACTTCATTAACACCCTCCAAATCAAATGGCTGGCATTCAACTAGAACCTCAATTCTCCCGGGTGAAGGGTAACTAAGATTTTTTACTATGCCATTTTCCGACAATAGCGCCGATTTATCACTCTTACTATTTTGAATACGAAGATCAACTCGATCTCCCGGTCGAAATCGCGAATAACTAACATCCCCTCTTAGAAGGACTGTCGTAAATGAAGGGGCTCCAACAAAACAAAGCGGGCCCAATGCACTTCCGCTGTCGACAATTTCACTGAGTAATCCCTCTGCCTCACTGCGATGACGCCAGTATTCAGAACTACTCTCTTTTTGTATCATATTGAGAATCGCGGTAGTTTGGATTGCCGGATACTTCTTCATAATAAATACATCGGTATTTACAGAAAAAGTCTTAGATATTCCTGACTTTAACTACTTCTCCTCGCAAAACCCCACTTCTCAACCCAGGTTGTTCAAGAACGAGTCAGCTAACGACGAATTAATTCTGCAGAAGTGCCTTGGTTCTTTCGATAGCTCTCGCGGATGATTTGATCTGATCCTCGGGAGCATCATTTTTCAGTCTTAGCTCCATCGCCTCGGCAAAGAATGGCAGGGCTTCGCTGAATCTGTTTTGATCGAACAGGTTTTTTCCCGCGTGCTGAAGGGCGAATGGCAACAGGCTTGATAGCTCATCATTCACCCGGCAGGCTGCGACAACTTCTTCAAACAGTGCATTGCTCACTTTAAACTTCCCCTGATATTGCAGCACATGCCCCAGGCGGATTTTATTCTGAAACTCCCGACGAGCCCCCAGCTGTTCCTCGTTGATGATGCGAAGGGCTTCGCGCAAAACCTGCTCTGCTTCCTTCAAATCCCCCAGGCATCTTAGATGAACTCCGGCCTCACCCAGTATACTCACACGTTTGCCATGACTTTTTACGGAGGAAAGAGAATCCAATAGTTCGATGACATACTTTCGCAATCCAACAGGATCGACAGGTATGGATCTTAGATTTTCATCCTCTTTCATTTCAGTTCTGCTATCCATATTCAAATCCTAGCGATAGTCGTGCAGATAATCGATGCGATCAGGAATCCACGGTTCATGCAGACCTTCCATCTCATAGACGCGGCCTTCGACCACGGTTTTCTCTTTTAATGGGGCCACTGTGGGTTGATAAGACGGATACAACAAACCTTTTTCGATAAAGAATGCGCGTGCAGCTTCGTAAGCCGCCTGCCCGATCACTCCGCGACGGATGAATTCGTCAAAACTTTTCATCAACTCTTCAGGAGTATAGCTGTAGTTATAGATCATATCCTGAATAACCGCATAAACGCCTTCAAGACTTAAACGTCCGTCCTGGAACATGTCGATGGCGACTTGAAAGGTGTTATAGGTCGCCAAAGTCCGGCGACCAAATTTCAGGTAGTAATCAGGATCGGTGTCGGTCGCAAGATTGATGTAGATCTTTTCAACCGGATCATTTTCAGGAATCTGCGCCTGCAGCTCCAGGATCGTGTCGACCTGCTCACCCGTGACGTTCAACTTTTCAAGTGTCGTGCGGATATCATGAGGCCCCAAGCGGCGCGAACAAATATCCGAATACAGATTATAAATAATCGCATCGGTTTCGCTGTCATCCCCCCAACAAATCTGACGAACATTTTCCGCCAGACGAGTGCGCAGTTGCATAAGGGCCTGCAGTTTGAAACCCACTTGCTTGGTCAAACGCCAGAAACGACCGGGACGAAGATTCGCAAGATTGTCTTTATAAAAACAGCCAAAGGGTCTGATGTTATCCAGCGCGAATTTTTCAGAGATTCTTTCTTCCATCTGCGGCGGCGAAGCCGTGATGAAATAAATCGGAAAGTACATGTAGCCCTTCTGGGCTTTGCGGTACTCTGACAGCGTCTGCAAAAGTGTATTTGTCCCCGGAACGTTTTTCTTATTCAGAGCACGCTCAAGGACTGTGGTCAGCAAACCTGAAAGGGAATCGATGGTTGTATCAAGATAGGTTTTATCCAGATCCCACAAAAAGACTTCGTCGTGAGATTTCTCCATGCCCTCAGAGACATATCGAAAAAACACCACATCGCCATTCATTTCGCTTAATTCACGCCAGTCTGCCATTCTGATATTTCATCAACAATGGCACTCGTTGGCAAGTCCTAGCAGCCTGTACCTGGAGCCGGATCTGCCATTTGGCGACAGCGCACCTGGCTTTTTGAACACTTGATGCGTAAGTGGAAGTGATTATAGTGATTTACCTCGGAAACCAGACGACGCAGGACCTCTTTGCCCAAATCAGAGTCAATATCACCCTGACTGCGCGCATGGGTACACATGGATTTTTTCAAAGTAGGATGGATGAAAATACGGTCCACGAACTTGGAGCTCACCGCGTACTTAAACAATTTCCATTGTTGTGCAACCATCCATTCACCGATGGGCTTTCCACCTTTCAATGCGGAAGAGAAGCCCGCCATGTTTTTATCCGCCTTAAAATAGTAAGCAATGTCAGCATCCAATCCCGTCTTATGGGATTTATGACTGCCCAGCGTACCACCATTCTTTTTGGACAAATCACCCAGACGCAGACTGTGGCTTGGCGCGATGGCACGAGTGTACTTGCCCATTCTCGCAACAAGGTATGCCAGCTCCACAGTTCCGAAATGAGTCATGCGCGACGGACGCAGAATATTCAGGTTCGTCTCAGGATATGATTTTTGATAGCTTAAAATATCTGTGGCTCTTTCAAGATGGCCGGAGTTCACCGGACCCACAGCTTGATCCATCTTGGCCAAAAGATCGAACTTCGGCGGAGTCGGTGCTTTTGGCAGCTCCTCACCTTCAGACTTTTTATCGTCCTTATCGTCCTTTTTAGGTTCAGTTTTTTTAGGTTCCTCTTTTTTCGGAGGGTCCTTCTTTGGAGTCTCCTGTTTTGGAGGATCTTTTTTCGGTTCGTCTTTTTTAGGTGGATCCTGTTTTGGAGCCTCTGGCTTAGGAGTCACCGGCTTCGGAGTTTCCTTTTTAGGCTCCTCCTTTTTAGGTTCTTCCTTCTTAGGAGTTTCCTCCTTCGCTTTCGGTTTTACATCCAATACCTTTTCAATATCATTTTCAACGTCACCAACGTACTGCCCCATGCCCTCTGGTGGCTCGATCTCGTCATGCCCGTCTTCTTCGCCGTCTTCATCAGCGAAATTATCCTCATCATGGACTTCACCATCTTTACCTGCAGTGGGAGCTGCAGGTTCCTGAGGAGAATCCGGCATCTCCAAAGTTTCTTCCACGGACTCAACCTGGTGGTGATAAATGCGGTCTTCGTAAGCGATATAGATATCAATGAAATTACTGGAACAATCACTGCCGACACCCAAGCAAGTTGCTTTAGCTGCCAACTGCAAATCTGCCACACCCACTGCACCCACGGGTTTTAGAATTGCAAAACCCTGATCGTCAGCGATACCTTGCAATTCAACGTTAAGGAGAATGGTTTGATGGGAGTCCAGGGTTTTCAACTGCATTTTACCCTGCAAAGTCACACGGGCGCTGGCCTTGTCAAAAGTAACATCCATACCCTGAAGCTGAGTCGAGCCCTCGATAACCTCATAGGCACCCGCCTGACGAACCTGTGGGCTTTCAGGGGGTTTTGCCGTGTCTTGAACCATAGAGGGCATGTTATTCCCGCGGCGGGCACACCCTGAAACAATAAGACCTAAAATAAGTAGAGCTGATAACAGTCTTCCCATAGCTAAGCCTATAGGTGCACGAACCATGCTCTTTGAAACAGCCCTCTACTGGAATATAGCGGCTATCCCCTGTCTAGAAGTTATACAGGGGACCAAATTCGCGGAATCTCCAGACAAAAAAAAGACCGATCCTTTTGGGGGATCGGTCTTTTGATTTTTTGATTTCAGTTCAGATTAGAACGCTGTCACAGCTTCGCAGCCAAGAGCATCGATTCTTTTCTTGATCAAGATTGCCCAGTTGTTTGTGTACTGGTTCACCAGGTCTGATTTCATGCGACCCAAAGTGGATTGGTAAGCACCAACGCCACGAGCAGCTTGCATACCACGGCACATTTGAACCATGTCCTGATCTTCAGAACGGTTGTCGTATACGTAGTTGTTGATCATTTGGCAGAAAGATTCGATAGCTGCCAAGTGGTCTACTGCAGAAACCCAACGGTTCCATACGTCTTGCGTTTCACGGCAAGTGTCAGCGTAAAGTTGAGTGTTTTTAACCAACAAGGATGGAACCAATGTCTCAAGGTTGTTAGCCGCTGCACGGTCACGAGCCATGATTTTTGGATTCAATTTTGGACCTTGATAAGTTTGGATGAATTGACCTGCTTCAGTCATGCGGAAAGCACGCTCTTGCAAGGAAGCCAAACCAGCTTTGAACTTGGAAACAGACGCTCTGTGCAAGCCAGACGTGTAGTCAAACCAAGCCATTACCGGAGAGTTGATACCCAAAGTACGAGTCTCGAACAGACCTCTTCTCAAACGAGCCATTTCAGCGTCGATTTCAGATTGGCTGAAAGAGTTCGCGTATTTTCTCAAGTTATCCAAAGAGTTTGTGATACGAGCTGCTTGAGCTTGTTTTTCAGCCAAAACCGCAAGACGAGCCTGGATTTGGTTGTACTCTGGAGATTTTCTTAGCTCTGTATCCAAATCTTTTTGCGCTTGCTTCATGATATCACGAGCTGCAACTGCGGATTTGTCCATTGCTTCAAGCAAGTACTTTGTCGTTGCTGCACAAGTCGCTGGATTTGCGCGAGCTGCAACTTTTTGCAAAGTTTGAACATAAAGTGCGCCGGAGCTTTTCAATGTGTTCGTGATCGGAGTCGCTTTGTAGCCAGTCGCCGTCAAAGAGTAGTTTACGCTGCTCAAAAGTTGAGAAACGTAAGAAGTGCTGTCTTGAGCTGTAGCAGCCAGGTTAACACCCAACTCACAGATCATTGCATCAGCAGTCGTGCTTTGTACGAAAACTTTGTCCAACTCGGATTGTGCAGAAGCTGCAGTCAAAGTCGTATTCAATTCCAAAGAAGCCTGGCTAAGAGCGTTCTTACGAACCATCAAAGAGTTGGTGTTTTTGGAAACACCGGAAAGCTTCATGGAGTAGTTACGTGCAACAGTCATCTCTTTGGAGATTTTAGCGATTTGCTCGTCACGGTTTTTAGTCAAGAAACGGTATTTTTGCTCAAGACGGATGTATTGGCATGTGTTTTCCAAAACTGCACGACGAACCAATGGGTCTTGGATCTTCGTGGAGTTTTCGTTCACGATTTTTTCCATGCTGCCGATAGCGCTGGTCAAAACCTGACCACCCACGATGAATGGGATTGCTGCTGTACCGCCAGTCATTGATGCTGCCATCAAAGCGTACGGAGTCAAACCGTTGATCATGTCATTGATTGCCAAAGCAATTTGACCACCGTTCATTTGCTCACGGCAGGATTTGTTCATCAAATCCGTGCTGGAGAAAGACGCTGCCAATGTGCTTGCTGCACGAATCGCAATGTCCACGTTCGCCACGATTTCAGGAACTTTTTCCTTAGGGATTTCTTCAGTTGAGTTCAAGAACGGCTGGATCTTAGCGATCGCATCCGAGATTTTTTTATTGTTATCAACCACAGCTTGTTGGTTGATTTGGTTGCCCGCGCATGATGGGGAGCTAACAGCCGCATTCAAAGAGTTCACTGCAGAAAGGATTTCCGCGTAACCTTGGCTGTCAGAGTTTGTAAACAAATTACATTTGAACTCTTCAGCCACTCCAGCTGAATCTTTAACGATAACTGGAAGACCTACACCACCAACACCTGGAGTCGCTGGTTGGCCTGGTTGACCCGGCTGACCTGGAGTACCTGGAACTGTTGGAAGACCAGAGCCTGGAGTACCCGGAACTGGATTAATTGAAATTGGAGGTGGAACGACACCTTGGCCACCGATACGAGGCTGAGTTGGAAACAAATCATCCACGGAAGTCGTTGAAGATGTTGCAATATCGATTGGAAACAGGCTCGGATTAAAGCTCGCCGGTGCGGCGAAAGCGCCCTGACATTGAATCGCAGTGATCACTGCTAAACCTATCTTACCCCACTTCATAGGAACTCCTTTTGGATTTCACAACCCCGGAAAGATTCGTGCACTTCCCCATGTGTGCATACTCGGTGCCATCGTTTAGGCCTCTGTATTGAATCTCAAGGTTGCGAGTTTGTAGGAGTTTCTAGTCAGGTTGGTAAAAAGAATCAAACCTAAAATTGCTATTGCAAATAATTGAGAAACTTTTGACGGAGTTCTCTGCTATTGACCTCGAACAGGTCCCCATGGTGGCCACCGGGAATCAGCCAGAATTGCTTGGGCTCACGCGCCGCTGCGAACATCTCTTCCGAGCTCTCAGATTCGACTATAGGATCGTTAGCGCCGTGAATAAAAAGCATTGGAATCGGGGAGATTCTCTCAATGGGCTCGGGCGATTGGGAGTCGCTTAGAACCACATAAGTTAGGGGCTGAAGCCACCAAGTCAACCAGGATCGAGATAAAGCCCTTCTCCCCATTTTACGATATGAGGAAAAGCTCCCATCTATGATCACATTGCGCACCGGTTGGCGATCCTTGATCTCAATGACTGTTTGCATTGCGATGATGCCCCCAAGGCTTTGACCATAGATGATCAAAGGCCTTTGATCCTTGTTTTCCCTTAACCAAGCGGCCGCAGCTGTCCCCGCCTCCACCGTGTTTTTTGGATCGGGAGAGCCGGGACTCTGTCCATAACCCGGGTAATCAAAAATCATGTAATTATAGCCCTCTTGCGGCAGCCAGTAGAGCATCATGAAGTGGGAGCTTAGATTTTGAGCATTCCCATGAAAGAATAAAACCGTGCCTTTGCTTTGTTTTTGCGGAGTCGCAAAATACCAAGCGTGAATTTCATTTCCTGAGGCGGTTTTAAAACGCACGTCCTCGTAGGACAAATTCAATCGCGCAGGATCGTAATATTTGATGTCAGTAGGATGATAAAAAACAGATTGGCATGCAGTCAGAGAGAACAACAACGCGCTGAAGCTTAGAATTTTAAAGCACAGAGACTGCAACTTCGCCATACTGGAATCATGAAACGATTTGAACATCAATGGCAAGAGTTTAAGTGGATTGATATCGAAGACCCCAACAAGGAAACCTTCGTCGATCTGGCGGAGGAGTTTGAAATTCCGTTTCAGAATCTGGTCACCTGCATGGATCCAGAACATCTTCCGCGAGTGGAGTATCTTGATCACATCGCAGTGGTGACCTTGCGACATTTTGATAATCAGGCAGATCCCACTGCGGGGACCATTCAGGAATTATCAACCAAGCTGGTCGTTTATGTTGGCAAGAAATTCGTGCTGACTTTGCACCGCAAACCCCTGCCTTGCATCGACGACAAAAAAGAAAAAGTGAATTTCGAACAACTGAGCATGGCCCAGCTGTTGGGACGTCTGTTTTTGAAAACGATGGAAAGTTTTGAAGCTCCTCAGGAGGAGCTGATCAACAAGATGGACACCATTGAAGAACGCATTTATGCACTGAAAAGAAAGCATATTTTGCGTGAAGGCTATCTGATCAAACGCCGCGCTTCTGGATTTAAAAAGATCTTCAAGTTCACTGACTCCGTACTGACCAATCTGCAACAGCACGAGAAAATCACAAAGCTAAATTATGATTATCTGCGCGATCCCCTTTCCATTTTGATTTTCGATTGCGACAACATTGTCGAGGAAATCAACGGCCTCCTCAATTTGCATCTGGCTTTGATGTCACAGAAAACCAATGAAGCCTCTTTCAAAACCAACGAGATCATGCGCATCCTGACAGTGGTTTCGATCTTCTTCCTGCCGCTGAATTTCCTGGCGGGTTTGTATGGCATGAACTTCAAATACATGCCGGAACTTGATCACCACAATGGCTACTACGTGGTCTTGGGTATAATGGTTGTGATCGCCTTGGGAATTCTGACTTGGGTGTGGCGCAAAGGCTGGCTTTCCAAAGAGGATTTTTAACGAGCTTTGAAAAAGGAACGAAGGCGCTCCATCAAAGTTGGCTTGGAAATCATATTCGACAGGATACGAATCATCTCAGACCGTTTGAACAACTTTGCGGCCTGCATCGGTGTCATGTTATCAATTTCTGAAACCAAGGCTGGATCGGCGCCATTTTCCAGCAGGAATAAAGCGATCTCCATGTGATTGGCGATAATACTGGCTACCAGTGCCGTCGACATAATTTCCGGATGCTGATAGTTGGGATTCACACCATTTTTAATGTGATAGCGAACCAGTTCCAGATTCCCAGCGACAGCAGCGCCGTACATTTCTTTCCAATCACCTGCTGACATTCACGTCCTTTGATTTCAAGTGCGCGCGTGAGCCTGCACAAAGCTATAGTAAAAGACCGCATTGGGATCATTCGCCACTGTCGCCATTTCCGCAGTCATGCCTTCGACGACTTCTTTGGAAACGCAATGGGCCTTCACCAACTGGTCACTTGCACTTAATAATAACTCAGTCCAGTACTCGACACAATCCTTGCGGGCCTGGGGTTGGCGATTATCCAGGAACCAGGTCTTCACTTCCGTTTGAATATCGTGATACCCCAGTTGCATCAGGAAGTTACCCAGTTTGGCTCCCACAAAGGGATCACCCTTTTGTTTCAATTGGTATTCGTTAAAAGCCATCCAGTACTTCCAGACATTCGGTGAATAGGGATCCAGAAAGAACGACGAGTTCATGACTTCTGTTATATAAATCGGCGAGCCCGGACGCAAAACCCGGCGTACCTCTGAAAGAGTGCGAATCGGATCCGGAACATGTTCCAGAATCCAGCACAGAAATGCTCCATCAAATGAGTTGGCACCAAACTCCATATTGGTCGCATCCATCTGTTTCATTTCAAATCTTCCGCCAAATCCCGGCAATGCCGCCAACCGATGCCGGGCGGAACTCAATTGATTGGTGCTTAAATCAATTCCGGTCAGATGCAGATCAGGAAACCGGCGCAGAATGATTTCACTTTGCGCCCCCACCCCACAACCGACTTCCAAAAGATTTTTCACGTTGGCAAGATTGATATTCTGATAAACAGTAAATTCGCCAAAGCGCGCCTGCTTGCGCAACCGATCTTGTTCTTCTTTGCTAAAACCATGTAGGTAAGGAAAATCACCAGCCATGGTTTCAGATTAGGATATTTTAAAAGGAACTCCACTTGATAGATGGCACAGGAAACTCCACCCAGTCTTCTTCTTCAGGAAAATTATCAGGGCGAAGTTCTGTTAGACCTTTAAAACTTAAAAAGCCTGTCAGTGCACAAATAAAGGCTTCAAAGGCGTGATTGTTTTCAATCATCAACTTCACATCCTGATCATACACAAACGCAATATTGTGAGTGCTCAATGCGTGCAGAATTGCACGACGGCTTTCATCACCACCGATGGCATGTTTATGAAACAACAAATGGCTTTTCATCACATGCAACGAACGACCGATTCTCCACAGGGAAAGCTTGGGGAACACCTCAAGACAATCAAATTTCAAACGACGGCGCAAGTACATCGCTCGCGCCAGCAACGGTGCACAGTTGGCACCCAAAGCATGTTGCATAATGAAAGGCTCTTCCAACTCAGAAGACAAATACATCTCCACACAGCGCTGGGTGTAGGGTGTGAAGAGCTTGCGCGGTTTCTTTTTCTTATGCAGTTTGCGGGTGTAGTCCCACATCCACTTGATATGTGGTTTTGGACAATCCTCGATGCCGCCACAGCAGTTTTCCCTTAAGCACACCGGGAAACGAAATGGCACATCGAATGCGATGGAGTCGATCTCACCGCGGTATTGATCAATAATTTCGTGAATTTTGAAATCAGCAGAATGCACTTCGTCGCTTTTGATTTTCTCGACCAAACGGGATAGAAAAACTTTTCTGTGCTTGGGGAAGTACTCGATAACAGCGACGCAGGCTTTGTCGGTCTTGCCGCCACCCAGGGAGATACCGATGAAACGGTGGACTTCCCCGGAGTGTGAGACGTTGGATACAGCAGTGCCCTTGACGACATTTCGGTTTTTCGCGTTTTTGGCAGCAACCTTCTTTGTCGTCTTTTTCACCACTTTCTTTTTTATAGTGGATTTACCGGTTTTGCGTCCATGACTTGGAATCCGGCTTTTTGGCATGCGTCTGCGACTCCTTTTTTCTTTTCCGGTGGACACCAGACTAACACGCAGCCTCCGCCCCCAGCTCCACAAATCTTAACAGCCTCCGCCCCATTCTGCAAAGAGAGTTCAGACAAGCGGCGAATCTCCGGACTTGAAAATTCCGGTGCCAGACGCACACGTGCTTCAAACTCACGTTTGAAAAGTGGTCCCAACTCATCCCAGTTTCCGCTGCGGACAGCGTGCTCAGTTTCGATGGCAATCACTTTCAGATCACGAAGCGCCTGAATGGTGCCGGGATCCTTGGTCACCGCATCTTTCATCACTTCGAAATTATTCAATCCCGAGTGATGGGCTTTGCCGGTATAAATCAGCATGAACTTTTCAGACAGCGGCGTGTTTGTGACATTCATCACTTCCTGCTCGATGCCGTCGTATCCATATCTAAGAATATTCAAACCACCCGAAGCCGCCGGATAATAATCCTGAGTTCCCGTTGGCGTATTCAAAATCTCGGCCTCAATATTATGAGCGGAATGAACCATGTGGTGAACGTTACGGAAAGGCTTTTCACAGAACTGAGCAAAGGCCTTCATCAAACCAATTGTCAGACTGGAACTGCCACCCAGCCCACCACCGACCGGACTGTCAGAGGACGTCTTCAAAGTGAAGCCCTTGGTTGGCATCCAATAGCGCAACTGAGTTTGCAACAGGATCATCATCGGATCCGGATCAGAAAGTGCCTCCACCAGATTGGAATACGCCTTCCGAACTTTCAAATCCACTGATTCCAAAACAATAGTGGAATCCGTATGCGGAGTCAGCTCCACATTCGTGAACACATCGATCGCCACATTCACCGTGGAGGCCCCATTGATAAATAGATAAAGGGGCCACAAATCCAATGTGCCCCCAGCCAGATCCACGCGCGTCGGCGATTTAACGATAATTTTCTGCATCTTACTTGCTGTCTTTCTCTTGGGCGAGTTGCGCACCATTTTGCTCTTTATTATCTTGCTTCGGAGTCGCCCCAACTTTCAAGTCTTCAATTTTAAGCTCGATCAAATTGTCCAAAGCCCCAGGCTCCATCATCATTTGCAACTTGGGATCAGAAACAGCGGCATAGATCTTACCCGTTGCCGCCTGGCCGACTTGGGCCTGCCATTTTTTATCACCAAGTTTCAGGTCCAGAGTGAAAAGCGGCTTCAAAGACGGCAAAGCGCCCTCAACATAGTCCGCGCCTTTGGCGTCGGCGATATTACGGAAGGTCTCGCGAACCTTTTGCTGATCCAACTCCACATTAGAAGAACCAACAGCCACCCATTTTCCGTCTTTGTTGGCGATATCCAGAACTCCGTTTATATTTTTTAAACGAAAGTTTTCAATGGAGCCCATTTTATGGCGCAAGAATCGTCTGTCACGGAACTCCACCACCGGCTTGTCCAAACGCGCCGTCCAGTTGGTATTCACAACCAACACACGGTTGTCGTTATCACGACGGGCAAAGGGGAAGTTTTCAAAATTACTTTTACTGGAAACATACAGCGTGGTCTTTTCCCCGGCAGTGTTTGCAAACGTCACTGATCCATAGGGCTGATCCAGGCCGTAAACTGTCCAATCGATATTGCCGCCATCGGCTGCGATATCCTGAACTTTCTCAGAAGAGGTCATCTTAATAAGGTCTTCAGCAGCGGAATCATCCCCCAGATCCTTCAGGGGCTGCTCCAAATTCCATCCCTCAACTGAGCGCTTAAGAGTTACCACCTGCTCGCTTTTTTTGAGTTCAATGAAGTCAATCTGGTCCACGTTCATGGTAAAAAGTTTGGCATCAGCAACTTTCCGTTCATCCGACTTCTTTTGCGCCATATAATCATACAAAGCGTATCCACCAAACAACAGCAGACACATTACTAAAATGCCGCGACCTTTGATCTTCTTCATGCGTTTCTCCGTCTCATGTAAAGCGTGACACCAGCGCCTAAAAGCACCAATGGCAACGGGATTAAAAAGGCGAACAAGAAAATACCAAATTTGGTTTCAGTCAAAACGAGCTGTGTCGCCTGGGCTTCTTTCGGAGAAATGCTGATCAGGCTTTCCTCTTTTGCCAAAGAAGCAATGGCATTCAAAACCAGATCACGATTCAGATTTTGATACAGCATCTGATTGGTCATGAAGTCCACATCCCCGGCGATGATCGCCGAGAATTGCTTGTTTTTAGGATCCGAATCCCATTGACCGATCACTTGATCCACCAATGCAAAGCTTCCCACCGGGCCATCATCTTTTAATGCCAGACTTGAAAAGGCCATGGACTTGGGATTGGTTCTGACCAACTCATCAACAGCCATGCCCGGAATTTCTTTGGCCTTCAATGACTGAGGATGACGGAACAAAGTCACTTCGCTCGCACCAAAGGATTTGGTGATCTCATTCATCGGAGAAAACACCGAACCCATCACCGGCCCTTGATTAACTCCCTGACCCATCACAGTATCAACAATATTAAAAATATAGTTGTTACCCAGTTCGATACCCATTTTCGCAACCAGCTTATCCAGGTTTGCAGTGTTCTGGGATTCCAGGGCAATAAACAGACTGCCACCTTTTTTTAGGTACGCTTCCAAGGCCTCGATTTCATGGGCCAGAAAATTCTGAATCGGACCGGCAATCACCACAACATCCGCGTCCACCGGGACCACAGGATCCTGAATCAAAGGCAGAAGTTTTACCGTGTAACGGTTGCGCTCCAGAATCACCTTCAATGCATTCAGTCCCAATCCTTCTTTCGCATCATCAATCGCCGCT
This sequence comes from Bdellovibrio sp. HCB288, assembly GCF_047305935.1. Classification (GTDB taxonomy): domain Bacteria; phylum Bdellovibrionota; class Bdellovibrionia; order Bdellovibrionales; family Bdellovibrionaceae; genus Bdellovibrio. The sequence continues at coordinate 408,868 of NZ_CP178619.1, forward strand.
TCGCCGTGTCCGATGGTAAAGTAGATTGTCTTGTTTTTTTCGCGAGTCACCTTAACCAATGAACTTGTGAACTCCTGCTCGTCGATTTTTTGCAGAAGATTGCGGCGTCCTTTGTACTCGACAAATGCAGTCCCACTGCCCTTATCAACGCCAAACTCTTTTGCCAGATCCGGGCGCTCATTCACTTCGACAAAGTTCAACTGAATATTGGTGTTGATATCCTGGTACTTCTTGATCAAATCCCGGAAAGAACGACGGTTTTCTTCGTTGCCTTCAACACCCTTTTTATAGAAGAAGTAAACTTTCAATTCTGAATCAAGGCTTTTAACAAGCTTGATGGACTGCTCTGCCAAAGTATTGGACTGCGCCGTTGAAAAATCCCAGGTCGCGTAGTGGCGAACACCCAGGTAGTTCACCACTGAAAGTACGGCGAGCATCAACAGGATCAAAACGCCCATGCTCATGCCTTCTTTGGTGGTCTTCATTGTCAGGAATTCCTTAAAGAACGCGCGGTCTTTGATAATTCCGATTGCCAGGAATAATACTGCCATACCCAAAGCGAGCCAGCAGAATGGCACCCATTGTCCCAGGATGTAGCGTGTGATTGACATACACACCAGTGAAATACCCGCCATCAAAAATGAAATCTTACTTAACTTGCTCATCACTATCTCCAACGGGAAGATTCAACCACGCGCTCTGACAAAAAGCAGAACAACAAAATAAGACTGCCAAAAAAGACCAGACCATTTGTGCGAATCGTGCCTTCAACCAAAGTTGAAAGATGCGTGCTTAAAGAAACATGCTCAAAAACTTTGCGTGCAATCTCGCTATCCACGACCTCGGCACCGATTCCGACAAACCAGATGGATACATTCAAAATGACGGACATCACATAGGCCACCAAGCTGTTCTCGGTCAGGGCTGAACAGAACAAATTCATGGCCGTATAAACCGAACCCACAACGAAAATTCCGAAGAATGCCACAAACAAAGGACCCCAGTTGATTTTCGCCAAAGTCGCTGTCGCCACCGGATAAGATAGTGCCAGCAGCACAATCCCACCAACAGCGCCCACAGCCGCCAGATATTTACCCACCACAATCTGTGTTGAAGTCACTGGCGAAGTTAAAAGCAAATCAAAGGTGCGCATCTTTTTTTCTTCAGCAAACAGCTTCATGGTCAAAGCCGGCACCACGAAAATCAAAATCAAATTTAAATAGGACAGCTGTCGCAAGAACACTCCATAGTGAATGTTCAATTGATTTGCGGGAATCCCCTGTTGCGCCACATAGTTCATCAACAATTGGGCAAAACCCCACAGCTGCAACGGATAAATCCAGCTGAACACCAGACTTACCAAAAAGCAGATAATCCAATATGTCGGATTGAAGAAGAAACCTTTCAGTTCCTTTTTCAAAATAATCCAAGCACCATTCATCGCCCACCTCCGTCTTTGCCGTATGTGAGCCTTAGGAACACATCTTCCAAATCCATTTTACTTGGACTGAATTCAAGCAGTCCTAAACCTTGATTCACCAGTCTTGAAGAAACCGCAGCGACGATTTCATCACCACCACGAACATCGATGCGCCACTCTTTGTGGGATTTTCCCATTTGCACAGAAAGGATTTCTGACATGTCCCCTAAAACGGATTTCATATCGGAAATATCCTTAGCCACACGGATCGTCAGGCGGCTTTGCCCCTGTTCCATAGTGGCCAAATGATGAATGCTGTCCTCGATGACGATTTTACCTTTATTGATGATGATGATCTTTTCGCACGTCGCCTGCACTTCCGGCAGAATGTGCGTGGAAAGAATAATCGTGTGCTGACCGCGCAAGGCTTTGATCAGATCCCGGATCTCGGCCACTTGTTTTGGATCCAAACCTACGGTCGGCTCATCCAAAATCAAAACTTCAGGATCCGACACAATCGCCTGGGCGATACCCACACGTTGTTTAAACCCTTTGGACAAGTGTTGTATCAAACGCTTTTGCACTTCTCCCAGATTGGTTTTTTCGATCGCCATGTCGACGGACTTTTCAATTTTCTCTTTGGGCACTTGCTTGAGAGCTGCCACATAGCGCAGATAATCGCGCACATACATGTCACCATACACAGGTGGAGTTTCCGGCAAATAGCCGATGCGCTTTTTCACTTCCAGTGGATTTTCAAAAACATCATATCCAGCGACGGATGCCGACCCATGACTTGGAGCCATGAATCCCGTGATGATTTTCATCGTGGTGGACTTGCCGGCGCCATTGGGACCTAGGAAACCCACAACATCGCCCTTGTTCACTGAAAAATTCAAATGATCAATGGCTCTGCGGGGACCGTAATCTTTGGTGAGATCTTTTACAGTAATCATGTGAAAATTTTAGACTGCACAGAGTGTCAGTCAAGACTCGTCAGGATTGACGCAAAGAAAAATGAAATGTCTTTTCCGAATGATAGGTGACTCTTCCCAATTTATCGCCCTTGATGGGACGTACAAAACGGCACTCCACCATGACGACAGCGACTTTTTGCCCCACCATCAGCGATTTTGAGGAAAGCGACTCACGTGCGACCCACGAAGCCACTTCCTGAATGTCGGCCTGACTGATTTCCTGCTCGCGCTGACGGTGAATAATGGCATGAGCCCCTGGATAGTCCTTCAAATGCAGCCAATAGTCCCAAGCTTTGGCCTGACGAAGCAGTGCTAAATTATCAGCCGCTGACTTTCCACAATAAGCCAATGCTCCGGAATCCAGAACAAACTTACGCCCTCGTGCCTCTGCTTTATGCATCAAATCCACAAGACCGGATTTGCCTGACTGTTTTTCGCGATATTGGGACTTTTCAAGTGTCGCAATTTCTTTTTGCAGCTCTCCCAAGCGCTCCCGAGCCCCGTCTTTTTTGGCCACCAGCTGCTTGGATTTTGAAAACGTATTTTCAATATTCCAGCTTAAGGATTCCCGTGGGTTCACAAAACTTATCAAATGTTCGGGAACTTCCAAGGTGCGATTGGCCACCAGAAAATTTCCTGTCTCCTGCCACTCCAGATGTTTTTCGTTCTCGATCTGCTTTTGGATCTCATCAAGAGCCTTGCGCTTTTTCTCAAGATCTTTTTGTTTTTGCTTTTCCCATTGCGCAACCGGATCCAATGACGGCTTCTTATCCTGTCTTTGCTCGCCCAGCCATTCTTGGTGGATTTCAACCAAATCACGGGGTTCAGGTGGATTCTCCACCGTTGGTGCCGACTTCAATTCCAAGGGTTTTTCCCAAGCGATGGTTTTACCTTCGGCTCGCACCAGCAGATTGCACTGCTTGGGAATCAAACGAATTTCAAGCTCACAGGTGATGGTGGTGTTGGACAAAGTCAGCACGGCGACGCGGCCGAACTCACTGAGTACTTTAAATCCCGACACATAAAGATTTTTGGCGTTGGAATTCAGAAACAACCCTACCGGTTTGGGCTTGGGACCCTTCTTAAAGGGACACTGATTTTCAAAAACCAGCATCATAGGGGTGTTAGGCACAAGGTCCAGTATCAGCCAGAACTGTGTTCTATTATGAAATGACAAAGCCAGACCACGGTCGATCGCCAACACTTCCTGCAACTGTGCCCCCATGAGCACCTGCTCAAAGTGATTCACAAAATTGTTAAGTTCTTGTTGGGTCATGGCTTTCATCCTGCTGATTGTGTCATTCTTTGGGCCAAATTTCCAACAAGTACTTAGGTTCCGATTTCGCATTCCGATAAATTGAATATGAAAAATGATGCTTTGCTGAAAATCGTTGAGACCCAACTTCTAGAAACCAAAAACATGCGGGAAAAAACCCCGGATTTCATCAATCGTGTGGTGCACATCTACACGCTGCAATTGATGGGACTAGGCAACATCCCTATCGATTTTATGGAAGAAGTGATGGAAGACGTCGAAGCAGAGACGATCGAAATCTACCGCAAAAAAACCTACGGCTTTTTGACGCTGGAAGATTATCGCCGCCACAAGTTCCGTCAAAAGAACGACAACTAGATTAGTGCTTTAACGAAAGCCTGCTCCTAAAGCAGGCTTTTTTTCTACGGGTGTACAAACTGCCAACTTTGACCTCAAAATGATTTAAGCCCAAGGTACAGCTTCGTCTAATTACCTTAATTTACGATATTGGATGTGGCGAAATAGAGTAACTCAACTTTATAGGAGCCCCTCGTGAAACCCAGCTGCGCCCTTCTACTTGTTTCAACTCTCTCCACCCTTGTCGCTTGTACTCGTATTGAAACCGGCGAAGTCGGTGTTCGCATCGGGTTCGACAAACAAATCAGCCCCGGCGAATTGCTTCCGGGAAGCTTCAATCAAACAGTCATCGGCAGCGTTCTGACTTTCCCGGTTAAGGACGTCAGCGTGCGCGTGGATGACATCACTCCCCTTGCCAAAGACAACAGCACCATGAAGGACTTTGATGCGATGGTGGTTTATAACATCAATCCGCAGGCCGTCAGCGAATTGTACGTGAAAAAGAACCGTTCTTTCCACGCTGAACACGATGGTGACATTTACTTGATGTACAACTACGTTCACCAAGCAGCCAGAAATGCTATTTATAAATCTGCGCGCAAGTACGAAGCTTTGGATATGAATGACAACCGTCAGGCTATCGAAACTGAAGTTAAAGAACTTATCATTCACACTTTGGCAGAAGAAAAGTTGGATACATCCATCACGGTCAGCCAGGTTCTGGTGCGTGTGATTCTGCCTGCAGATTCGGTCGTTGCCTCCGCAAATGAACTGGTTCGGGCCAAGAATGAATACAAGCAAAAAGAGGTTGAAGTGCAAACTGCAAAAAAAGAGGCAGAGCGTATTGCAGCTTTGAATTCCAACAAAGGTGCCATCGAATACATGGCTGCCATGGCGAACATGAAGATTGCTGAAGCGATTGCTAACGGTAAAGTGAACACAATCGTGATCCCTTCTGATTTTAAGGGCATGGTCAACGTTCGCTAGTTGTTTAATCTAATAAAAGCCTGCTCCGCGCAGGCTTTTATTATTAATGCCCAGCCGTTTTCGAGAAAACATTAATGACCACTACTCCAGAAACAATCAGCACCATCCCGACAATTGCCGGAAGGTCCAATTTTTCTTTCCATACAAAATAGCCGATCAACGTTAACAAAAACAGCCCCACTCCGGACCAGATTGCATAGGCAATTCCAACTGGAATCACGACCATCACTTTACTTAAAAAATAAAATGCGACGCCATAACAAAGCACCGATGCCATGGCAAAGCCGGCATGGGAAAACCCCTCGGACTTTTTCAACAAAGTGGTACCAACAAGTTCGAAAATAATTGCTATAGCCAACTGCAAATAAGACATAGAACACCCTTCTTCTGAGGGTGTTTCGCGTGAAGCGAATCTCTGCTCTTTGATTTAGAGTGTCCGGGCTAACCAAACCAGACTGCGATTTCCAGTAACTACTATTATACTGGTTTTGAAAAAACGGTCAAGTCGCCTGTCTTGCAATCTCACACTTTGCCAATCAGACGCTACGTCTTTTCAATCACTGCAAAATATAAAGGACCAAACCCACAGCGATCCGGCATGTAGGCCACACCAAATTCCGTGGACTCGCCACCAATACCGGGATCGGCTGGCAAAAGTTTGACGGCATCTTTTTTCTTTTTTAAAAGTTTGCGAATGACGTCGTCGTTTTCTGTCGGACTGATGGAGCATGTGGAATAGACAATGCGCCCGCCGGGTTTTACAGCAAGCAAAGCTGCCGCTAGCAATGAATACTGACGAGTCGCCAGATGTTCTGTTCTGCGCGGACTCCACTCTTCTTGAGCTTTAGTGTTTTCTAGAATGTGGCGTTCACCGGAACAAGGGGCATCCAAAAGGATGCGATCAAAGCTGTTGGCTTCTTTCAATCCAAACTGCACACCGTCTTTACCAGTCACCCACACGCGATCACGTACACTACGCGGTACGTACTGTTGAATCACTTTTTTCAAACGTTCACGACGCTCCGGCGACAAATCGTTGCAAAAGATCTCGCCTTCGTCAGAGATGGCTTCGATCATAATTAAACTTTTCCCACCTGGGGCCGCACACATATCCAGTAAACGATCACCAGGCTGTGCATCCAGCGCGCGCGCCACCATCACACTTGCCGGATCCATCACATAAGTATCCAGCAACTCGTCCTGACGACGCTCAGGATGACTTCCCTGATCTACGGGAATCCAAAAGCAGCCCGGCAGCTGTTCTTTGGTTTCAAAACTCTGCCAGGATTTAGCAGTCGCATCTTGGGAGCCCAAATTATTTACGCGAGCCACTTGCTGCTCGGAGTTTTGTAGCGCAGCAAAAACCGCTGGCCAACGATCGCCATAAACCTTTTGAAAATGTAAGTAAAACGGATGGGTCGGTTGCATGGTGTATTAGATAAGACATTTTTCACTATGCGTCACGAAGAAAAAGGGCCTTAGTGGCTCCAGATAATTCAGGCATGATCCTCGCATTATTAGTTACCGGAACAAACGAAACGTCAAAACGACACCACTTAAGAAGGAAAAGTTTATGAAAACACTCTTGTTGTCCTTGGTTACTGTTTGCGCTTTTGCACACGTTGCTCACGCAAATGAATCTGAATTGTATGAAAACGAAGCCGCTGCCTACAGCGAAGAAATGGATATGTCCGCTTACACTGACGGCATGACACTAGACGAAGACATCACAGCTTTCGGTCGCGGTGGTCGGCATGATGGCCCAGGTCGCGGCAATCCAGGCCGCGGTCGCGATGATGGTCACTGGGGCCCACACCCTGCACCTCGCCCAGGCCCGGGTCCTCGTCCCGGTCCTCGCCCAGGTCCCGGCCCACGTCCTCATCCACGTCCTCCAGGACACGGTGGTCCCGGTCATGGTGGCCCAGGTTACCCGCCTCCACACCGCCCAACAATCGAATATGTAACGTGTGAGTCCCATGGCAACCGTTACAACACTTGCTACATCAACCCATACGGCATTCGTAACTTCTACTTGGCAAGACAGCGTTCTGACTCTGCTTGTATCGCTGGAAGATCATTCGGTTTCGCAAGAAACTATGTGTGGGTAGATCGCGGTTGCCGCGGAGTATTTGCAATCGAGAGATACTAATCTCAAAAAAAAAGACCAGCTTCGGCTGGTCTTTTTTTTATTCTAAATTAGCTTAAAAGAATCAACGAATCGGAAAGGCACAAATAAATTCCGTGCCGACATCCAACTGGGATTTCACCGCCACTGTACCACCATGACTTTGCATGATGTGTTTAACAATGGCTAAGCCCAACCCCGTACCACCAGCGTCTCTGGTGCGGCCTTTGTCGATACGATAAAATCGCTCAAACAGACGATCCAAATGTTCATTTGGAATCCCCGGGCCGTCATCGATCACTCTAAGAATAATGTACTCCTTGATGTCGCGCTCCCAGCGAATTTGCACGGTCTTACCATTTGGAATGAACTTTACGGCATTAGAAACCAGATTGCGCAGCACCTGCTCGACTTTGCGGGCATCAGCCTTAAACGGCGGCACTTCACCCACCACGCGGATGGCGATGTTCTTTTCGGCGGCAAGTACAGCCATCTCTGAGACCACGTACTCAGAAATTTGCAGTGGATGAATCAATTCAAGTCTTAATTCAGAATTGCTGGCTTCCATCGAAGTTAAAGACAACAGGTCGTTCACCAAGTCCATCAAACGATCGATGTTGCGGGAAACGATATTGATAAATTTCCCCGCCTGTTCAATTTGCCCGTTGTTGATATCTTCCTTCAAGGTATCCACGTAACCCTTGATTGAAGTCAGAGGCGTACGCAGTTCGTGGGAGGCATTGCCGACAAATTCAATGCGAATCTGTTCGGCCTTTTTAAGCTCGGAGATATCGTGGAAGATCCCAACGATTCCGTAAACTTCACGGGTTTTCTCGTTGCGAATTGGATTTACTGAAACCGAGAAAAAGCGCGGTTGATTATCAATCAATGTCGGCAATTTGACGGTGAAACGGTTCACTTTGCCGGTCTTGATGGTTTTTTCAAAACCTTCGAGCACATCTGAGGAGCGAATCGCATCCTTCAGACGCAGATTCTCCATGGACAACTGCGGGCCTTTTAGAAATTGGGCTGCAAACTGCGAATTAAAATACAAAATCTTTTCATCAAGACTGATGCTGACCAGACCTTCTGATACCGAGCTCATGAAAGCCTGGGACTCTTCTTGCGCTTGCAGGAAGTTCGCCTTACGGCGTTTCATCTTTTTATGAATCTTGTCCAAAGCCACTTCAAGCTCAGAAAGATCATCCCCGTCATCGTCCAACAGGTCTTCCGAGTCCGAAGAAACAAGCTCCCCATAAGCACGCTTATTGGAAATGCGCAGGGCTTTTAAAATAACTTTATGAACAGGACGAACGAAACGGTAAGCAAGAATTGCCGCTATCAAAATACTGAACACGAAGAAGTTCAGAAGGAAATCCGAGTAGACAAAGTCCGGCATGCGATGCTGGGTATCCAATGACGCCGCAACGATGAACGCCAGCAAATTGAACACGACAACCTGAAAGATCAGCAGCTTCCAAAACAGACGCCACGGAAAACGAATGAAACTGGTCATGCTTGATCCATTTTTACCCGGTAGCCCACGCCACGGATGGTTTCAATGCGATCACCCCAACCGCCCAGTTTTTTGCGCAGTCCGAAGACGTGGGTGTCAATTGTACGACCCACAACGCTGATTCCTTCACCTTGGATATTTTCGATCAGCTTTTCACGAGTCAAAACCACACCGTGATTCTGAACCAACGTTCCCAACAGCTTGAACTCCGAGGGAGTCAAATGCAGGGTCTCGCCGTTATAGGAAATTTCGTAAGTCTTGAAATTCATCCTAAGACCGTGAATGTTAATTTCACTGTCTTCTTTGATCACTTCCTCGGCTTTCGGATTTGCACGACGAAGCAGGGCTTTTACCCTTGCCATCAACACTGAGGGATTGAAGGGTTTGGTCAGGTAGTCATCTGCACCACGCTCCAAACCCATCACGATATCCTGTGGTTCTGTTTTCGCAGTCACCATCAAGACGGAGGAGTTTTTGTTTTGGGCTTTGATTCGCTCCAGGATGTCGACACCGTGAAGTCCGGGAAGCATCCAATCCAGAATAAAGACCTGGTAGCTTTTGGCATTCATTTCAGCGAGGGCTTCTTCGGCAGAACCACATTCAGTCACTCGGTAACCTTGACGCAGTAAATGCAACGCCATCAGTTCACGAATCTCCTGTTCATCCTCTACCACCATCACCTGAACTGAATTTTCAGCCAAACTTGCCCCCATGTCGAACGTCTTTACCCGTATATGCAAAGATCACGTCTTCGGCGATATTGGTCGCGTGGTCACCCAAACGCTCCAAATTTCGCGCGATTAAAATGAAATCCATGCTTGCCTCAACATCGTCCGGATTGGACTTCATATGTTGAATTGCGTCTTTAAAAACTTTGTTTTTCAATGTGTCGATTTCATCGTCCATCAACAGGATGTTTTTCGCCTCGACAGCGTCGCCTCGAACAAAACAATCCAACGAACCTTTGACCATGTTGCCGGCTATTTCAGACATTCTTTGAATGTCTGCGGTTTGCGCAGGAATCGGTTTACGCCCCAGATAGTCCTTACCGGAGTAAGAAATATTCACGGTTTGATCGCCCATGCGCTCCAGGTCATTGTTGATTTTTAGAACTGAAATAATCAAACGCAGGTCTTTTGCCACCGGGCCTTGCTTAGCCAGAATGTGCATGCACACGTTATCCACGCGAATATGATCTTCGTTAATACGTTTTTCGATCTCGTGGACTTCCTGGAATGCTGAAGCATCACGGGATAAAAGAGCAGAAGTCACTTGCGAGAGGGCTTTTTCAACATGACCACCCATTACCAGAATCATTTTCTTTAGATCTTCGAGCTGAGTGTCGATGGCACGTTCCATACGTATTCCCCGTTTAAATGGTTGTATAAGGGTTTTCAGAGTAAAAAACACCGCTTAACACGGCAATTAAAGCAAAACTAACACAATCTTAACACACTAAAACAGCACTTGAGCAGCCAATTCCACCTTTGAGGTGTCGCGAATGCCCGGGCCATAGTTTTCTGCATACCAAGTACGGTCCACAGCAAGGGCCGTTTTCACATCCGCCGTAACTTGGTAAGCCAAAGAAATAATACCCGTTTGCATGTCGCGGCCATCCTTATCGGCCACCGCATCAAGGTAATCATAGCGAAGCATCAACTCCGCTTTAGGCCCTGTCGACAGCAACACGTAGGCACTGCCACCCAAACCATGCACGGCTTCACCCAACATGTCCGTCACATCCACACCATCCGCCATTTTCAAATCATTAACGGCATCAGCGGGATCATGGGTATCAAGAAGTTCCAGTCCCATTCTCACGTTAGAGTCCTCGGGCTTATACAGAAACGCTGCCTGAATACGCTCCTTGGCAGAAACATCCTCACCATATTGCTCATAGGTTCCATGGATGTACTGCAAAGAAATTACAAACGGTGTCCAGCTGGTGAATCTGAAATACAAAGATCCTTCCTTGTGAGGACCGGCAGAGTCTTGCTCGCGACCCTCGCCATTCACCACTGTCAGACTCCACTCTCCCAAATTGGCTGGAAGTTCCGACATGAAAGACATGCCCAGATCGGAATAGTTCTGGTACTTCCACTTTTCAGTCAAACCCCATGCGGTTTCGCCCAAAAAGCGATAGTTCGTATCTTCGTACTGGGACTCCAACCACGCCTGAGGAATCACCCCCATGCGCAGACTGTGTGCTCCTTCAAAAATACTGACCAAATCCAAATACGCCTCACGAGTGTTTACGATGAAGCTTTCAGTATTCGTATCATCATTGCGTTTCTGTGCGCCTTCAAATGAGACATACAAAAGGTTGTCGTCCTTCAACGGCACACTGAAGTTTAACAGTAGGGATGGAATACGAAATTCTGACTCCCCCGCCTCTCCAGAAGGCAGCAAGTTCACCATAGCATTCATATCAGCTTCCCCGCTGATTTCGATATCACTCAATGCGAAAGCCTGCCCACAAACAAAAACGCTCAAGATCACTGTCAAAAATGATTTTTTCATGTCTAAGATGCTCGCATTTTTATATACTGTTGCCAAAGGAGATCTTTAGCCGTGTCACGTCGAGTTTCTGCCATCGATATTGGGTCCAACGCCATCCGCATGATGGTGGCCGATATCAATGAAACAGCACCCTATATCCGGGTTGATAAAAAGCTGCGCGCCCCGGTGCGCCTGGGTCATGACGTTTTCACCACAGGCATCATCAGCCCCGAAACCATGGAGCTGGCCAGATCGACCTTTCATCGCTTCGCCGAAACCAATAAGAAACTTCAGGTGCAAAAATGCCGGGCCGTCGCCACCAGCGCCTGCCGTGAAGCCAAAAACAGCAAGGAATTTGTGGATATGATCCGCAAGGTTTCCGGCATTGAAATAGAAATCATCGATGGCACCGAAGAGGGTCGCTTGATCCATCTTGCGGTTCGCAAGGAAGTCGAATTGGACAATAAAAAAACCATGCTGATCGATATTGGCGGCGGCAGCGTGGAAGTGACCTTCTCAAAAGGCGGTAAACTTCTGGCCACCAAATCCTTTCCCATGGGAACGGTTCGGGTTTTGGAAAACTTAAGCAAACGCCGCATGAACGAAAGCCACCTGGGAATCATCATGGGCGAGTTCTTAAAAGATCTGGGGCCCCACATTTACCCGAACACAGAAAATGAACCCGTTGATTTCGCCATCGGGACCGGGGGAAACCTTGAGTGCATGGCCGAACTCAAAGTCCGCCTGCTTAAAAAAACTCCCAATACTTTTGTCACTTTATCAGAACTGGGTGAAATCATTGCGCGTCTAAAAGCAATGTCGGTCAAAGAGCGTATCGATAAGTTGGAACTTCGCCCTGATCGCGCCGACGTTATTATGCCCGCTTCGGTCCTGGTTGAAACAATCATGCGCCAGGCAGAGGTGGAAAAGATCGTCATCCCGGCCGTGGGCCTGCGCGATGGACTGATTTGGTCGATGGTTTAATCCATAAATCTAATCAAAGATTTTGGGCGGAATTGAATACATCAATTCTGCCCCGCCGGCTTCAGCCTGCGCAAAAGATTCCAGTTCGAGGGAAAGAATTCCACTTTTGCGCAGATCGATGAAGCTTTCAGCCTTACCGGTCAGCATGTAACTCGCAAATGTGCTTAAGTGCGGCTCATGCCCCACAATCATAATGCGCTTATAGTTCCTGCCTTGGGTACGAATCCATTTTAACAGAGCTTGCGGCGGACTTTGTGGAACCATCTCGGGAACTTCAATGGTTTTCACACCCGGATAGCTTTGCGTCAGAATTTGCGCGGTTTGCGCAGCCCGGGTAAAGGGACTGGTCACAATCACGTCCACGTCCTTCACGAAATCCTTCATACGCAGACAAACTTTTTGCATGCGCTTACGGCCCTTCAGAGTCAAAGGACGAAACTGATCCTCCAGACCTTTTTTGGCAAAGTCTTCGCGTACTTCAGCTAATGCATGACGGACGATGATAATTTCCATTTTACTCCGAATCTTCGACCATCTTAACCCGGGATTTCGCCAATTGCATCAGCGATTGATGAATTCCGACGTCATCAGATTTGAAGGTTTTTTTGGTATAACTACCATCGGAGTTCATGGACCACGCCTGACGGGATTCCTTAAGGTAAAACTGAAGGATCTCCCATAATTTTTCTTTTAGACTGCGATCCAAAACGGGAACAATCGCCTCCACGCGCGCATGAAGATTGCGGTACATCCAATCGGCAGAACCCAGGAAGAAATCGCCATCCACCGGATTTTCCTGGCCGTTGCGGAAATAGAATAACCGCGAGTGCTCCAGGAATCTGCCGATGACGGATGTGACTTTGATATTTTCACTCATTCCCGGAACCCCGGGACGAAGACAGCAGAAGCCTCGCACGATCATCTCGATGTCGACACCTTTTTGCGAGGCAGAGTAAAGTGCCGCACCGATATCATTTTCCTCAAAGTTATTGAACTTAGCCACTATTTGAGCGGGCTTCCCGGCCTTCGCATGGGCGGCCTCGCGATCAATCATCGTACGGAAGGTCGAGAACATATTCACCGGAGCAATCAGCAAATGATTATAACTCCCCTTCAAACTGATTCCCGTCAGATAGTGGAAGAAATCCACCACATCATTGGTGATTTCCTCTCTGGCGGTCAGAAGCCCCAAATCGGTGTAAAATCTGGAAGTCGTGACATTATAGTTCCCGGTTCCAATATGAACGTAACAGCGCAAGCCCTCTTGCTCCTGACGAACCACCAAGGCTGTTTTAGCATGAGTTTTCAAACCCACGACACCATACACGACGTGAACGCCGGCATTTTCCAACTCATTGGCCCAATAGATATTTCTTTCTTCATCAAAGCGGGCTTTGAGTTCAACCAGACACACCACTTGCTTGCCTTGAGCCGCCGCGCGAATCAGGGAACGAATGAACGGGCTGTTGTCGCCCGTGCGATACAACGTCATTTTAATCGCCAGAACTTTGGGATCTTCGCTGGCAATGCGAATGAAAGTTTCAACTGAGGCCGAGAAACTTTCAAACGGATTATGAATCAACTGATCGTTGGCGCGAATCGCATTGAAAATCCCGGTGCCTTCCTCTGCAAATGCCGGCGAAACCACGGGAATGTACGGTTCAAATTTCAGTTTTGGCAACGGCAGATCTGAAATCATTCCCAAGTCGCCGTAATCCAGCTCTCCTGGGATTTCGTAGATATCCTCTTCGGTCAGTTCAAGCTCCTCCATCAGGAACTTCAACATCCACGGATCAGGATTGGGTCCATGCTCTAAGCGCACCACTTCGGCAAAACGACGCTGGCGCAATTCCTCTTCGATCGCTTCCAACAAATCTTCGGCATCTTCCTGATCCTGATCTGAATCCGCGTTTCGAGTCAGACGAAATGCCATCGACTCCAACACTTGCATGGATGGGAACAAATCAGCCAAATTGGCTTTGATCACTTCAAGCAGACTTACAAAACGATTTACGCTGGTATCAGCATCGGCGCGAATCCATTGCGGCAAAACTTTTGGAATCTTAACCCGCGCAAAAAGTTTATCCTCTGAATTTGGATGCTTTAAAGTCAGTCCCAAGGAAACCGACAAATTCGAAATAAACGGAAACGGATGCCCCGGGTCCACCGAGAGCGGCGTTAACACCGGAAACACATTCTTGCTGTAGTACTTCCTTGCGTGCTCCTGCTCTTTTTCAGTCAGGTCTTTCCACGCAAGCAGATGAATGTGTTCTTTCTCCAGAGCTTTCAAAAGTTTTTTATGACAGTGGCCCTGATCCTGCAGCATCGGCAAGACGACTTGGCGAATCTCCAGCAATTGCGCCATGGGAGTTTTTCCATCAGCGGATTTCGGCGACACGCCGTAGGCCACGTGTCGCTTCAGACCGCCCACGCGTTTCATGAAAAATTCATCCAGATTGGACCCCGAGATGCTTAGAAACTTCACTCTTTCCAAAAGCGGATTACTGGCATCCTCAGCTTCTGTCAAAACGCGACGATTGAAATTCAACCACCCGATCTCGCGACTGGTGAACAAACTTTCAGATGACAAGGGATGTTCAAGAACCTTGACCTTACGTGTGGCAGCTTTTTTCTTAGACGTTCTTTTAGGCGTTCCTGCCTTTGGTGTGTTCAAAGAATCCTCCTTGACTCCCTGGTTCTATATTTCACAATAAAGACTTATTCTTGGCAATGCCTACCTCAAGGAACAACGACATGCAAAATACTCCCAAAGAGTGGCAGGTTCTGAAGAACATTCGAAATAAGGTCCAGCGTCATAATCCAAACACCATAGTTCCTTTGGGTGATGATGCCTTTGTTTTCAAAAACTTCCCCGGCTATTCCGTGATCGCGCAGGATATGATGGTGGAGGACGTGCATTTTCGCCTTGATTACTCCTGTGCTTTTGATCTGGGACACAAAGCGCTGGCAGTTAACTTAAGTGATTTGGCGGCCATGGGTGCGGACCCGCGCTTTGCACAAGTGTCGTTGGCGATTCCCAAAGAAATAACTGAAACCTGGCTTGACGAGTTCTATCAGGGCATGACAACTCTGGCCGACAAATTCGGCGTCGAAATTGCCGGAGGTGATTTATGTGTCTCTCCGCGCGGTGTGATTATCGATGTCAGCGTACATGGCTCCTGTGATAAGCCAATCACACGCCATGGGACACAAGCCGGTGACATCCTGCTTAGCAGCGGGCCTCTGGGTTTATCCACCACGGGACTTCGCGCGCTGAATGAAGATCGCACCGGGGATTTTCCAGGGGCGACAGCTCGACACCTTCGCCCTCTTCCGCGCCTGGATCTACTCCCACAATTGCGTCAGCACGCAGATAAGATTCACGCCCTGATGGATTGCAGCGATGGCTTGGTCAATGATGCTTTGATTTTATCAAAAAAACCTTACGGCAATGGCCACTCTCCCCATATTGGCGGAGTTCATTTGTTTCCCGATCAATTCCCACTGCATGATGAAACTTTACGCATGGCTCATTTGTCCAAAGCCTACGAATATGCTTTGTGGGGTGGAGAGGATTATGAACTTCTGATCTCTGTGAATCCCGAAGATCGCACTCTTTTTCCAGAGTGGACAGAAGTTGGCCAGTTCACGGAAAGCCCTGGAGTCTTTCTGATCCACGGCGATGGGAAGGAAGAAATTTCCACATTCAAAGGCTGGAAGCACTTTTAGGCCCAACAGAACCGCAGTCTCAAATTGACATACTGTTTTTTGGCGCCACTTGGTTAAGACGCCCGGCTTTTCGTCCGAAAAGAACAGCATGACATCACTCGCACGCTATCACGGCAGGTCTCCCCGATTTATTCTTCAAACAGAGGATGAGAGCATCGTACGTGTGGCGGGTCCCAAGCAGGTTCCTTGGGAAGAAGGCACTTCGATCAAGAATGTGTCTCTGACGGGACTGGCATTCACGGCTCCCGATGACCTTTGCCCAATTTTGGGTGAAGTCATCAAGATCCAATTCACTCCACCAGGCTCACGGCAAATGGCGTGCTACGCCATTGTTACTCGCCTGGACAGCATCGCAAATTCTCAAACTCTGGTTGGCGTTCATTTCTATAAAATGGAAATGACCCAAAGAATCGTGTTGGCGCAAGGTTTGGCTCGTCGATTCCGTGAAAACCAGGAGCGTGGGCAAATTGATGAGATGCTGAACAAACAACCCGGACCCATGAGCCTGCTGCACTTCCCGCAAGTGATGATGATGGGGGTTGTCGCATTACTTTGGGGCGCGGTGATCTTCAGTTCACTGAAGTTTCAATACGAAGATATCTTTTCATTCTTCGCCGGCATTTTTTAAAAATGTTCAAACTTCTCTTTGAGTCTTTTGGCTGCAAAGTCGATGAACTTCTTTGTTTTCAATGACACTTCCCTTTGTTCCGGAGAAACCAGACTGACCGGAATTTCCTGACCGCGCAGACCACGATGGATATGAACCAAGCGACCATGGCGGATTTGTTCCGCGGCGATAAACTCGGGTATCATTGCAATTCCACGTCCCTGCACAGCCATTTGTAAAACCATGTTCGGGTTATTAGCCAAGAACACAGGTTCAACTTTCACAGAAACTTTTTTGCTGTCACTCAAGCGCCACAATTCCAATTTCGACTGAGTTCCCAACCCTAAAAATGGAACCGCTCCCAAGCTGTCAATATCCTCCGCCTGTCGATAACGCTCAAGGAAGCCCGGACTCGCAACCAGGATACTTTTCAAGGTTGCCACTTTTTTGACTCTTAGCGAGCTGTCTTTCAAAATCCCGATACGAACTGCGACGTCGATGGATTCCTTTACCAGGTCCACATAGGCCTGACTCAACAAAACTTCGAAACGGACCCGGGGATGCTGCTTCGAAAATTCCGCCAGTACATCAGGCAAATGCAACACTCCAAGATCATCCGATGCGGTAATTCGCAACCATCCTGAAACATCAGCCACTTCCTCGCTGAGCTCTGCACTCAGGCTTTCCAGCCCCTCTACTAAACCTCGAGAACGCTCATAATAAGCGCGCCCCGCATCGGTCAGTTGAAACTGACGCGTGGTTCGATACACCAGCTGAATGCCCAGATCTCGCTCTAAAGCAGCCAGTCTACGACTGACTCTGGATTTGGGCTGATGCAATACCTCAGCGGCTTTGGTGAAGCTTCCCGCCTGTACCAGTTTGACGAATGTGCGTATTTGATTGAGATCTAATTGTTCCATATGTGCAACAGTATATCGTGAATATGTCTCCTACCGCAACACCGCATTTGGGCCGAAGATATCTGAGTGCTCATTAACTATTAAAGGAGAGAACCATGAAAATGATGACCGCAACCACAGCTACAATTATTACGTTACTTAGCACGGCGGCTTTCGCCAAATCAATTCCAGCAGGCACTTACACTCTGGATTCTGCCCATTCACAAGTTGGTTTTGAAGTTCCCCACTTGGTGATTTCATCCGTGGACGGCCGCTTCACTAAATTTGACGGCTCTATCACGATTGATTCAAAGCTGGAAAAGTCCAAAGCCAATTTAAATGTCGACGTTAACAGTATCGACACAGCCAATGCCGATCGTGACAAACATTTAAAAAGTCCGGACTTCTTCGATGCGGCAAAAAATCCTACAATGAAGTTCGTAACCAAAAAAGTTATCGGTTCAGCGGATGATTTGAGACTGGTGGGTGATTTGACCATCAAGGGCAAAACCAAAGAAATCACATTGGCAGTGAAATACCTGGGTGACGTGAAGGATGCTTACGGCAACCAAAAAATCGCTTTCACAGCGACTGGTAAAATCAACCGTCAGGAATTCGGCCTGACTTGGAGCCAGGCTGTCGAAGCCGGTCCCGTAGTTGGTGACGAGATCACTTTGAATATCAAAATCCAAGGCAACAAGCCTGTTGATAAGAAGGGTTAATAAATTATGAAACGCATGCCTGTGATTTTTGCAGCTCATGGCTCCCCAATGAATGCTTTGGCGAAGACTCCGTTCACGGATGCTTTGACAGCATTGGGTGAGCGCGTGCCGCACCCACAGGCAATCCTTGTAGTGTCGGCACACTGGGAAACAGAAGGAACCAAAGTTCTGTACAATGCGACTCCTCAGACGATTCATGATTTTTACGGATTTCCCAAAGCCCTGTTTGATGTTCAGTACCCTGCCCGTGGACCGTTAAGCCTGGCACAAACCACGCAAAAACTGATTCCTGGTTCAGAGCTGACAGAAAAATGGGGCTTGGATCACGGCACCTGGTCTGTTTTGGTGCACATGTTTCCGAAGGCTGATATTCCCGTGTTCCAATTAAGTCTGGATGTGCATGCTCCTCCTGAAAAGCACATCGAGATGGGTAAACACTTGCGCAGCCTTCGCGAACAAGGTGTGTTGATTTTAGCCAGCGGAAACATCGTGCATAATCTGCGAGAAATTAAATGGCGCGAACCTGACTCCTCCACCCCATGGGCAGTGGAGTTTGATGCCGCGATCAAACAAGCACTTGAGCAACGGGATGAAAAATCCCTGGCACATATTGAAAAGTTTGGTTCTGCCGCAGAAATTTCCGTTCCAACGCCAGAACACTATTGGCCGTTGCTTTACGCTTTCGGCGCTTCCGATGAAAAGGACCGCATATCGTATCCTTATGAAGGCTTTGAAATGGGCTCTCTGTCTATGCGCACAGTCATGTGGGACTCCTAGGTCTTTTGAGCTATTTGGTAAGGTCGGGATAGTACGTTTCGATCATTTTGCGACGAGCTCCAACCAAGATATTTTGGTCGTTAATACTGAGCCAACGATCAACACCGCGACGAATTTCATCTAGGACTTTACTATTGTTTAGAACCAAATTAACTGACTCGATGACATTTTTGCCCCATTCATTTTTAGGACATGCCACCACAACGTATACGAAATCACCGTTATCTTTAAGAGGCAGATACTCTACCGATCCAGGGGACTTAAGAAGTTTATTGTAGTAAAATGCTTCGAAGGGATAACCGAGGGTGTATTGAATGCGACCCGTATGAAGCATCTGATGCGCCAACAAACTGTTATCGACCACCTTAATTTTCGGATTCTTTTTATAGTTGTTCTTAATCAGAACTTCATCGATTCCCTCTCCATAAAGTCTGCCCACACCCAGTGTCCACTGAGGCTTTTGATCAATAACCTTCTGCAGTGATAGTGGAACCAGACTTTTGAGCTCCATCAGATTGTCATGTTTTGTTAGAAGACAAGTGCACTGGCTAATAAAACTACATGCAAGAACAGTTTCACGGATGCTCAGCTCCAGTTCACGAAGTTATGAATATATTTTTTAACATCGATTGAGGCAGAGTTAAACAAAACTTTCATAACCGAACAGTTCTGCTCTGCTTCCGTAAGGAGGACCTGGCACCTTTTATTTTTCTTTCAATTTCAGATAGACCTGGGGCTTTTTGCCCGCTTCTCCGGGGGTGGCCGCCAGAATAAACATCCGATCCGGCTCCACCCCCAGATTATTTAACTCCCCCATGATCAGATTACTGCGGGCCAGGGCCAATGCTTTCAGATCATCGACGGTAAAGTCCTGATTCTTTTTGCCCTGCGAAGCAGAACGCAGCATCTCCGCCAAGTCTGCTTGCTGGTACTGTCCCGTAATTTCAAGGGCCAGCTGCGGTCGATCCTTTAAGGCTTCAGCAATTTTAGACACCTTCACAGCCTCCTCGGCTGTCAAAGTTCGTTGGCCGGGTGCAAAGAAAATGTTTTGCAATTCAGGACCGCCACCCACCAAGCTCGAAATGAAATCAAAGGGCGACATGGCGATTTTGACCACCAGGTTCTTAATTGCCGTCCAAACAATGCTGCCCACGGAAAAATCCGGAGAGCTTACATCTCCTTCGATCGGAAGCTTGAATTTAATTTGCCCCTTGCGATCTTTCATAATGGCCAGGGCAAATTTGATCGGCCAATTGCTTTGTTTGCCGCCTTCGACTTTTTTCCCTAGGGTAAATTGATCCAGGAACACATTGTTATCGCCTTTGATTCGATGATTCACCAAAGTGTACTTCACATCCAGGAACAACTTCCCCTTGCTGATCTCATAGCCCGCAAATTTCCCGGCATAAGGCGTGAATGTCGTCATTTCGATGTTTTGAAAGCTCGAGGTGAAATCCAAGTTAGGCCACGGCTTTTTCGTAATGAAACTGCCTTTGCCTTTAAATTTTCCGTACTGCTCAACCATTCCGTTCAGATCAATACTCATTTTTTGACCAAGTTCAGATGAAATCGGCCCCAGAGAACCATTGAGATTGTGGATACGAGCCACAAAGCGCGGTCTGATTTGTTGATCTGAATAATCCAAACCACCGTTTTCAATCTTCAAAACCTTTACCAGGTATTGAAATCCTGGCGCAGATTCTTTCTGCTTCGCCGCCGCTGGGGGCCCTGCAGGTGTAAATGATGATTGAGGGGCCGGATCTGCTTTCTTCCCAGTACGCATCATCTCTTTCACGTTCAAGGTCCCATCAGCTCGCAAAGCCAGCGTCGTAACCAGCCCATCCACATTGACGTTTTCAACCGTCATCCCCAAGGGCTTGAATTTGAACTGAAACTTTTCGGCGATCAGAGTTTTCCACTTTAAAACCGGCAACTCCACTTCTTCTTGCTCTATCGCCAGGTCGTGAATTACCGGATCACCGTTCAGCGCAACAATCCCCTCCCGATAAACAAGATTTCCTTGAAAATTCAAAGTTCCTTTGGATAGGCGTAAGTACGTGGTGTCGGACAAATAGGCCGAAAGAAAACCCATCGGCAGGTCTTGGAAATCCAATTTCAAGTCGGCGGAGGTCGGCTTCATGTTCGCACTGCCGGAAATTACCATGCGTCCCTTGTCACCAACGGAAAACACCAGGCTTTCGATTTCCGAAGACTCTCCTATGGAGGTCGTGAAGTTCTCGATGTTTAAATTCAAGGGACCTATCGGTAAATGCAAAGGCGAGACGTGAGTGTGATCCCAGACATCCAAACCACTGTTCTCGATGGCCAGCCTCCGAAAGGTCACGGTCCAGGGTTTCCCGCTTGATTTGCTATCATCCTTTTTTTTCGCATCCGCCTCTGGGTCCGGCAGCAGCTCCCAATTGGTATTGCCTTTGCTGAAGATGATGAATTGTCCTTCGGCCTTTTTTAGATCAACGTACTTAAAATGGACTTCCCGTCTAAGAAGTTTCCACCAATCCCCGTTCATGGCGAAGGTTTCAAACTTCAAGCGGCTTATTTTATCGGTGGTTTTTTCAGCGGTATCGGGCAAATCGAAATCGGTGATTTCAAAATGAAAAGTATAGGGATTGAAATAGATTTTCCCAATCGTGGGAGTGCTGCCATATCGAGTCTGCAGAAATTTCTGTATCTGATTTTTTGCAATCCACGGAACCAGGAAAAAACCCAAAAGTGTATATATAAGAATGATTAAAGCCCCAATGATCAGGAGCTTTTGAAATCGTATTAAGAATTCCATGCAGTCATTCTTTCCAAAAGTCGGGGAAACTGTCGAGAGATCCAGCAAGAAATCAAACTTAGACCTGAGTCCAATTTACATACTCAGATTCAGCATTAATTTGGCTTAATAAATGGGACCATTGTTACGATACATACTGTATGAAAACAAAAGTCACCGCCAAAACTACGATGCTTGCGGGCTTTTTACTCGTTTCAACTTTAGCTGCCTGCTCTCCTTCAAACTCTGGTTTCCAAGCCGCTGCCTTACCAAGCACCGACTCGGACACTGACAACTCACAGTCTGTTCCTGATACGGGCGATACAACTGTGCCGACCACTCCAGATACTGATGATGGAATTACCGACAGTGCCAAGTCACTTAGAATCCATGCATTCTCTGATATGAACATCGACACCGATGGCACATACTCCAGCAACACAATATCGATTGTTAAGTCCATGATCTCCAAGCAACCTGCCGTGATCCTGGGAGTTGGCGATTACATCGATGGCGAAAAGACGAGTCTGTCTGATAGCACATACACGAAAATGTGGAGTGCGTTTTCCACAAAGGTTATGTCTCTCATGCGTGATGCGCGAATTCCATTCATGGCAACGCCGGGAAACCATGACGCGTATTACAGCCAGGAACGACGTCTGTATAAAACGTTCTGGGGAAACAACAAAGGCAAAGTCGAGTTCGTCGACGACAGCAACTTCCCGTTCTACTACTCGTTCGTTCAGGAAGATGTCTTCTTCGTTTCTTTGGATGATGCCAATTATTCAAACCTTTATAACCGCACAACTCAACTTGCATGGTTGAAAACACAGCTGACCTCTGCCCGCGCCAAGGGTGCTCGCGCCCGTGTGGTCTATGGTCACATTCCGCTGTATTCGATTGTCAGCACAAAAGCTAACAGCTCCACCGTTTATTCAAATGGTGTTTTGACGAGCGAACGACGCACCGCTGGAAGTAATACTCTTGAAGCAATCTTGTTAAACAACAATGTCGACTTGGTCATCTTCGGCCACTCCCATAGTTTTTATTCCGGCCACTATACCTATCCGGATGGTAAGAAATTGCAGGTTATCTCTATGCCGTGCGCGGGAAGTGCGCCCCGTTATCTGGTAGGTACCAGCACCAAAACTCCGGTGGGCTATGTGGAGCTGCTTTTCTCTGAAACCAATAAGCTCAGCATCCGCTATTTCAATTCTTCCGGCACTCAGCAAAGCCTCAGCTCCCTGCCCGCATCTCTTACGCTTGATTCCAAAAATGGCGTGAAGTACGTGCGGTAATCAGGCTTGCAGTAAAGTAATTTGGATTTTAAATTACACGGTTCTAGTCTCCGTATTTCATATACGGAGGCCGAATCATGCTTGCTACATTCATTTCAATTGCGCTTTTTGGTAACTACGCTCACAGCTATCTGGATCCTTACGACAGTCGCGCTGTAAGAACGTACAACTTGGAAGTTTCAGGTAAGGCTCTTCCGGAAAAATGTTTTCTACTGCAAAGACTTCCAGGACTTGAACCAAAGATCGATAAGGACGAAGACGGACTTTGCGGCCTGAATCTTTATGCCACCAGTAGCGATCACCCGAAAAATCAAAACTTCTATGCCTGCCCTAAGGTGAACAGCACCTCTGTTGCCATCGAATATTTTAAAGTTCCAAAAGGAATGAGTGAGGCGCAATTCCAAAAAACCGTTTGCACGCTAAACCGACCTGATAAAAAGAAATTAAAAGCCCGCGTGGGATATCCGGATAAAGAGGCCAAATTCAAATTTGCATCTCCGGGTGTTTCCGTGGGTAGTATTTTGGGTTACTCCCGTCTGAATCAGCTGTTTAAGGCCGTCGACATTCCGCCGGTTGTTCTGCGCACGGTTGATATAGACACTGTTCTGGATCAGGCGTTGGCCGGTCGCTACCTCAGTTTGCAAATGGGTAAAACCATCATCAATCGATACTGGCACTATCAGATTGGCCATCTGGTTCGCGCAAAACATGGAAACGTATCCCAACTCCCTGACGTCTACACCAAGCCACCTCATGGTTTAAGTCTTGTGCCTCCATCCTTTTACAGCGTTGGAAAGCGCCGCGGATTCTTGGACAGTTCATCGGATCATTGGAGCAATCTGATCCTGACCCAGGACAAGCAACAGGTCTTTGGTGTTTTGGCGGAAAATCCCGGCAATGAAGAATCTTACGGCGAAGTTTCGGGTTTAAAACAGTACAAAACCCGCATCGATCAGTTCCGTAACAGCAGCGTCTACTGGCCATTGGTGAAAGATGCCCGTCCGATCACACAAATTCTGGGCAGCAGAGACTTGGCGAAATCAGGACAGAAACTGCACGGCATGCAGGATACTTCCAACATGCTGGTCTTGGACTTCCTTATGAATCAGTCTGATCGAATCGGAAATGTCGCGTTCAAACGCCGCAAGTTCTTTAAAACTGCGCAAGGCACCTTGGACGATATGTCAGAGAAAAAATACAAAGAACTTCTGGCAAAACCTGCGAACACATTAACTCCGGAAGAAGTGGAAAAACTGAACGCCATCAAGCAGACCGGCGTTTCTTTGAAAGTCATGCTTCTAAAAGACAATGATGGTGGTTTTGACCTGAACGTCGCAAGAAAATATCATCTGATCGCCGATGTCAAAAAAACGTCTGCGACCTATGACTCTTGGAAAGACAATGCCGATTTATATCTAAATTCCACAATGGTCCTACGCCATTTCGCACCGAAGACCTACAAGGGAGTGATCCAATTGTATGGACAGGTGTTTGGCACGGCAGAAAGTCAGGCAGCCATGCAGGACTACTTCACGTCGACTTTACAGTTTACAGCGGGCGAATACAGAGTCTTTAAACACAACCTGCTAAGTCTTTACCGCGCCCTCTATCGTGGTTGCAAAACCGGAACCCTGTTTTTGGATTTGGACATGGAGGACTACTTCTCGGCCTATCCGAATCCTGTGCTAACAACAACACCGGGCGTGTGTGAGGGTCAATTCTAGTATGTTGGACTTTTCCGTTCTTAATTCATCCTTTGCCAACCCGACATGGATTTCGATCATCTATGCCTTCCTGCTTAGCTTTATTCTGGGCACGGCCCTGGCGGTGGCTTATGTGAAAACCTTTCGTGGGCTTTCCTATTCACTGAACTTTCTGCATGGCCTTGTGCTGCTACCGATTGTGATTGCCATCGCTATGCAGGCCATTGGCGATAATGTTGCCCGAGGTATTGGCATGATCGGGGCTTTGTCTTTGCTGCGTTTTCGCACCAACGTGAAAGACCCCCGGGATATGTTCTTTATTTTCGCCTCTCTCGCGGTGGGCTTGTCCTCGGGAGTGCACGCTTACGGCATCGCTATCCTGGGAACGATTTGCTTTATTCTGGCTCTGACAGTGCTGCAAAAGTCCCCTTTCGCTGCGGGCCCTCAGTTTGATGGTTTGCTGCGTTTGAATTTATCGCGGTCAGGATCAGATCAACGCGAAGTCGAAGGCGTTCTTGAAAAATCCTGCCGACATTTTGCATTGGCCACGATCCGTGAAATGGGTCAGGGCGAGCGTCTGGATTATTCTTACCAAGTGCGCTTAAAATCCTGTCAGACTTCGGCAGATCTGGTGGAAGAACTGGGCCGCATTACGTCAGTGCGCGGTTTGAATTTTATGAATCAAGAATCCGTGATCGAGGTGTAGGGTGAAATTTTCTGAGGTCGTCGGAACCGAGAACCGATTCTTGCTGGGCTGCTGGAGTGCCGCCGTTTTTCTGGTTTTGATTTTAGGCTTCATTCTGGGATCGGACCCTGTCAGTATTTTGGGAGTCGCCGAATCCCGGGAATTCCAGGTCAATTTTGACAGCCCCGTTGAAATCAAGCACATCTATGTTTTACCCAGCCAGATCGTGCGCAAAGGCGATTTGCTGGCTGAATTGGGTCAGTCCGAGTGGGATTCCCAGTTGCGAGTTTTAAAAAGTCGCTATGACAAACTCAACGCCGAAATGCACCTGCGCCAACAATTAGCCGGCGTCGTCAAGGACCTGGGCCATTTGGCTCCGCAGGCCGACCCCTTATTGGTGGACCTTGAAGATGCCCGCAAAGAAATGGTTTTGATTGAAGGCCGCATGAAAAATCTTTTTGTCTTTGCTGAAGTTGATGGCGCCGTGGGTGCCGTGAATTTCAAAAACGGCGAAAAAGCACCGGCCTTTGCTCCGCTGATTACTTTGGTTCCCCTCAATCCCACCTATGTAAATGGCTATATCAATGAAAACCTTTCCTCCACCCTAAAAGTGGGTCAAGTGGTCGAGGTCAACTCTGCCGGAGGCAAGGTCACGCGTGGTTCTGTGGTTAGCATCGGTTCCCGCATTGTGCAGATTCCCGAGCGCCTGTTACGGATTCAGACCTTGGCTGCCTGGGGACGCGAAGTCGTAATCAAGATCCCTCGCAATAATGAATTTCTTCTGGGAGAAAAAGTTTTTGTTCAGAAGAAATGGAGCCTGTCCTTGCTAAGCCGTGCCTACGCGGATGAGGTATTGTCAAATTCAGATCCAAATCAACAGGATCCACGTGAAATGGATATTCCGTTGAATATCGTTGAAACATTCAAGCCCGAGATGTCGGGAATTGTTTTTATCCCGGAACTGAAACAGTTTGCACTCATTTCTGACGACTATCCGGAAGACCATCCGGTCTTGTTTTTGATGAATGAACAAGGTCAGATTCAGCCACATCAAATTCAGCTGCCGGGAATGCCCACCATGGCCGACATCGAGTCCGTGTCCACGCAAGGGGACAACTTGTATTTGCTCAGCTCCTTGTCGACGACTAAAAAAGGAAAGCTGAAAGACGAAAGACATATTTTTGCACAGATCAAACGCCACGGACTTAGTTACAAGATTGAACATCATGTGGATCTGCGCACGCCTCTGTTACAGGCTCTTCGCGACTCTCGAGATCCAGCCCTAAATTCCATCTATGAGGCGGATCTACAGGCCGGCAAAGAGGGCTT
The DNA here is from genome assembly GCF_047305935.1 of Bdellovibrio sp. HCB288. Classification (GTDB taxonomy): domain Bacteria; phylum Bdellovibrionota; class Bdellovibrionia; order Bdellovibrionales; family Bdellovibrionaceae; genus Bdellovibrio. Next base: position 435,513 of record NZ_CP178619.1, read on the forward strand.
TGAAATTGAAGGCCATGCCATAGACAAGAATGACTTGTATCTGGCACTGAAAGGACCTGTGCTCCATCGCAACGAAGGGCTGATACTGAAGGTTACTGACTTTGCCCCGGTCTTTTCGGGAACATTGAAGCCTGCGCAAGTCACCCTCGCCGCGCGTTTTCAAATGAAGCTCCCCCACCAGGATGTTGAATCGGTTTTGACCGATCTGATCAAACAAGGGGACTCGTTTTACGTGGCATCCAGTTGCCGAAAATCATCCTGCAGCGCCATCTGGAAATTGAATGTCGACACTGCTCAGACCGAATTGTTTCATGAGTTCCAAGTGCCTCATCTGGAGGGCTTGGCTATTCACCCGGAAACGCATCAGATATTTGCTGTTTTTGATAGCAAAGGCTCCAGCCCCTATGCCGTTGTCAGCCTGGGTGCTGAAAAAGGAACTCCCTGATGTTTCTAAGCTGGCTCCTTCTAGGGGGAATTTCTTCATTTGCGGTGACGCCGGAGCAGGTATTGAAAACCGCCTGGTCAGACTCGGCCTTTGTTTCCCAGGAAGAAATGCGCACCACCGACACTCGTAATCCCCTGCGCAATGTGGAGGGTTTTGCCAGTGTTGAAACCGAAGACAAAAAGAACGAATACGAACTGGGTGTAAAGTTTCAGTTCCGCTCCTGGCCCGAATGGAAATTGGGGTCCACACCGGAAGCCGGTCGAAAAGTTTTGAAAGATGCTTCACTTGCCTGGGCTTTGCACGAACGCTATCTGAATTTGGTTTCCTATGAAATCAGCCATAAAAAAATGGCCGTACTGGAAAACTCACTTAAATTGTCAGAGGGCTATCTAAAGGCGCAAAGTCTTTCGCTGCGTGCAGGCCGTGCTTCCACAAAATCTTTTTTGGGCGCACAGGGTGACATCTATAAGCTAAAACGCCTTGAAAACGTTATTACCCAGGAAAAAAAAGTGGCCACGAAAAAAATCAAATCCTGGGTGCCATCCTGGTCGGATGAATCTTTGACTGGATTTGATTTGCTCAGTGTGCAAGAAGTGGTGGACTCGGTCGGCAGCATTCCCCAGCCCGACACTTCCCTGTCAGCAAGAATCTCGCAAACCGAATTCAACGACTACAGTCGCGAGCTTGAAATTTTGCGGGGCCGTGAAGACCAGTGGATCAAGGGAATGGATATCTCCCAAACTCGCAAAGAGGACGAGATCGGATATAAGGTTGAGTTGACCGTGCAGTTGCCGCATCTGGGTTCCGACGACCTTTCCCGGCAAAAACAGAATGAACTGATTCTAAAAAAAGCCTTGAAACAGAAAGAAGTGGACGACAGCAAAGACCGTTTGCTGAGTTTGAAAAACCAAATTTTGAACTTAGCGGGTCTTTACAAGATGTCCAGTGCCGGCTTGAAAGAAAGTGGCAAGGTAAAAGGTGCAGACACTTTATCTGCTCTGGAAAACAAACTGATGCAGGAGCAAGGTGAATTGGATCTGCTCAGTCAGCAGCAGGAGATCCTGACGTTGTTTGTCGACTATCTGCTTGAAAGCGAACGACTGGCTGCAGAGCCTGAGAAAAATCATCTAAGTAAATCCCTGAAAGTGGTTAAACTGTGAGTAGCGGACCGGTTTCACCGCTCGCATTGGAGCGGTATGAATTGAAGTACTTGATCCCCGTCTCGATGGTCGAGCCGATTTCCCGCTTCGTGGAAACGTATTGCGAGATGGACTACTACTCGACCATATCGTCTGACAAGCACTACACCATCAACAGTCTTTATCTGGATACACCAAGTTTGTACCTGCTGCGCTTTAAAGAATCTGCGAACGCATTCAATTTTAATATGCGGATTCGTTCTTATGGTGACAATCCCAAACCGCCCTATTTTTTTGAAATCAAATATAAGCTGCAGGAATTCGTGCGCAAGAAGCGCGCCTTGGTCCACGAGGAAAACTGGGCCGAGATTTTGGAATGGGGAACTATACCGGAGCATATCAAAGAAAGTTCTCGCGGAAATCTGGAAGAGTTTCTAAGGGTCAAAATGACCTACAACACCGCACCGGTGATTTTGACCCAGTATCGACGGAAAGCTTACCTGTCCGTGGTCGACGACTACGCCCGTGTCACCTTTGATCGGGACTTGCGCTTTCAGGAAATGAACGACTGGCGTGTGAAACCCGATGAACAACTACTAAGTCATTACGATCATCCTGCTTCATTTGAGCAGCCCGATTGCAATGTCATTCTGGAGCTTAAATGCGAAAAAAAAATCCCCTATTGGATGGTCGATCTGATTCGTCACTTTCAATTGGAAGGCGGATCTTTTTCTAAGTTCGGAAACTCCATGATGACTCATCTGGGAGTCCCTGAGGTGGCAGCCCCGGGCAGACTGTATCTCTAATTATTGATCCCTTTTGATGGGGTAAAATTCACATACAGAGCTAATATCGCCGAATTAGTATCAATTTTTGATCCCCTCAAGCTAAACATGGAAGGCTTCCAGAAAGTATCCGATGATGTGTGTATGGAAGGAACACACATTATGAAAAAACTAATTATGACTATTTTGATCTTATCTGGAACTGCAGCACACGCTGAACCTCGCTTGTTCGCAACTTGCAAAAGTAACAACATCATTGTTACCACTTATAGCGATGGCAGTGACTTCGGAGCTTACTCGGTTAAGGTCGGAGAAGAGAGTGTTACTTATCAGGGTGCCTATGAAACCACTAACGGTTATACAAGATTTTTCTCCATGGGCTCCAAAGACTATGCTTCGATTTCACCAAAAACAGGCAAAGGCTCTGTGACGATTGCAGGAACAACGACTGAGCTAAATTGCACTATGGATCCCGGCGCCGACCCTCTGATCCATGCTCCAATCCAAAACTGCACACCATTGCCTCCTTGGGTGGGCTTCGGTGAGGAAACTCCTCTTTGTCAGGATCAGAATATCTGGGGCCACAGTTCAATGACAAACTTTCTTTGCTGCAAAAGACCGCCGGTTTAGGATAAAATCGCTACTATGAACAAGTCACACCCCCTCCTTATGATTCCAGGTCTTGCTTGCACCTCGCGACTTTACGAAGCGCAGGTGCAAGCTTTTGAAAAACTGGGCCCTGTGATCATCGCTGATCACAGGCAACAGGACTCCATGGAAGAAATCGCGAAATCAATACTTGCGAAAGCTCCGCCACAGTTTGCGCTGATCGGTCTTTCAATGGGTGGATATATTGCATTTGAAATTATGCGCCAAGCCCCTGAACGGGTTAGCAAGCTTGTCCTCATGAACACCTCTGCCCGTCCCGACACTGCAGAGCAAACAACGGCACGCAAAACCGCGATCGAGCAGACTCGTTCCGGAAAGTTTACAGAGGCTATGGAAGCGTCGTTGCCGTTTATTTTAAAAGATTTCGAAAATCCAGAACTAAAAAAAATATTTTTAAAGATGACCCAAGAGACCGGCCCCGAGGCATTCATTCGTCAACAGCATGCCATCATGGAAAGAATAGATTCCCGACCATCCTTGAAAAACATCCATTGTCCAACTCTGGTTTTGGCGGCGGCAGAAGACAAGCTGATTCCTGAAGAAGTGATGGCTGAAATCGCAAATGGAATTAAAGACGCAAAATTTATCAGCGTTCCCAATTGCGGGCACCTTTCGACGCTTGAGCAGCCCGAATTAACCACGCAAATTTTATTAGACTGGCTTCGATAGGCGACAAACATTCCAATAGCGCAAAACCGATATCGGCCGCCAGTGGTCAATGAGCTATGTTTGCTCTTTCCGATATCTCAAGAGCGCTTGCTCATCGTATTGAGGAAGGTCATCGGTAATCTTAAACCACGGTGACTTAACTTCGACAAAAATATGTTTGTCTGGTCGGTGACCTGGATCGTCATCTAGAGCTCCAGCGGCTATTTCAAACTTAGGGGATTTATCGGTCGGGTCTGGCACCGGAGAGCCACATGTCCCACAGAAAATACTTCGATATCCTGGCGGTGTGATTCGTACAGGTGCATCGTAAATTTTAATGAGCTCAGTGCCTTTCAAAAATCTGAAACCCTTCCTTAAAACTCCGACAGCCGGCAGAAATGCAGAGCCAGTTGTTTTGCGACAACGACTGCAATGACAAAGCTCAAATGGCCCGGTCACTGTTTCGACTTCAAATTCAACGCCACCACAGAGACAACTACCTCTAATCATGGTATCCCCCGTGAACAGCCTATCAAAAGCCTCACAGAATCACAGCCGGTTATGCTAAAATCCAAATCTTTGAAGCCACCCGATAACCCTAAAGAGCTTCGTCGCCGACGGCGGCGAAGGCTTGTTTGGTTTTTTCGCGGACTTCGTCACGTTTTCTGAATCTGTCCATCAGCGAGTACACGCAGGGAACTACGAACAAGGTCAGGATTGTCGATACAAGTACGCCCCCGATCAGACACAAGGCCATTGGACGCATGGTTTCGGAACCAGCACCGGTTGCCGTCGCTGATGGGACCGCGGCGGCGATGGTCGCAATGGATGTCATCAGGATCGGACGCAAACGGATAGGACAAGCTTCAATCAAAGCCGCATTTGCCTCGGATGTTCCGCGATCGCGAACCGTATTGGTGAATTCAATCAACAGGATCGAGTTCTTTTTAACGATACCCATCAATAGCAACAACCCGATCATCGAATACATATTCAAAGACTGACCCGTGATTAGAAGCGCAAAAAACGCTCCCGAGAAACTGAACGGCAACGCCATCAGAATCGTCACTGGATCAATAAATGAATTAAACTGCGAAGCCAGAACCATGTAGGCAATCACCAGACCCATGATCAAAGCAAAGATCAAACTTTGGAAGGACTCCTGGAAAGTCTTCGAGGAACCCTGTTGCTCGATCATGTAACCCGGCTCTAACGTGCTCTTGGCAATTTTCTCGATTCTTTCCATGGCCTCTTGTTGCGAAGCGCCCGGCTTCAAATTGGCCGTGATGGAAATCGCACGCTGACGGTTGGAGCGCGAGATACTTTGCAAAGCTTTGGTGGTTTCCTGTTTGGTCACACGATCAATAGGAATCAGGTTGGCATTCGTGTTTCCAATCAAAAGTCTTTTGATCTCGACCATCGCATCTTCTTTTTTGGTATCAAGCTGAACTTTGATATCGTAGCGATGTCCACCTTCAGGATACTCCCCGGCTTTCACCCCACCAATCAAAGCACTGACTGTCGTTCCGATGGAAGCCACACTGACACCGTGCTGAGCCGCCGACAGGCGATCCGGTTTCACCTGGATCTCTGGCATACCCAACAGGTAGTTGGAATCCACGTCGACCATCATTCCGGTCTTCGTCATCTCTTCCATGATTTTTTGCGAATAGCCCGCAAGCTTCTCCCAATCAGAACCCATAACGGTGAACTCGATCGGATAACCACGACCGCTTGAGAAACCACGCTGAGACATATCCATCAAAATCGGACGCACGTCTTTGATTTTAGAAAACGCCTCACGAGTCACTTGCATGAATTGCTGCTGACTTAATCGTTTGCCGGTTTTCTCGTCCTTCGGACGATCTTTGTAATCCTTCATGGTGATAAACATCATCGCCGTGTTGGCGTCAGAGATACCGCCCCCGAAACCACCGATACTTGCAAAGACCTGCTTAACTTCCGGGCGAGTTTTTAACCAGGCTTCAGCTTGCTTCACTTGACCGTTTGTGTAGGCCAATGAGCTTCCCACCGGAAGGACAATGCGCGCCAGGAAAATACTTTGATCCTGTGCGGGTGACATTTCCTTCACCAGGAATTTGATGGACACAAACGAAATAGCCACAAATACCAAAGAAGCCAGGATCACAGTCCAGCGCTTGTTCAATGATTTGCGCAGCCATTTTTCATAGCCGACCTTCATAGTTTCCATGAAATTCTCAAAAGCCTTGCCGATTTTTGTCGAGCGCTCACCGTGATGAACAAAACCCGCACAACGCATTGGCGTAATCGTTAAAGACTCCACCAACGACAGGAAGACCGCGATGGAAATCGTCACCCCGAATTGCATAAAGAAAGCACCGATGATGCCCTTCATGAAAGCCACCGGAAGGAAGATGGCAATAACCGCAGCGGTTGCTGCCATCGCGGCAAAGGAAATTTCCCGGGCCCCTAAGATCGCAGACTCAATCTGTCCCCGCCCGTCTTCGTTGTACCTGAATATATTTTCCAGAACCATGATGGCATCATCGACGACAATACCAATCGCCAAAGTCAGACCCAAAAGTGTGAAGGTGTTTAAGGTGTATCCAAGGAAGTACAAACCAATGAACGCCCCCAACAAGGAAGTCGGGATGGAGAGCAAAACGTTGAAGGTCGCAGACCACGAACCCAAGAATGCCCAGCACACCAAAGATGTCAGGATTACTGCCAACACCAAGTGATGAGTCAGCTCACCCACGGATTTTTCAATGAACTGAGTACTGTCAAAGTTCACGTGAATCTTCATCCCCTCGGGCAATTGCGATTGAATTTCCTCAGCTTTGGCTTTCACTGCTTTGGCAACGGCCACCGCATTGGTACCACGCTGCTTACGAATACCCAGACCCAACGCCGTTTCGCCATTGAAGCGCGAAATGCGTGTGATCTTATCAAGCCCCATGCTGACATCGGCAACCTGGCCGATTTTCACCATATTAAGGGAGTCTGACATTTGGCGACCGGCACGCTTGCTGATCACGATGTTTTCAAACTCACTGATGGTTTTTGCTTCGCCCATGGTGCGCACGTTGTAATTGCTTTTTTCAGTCTCAATGTATCCACCCGGCTCTTCCGAGTGCTCGGCCTTGATTGCGTCGATCACGTCATTGACAGAGATATTGTACTGAGGAAGTTTTTTAGTGTTCACGAATACGCGCAAAACCGGATCTGTATAACCACCCAGGAAGATATCGCCCACGCCATCCACTGTCGTAAAACGATCTTTCAGATAGTCACGGGCATACTTCATCAGGAATTCCAGATCGCCTTTATCGTAAGTAAGCGCCAGCCACAGAATCGGCTGATCATCCGGATTGGTTTTGGAAATTGTCGGAGGATCCACTTCATCCGGCAGCTGTCTTTGCGCACCGGAAACTTTTGCTTGCACGTCTTGCAAAGCAAGATCAATGTTCCGATCCAGGGAGAATTCCACTGTAATAGTTGCCGATCCGGTCTTGGAACTCGAGGTGATACTTTGGACCCCTTCGACTCCCATCAGTGCACTTTCTATAACATCTACAACCTGAGTCTCCATAACTTCGGGGGCCGCGCCATCCAAAGTCACACTCACTGAAACCGTAGGAAAATCCACATCCGGCAGTTGGCTAAGTCCCATCCTTGAAAACGAGATCAATCCAAAGATCATCAAACCAAACATCAACATCCACGCAAATACTGGATTCTTGATGGAAATATCCGAAATTCTCATAACCCACTCCCTGGCCCTAAATCATCCAAACTAGTGTAACAAATCAAGGTCTCACCAACCATGAACAAATGTGAATTCACGACCTGTCTTCGACTCTGATTCCTAAGGACAACTAATCAATACTTAGGCAACTAATCAATCATTGACATGCCTCGTCTGGAGGACTATTTATGACCGCACTTTTGCCACCTCGGAGGCTCTATGAAATTCACTCGTGCAACGAGTACTCTTTTGTTCGTTTCCCTATCCACTTTTGCAACAGTCAGCTGGGCTCAATCCACTTCTATCTCTTTGCGTGACGCTGCTTTGAATGAAACTAAAGCTAAAGGTATCGCGACTGCTTCAGCAACTGATGCTCAAACAGGCATGATGGTTCTAAAAGATCCAAAACCTGAAATCGTGTCACGCCCTTGGCAATACATCGCTGGTTTCACTGGCCAACAATTCCAGGCAAAAGGCACTGTAACAACGGACTCTGCAGGAACTTTTGATCTTTCACAAAATGATCAGACATTCATGCCAGGTTTGATGTTGGGAGTGATGAGCTCTGAATTGAACTTGAAAAATATTTTAATCAGCGGTGGCCTTCGTTTCAACGGCTCACTGGCAACACAAAGTGTTTCAGCTGTTATGCCATCTGGAGTGGTTATTGACGATGCTCGCCTGAACACATCTCTGCTTTCCGGTGGAGTGGTTCTAAGCGTACGTCATGCCAAACTTGCTTGGTTGGCAGTCACTGTGGCACCGCAGTACGGCACGGTAAACTACACGCAATCTTCCAATAATGATTTTGCGAAGTTTTCCAAACAAGCCTCTTACAACGCCCTTAATTACGGTTTAGACTTCCGCTTGACGAAAAAATGGTCGGTCTTCACAGAATGGTCTCAAAGAGAAATGCGTGACCAAACTGAGATCGCTCTGCAAAAAGACAACTTTGAATTAGGAACTAAAGTATCATGGTAAAAAAAATCATCCTTCTTCTTTGCGTAACCTCGACGGCTATGGCTCAACAGCCAGTGGCGCCGGCAAACGTCATCACTCTTTCTCAAAAGAAAGTGGCTGAGCTGGCTTTGCAACAAGGTTACCGCACTAAAGAAGTAAATCTACAGTACCAACAACAAAAGTTTCCATTGGTCCAAACTCTTTCAACATACGACTGGTTGTTGAGTGCGTCCACAGGTTATGAGCTCGATAAAAGAGCCCAGCTTCTGACGTCGCAAACCCTGGATCCACACAATAAAATTGAACGCTACGACACCTTGTTGCAGTTCGGGAAAAGGTTCACAACTGGAACTGCGGCGACACTTGAATTGAACCGCCTTTCCCAAAGCGCAAGCTACGACACGGCATTGGGATCGAATGTTCCTCCGGGGAACCAAACTTTGGATCGCGCAGGGATCATCCTTGAACAAGCCATCCTGGGTAACTTCTTCGGTGTGGCGGATCGTGGTATCGTGAATGGCGCTGAAGAAACTTACAAAGCTTCCGAGATTCTTCGTGCGAATGATCTGGAAGAGGTGGTGCTTTCTTCCATCAGTCAATTCTGGTCATCTTTTATCGCCCAGGAAAACTTCAAGGAAGCTGTGGCGGCCCGTGATCGTTACAAAAAATTGACGGACACTGTTCGCAGAAAAACTTCTTTGGGTTATTCCAATCCAGGGGACTTGCCACAGGCTCAGGCGGAACTTGAAGCACGTGAGCAGATTGTAAAATCGACTTCCACTGTATATCTTGCTTCAGTTGAAAACCTTCTGACTTCTTTGGCTTTGGATCCAAAATCCGAAGTTAAATTTGAAATGACGACGGCATTGCCACCGATTCCAAGCTTGCCACCGATCAACACTGAAGATCTGCGCCAGATCCGCTCGCAAAAACTTTTGGTTTCTGCGGCTGAGGAAAATCTAACGGCGGCAAAATCCCTGTCTTACCCCACTTTGAATGTTGTCGGTAAGGCATACACGACAGGTGTGGGCGAAAAGTCAGAAGATTCCTACTCGGAGCTGACTGGTGGTTCCCGTCCGGACTACTATGTGGGTTTGAAATTTGCGTATAACTTTGGCTCTGATTTCCAAAATGAGCGCATCGTATACAACAAATTGAACCGTGACCTGCAACAAACGCGTTTGCAACGCCAACAAATGGAAGTTGTCGACACGAACATTCAGGCAGAGCGCCGGGCACAAGCGGCATACACCATCGCTCAAAGCGCTGAAAAACAAAAAAACTACAGTGAAAAAGCAGTGAGCGAATTAACCCGCTCCTACTCTCAAGGTAGAACCGATATTAATAACTTGATCCAGGCCCTTAACAACCAGTTCACTGCGCAAATCAAATACATCACGGCGGTAGGAGACTACCACATCGCGCTGAACCAATGGGCTGCATCAAGAGACGAACTTATTCCTGACGAAAAAACGTCAGAAGAAAAAAAATAGGCAGGGGAATTTATGTTGAAAAAACTTTTCGTAGCACTAAGCGTACTTACACTTGCTGCTTGCGCATTTAACAACGACAACAACGGCTCTGACAATTTCAACAAGAAATTGAACGAAGACAACATTCGTGCTGCTGAAAACTTCCGTAAAGTGGAAGGTTCCTACCAAGGCAACATGATCCGCGAAAACGGTGCGACTGAAATCGTACAGATTTCTTTGCTATTGTTGAATATCAACACTGGTACAAACACTGACGGTTCTGCAAAGATCCAGCACATGCAAAAAGCGGCTTACACTCGTGTATCCCCGGCTTCTGCTCCGTTGACTGATCTGGATGTTGCATATGTTCCGGAAACTGGAACTTTGAATATTCTGAATACAAAAGCAATCACCAACGACGACGTACAATCCATCATCGGAACTATCAAAAACGGTGTTATCACTGGTACGGTTAAATCCCGCACTGGTATCATCGGCCAAATCTCTTTGAAGTTCACAATTGGTGGCTCTTCAAATGAAGGCAATGGTTCTGATGAGCAGTACTACAATCGCTTGCGCGAACAGTACACGGCGATCTCTGGAACTTACTATGGTTGCGTGATCTCTACCAAAGAAGTTTCTCAACGTATTCCTAGCTACAAAGGCAAAATCAAATTGTCGATCTTCGAACAAAAAGTTGGCAGCAACCCAGCTGACAACACGACGATCCCAACTTTGGTGGGTTCATTCACCAGAAACTACGACAAGAATGACTTCTTGAAAGCAGACCTTTCTGGTATTTACCGCAGTGATTTTGTTCCAGCGACTTTGAGCCTGACTGGTACTTATCCTGCGCAAAACAACGGTTATTCTACTGTGTTTAAAGGTACTTTGACGAACGGCGAATACACTGCTGACTTCATGAACGCTAAAGGCGGCATCGAAGGTCAAATGTACTTCAAAAAGGGTCAAAACTACCCAGCGAAGTGTGCAAACGTATCTCGCTAACACGCCCCCATTAAAAGCCTAAAAACAAAAACCCAGCTCTCGAAAGAAGCTGGGTTTTTTATTTTTCTTATTTAAGTTGTTTTAAATAGTCCACGACGACATCAGCTCGTCCCCGAAGTAAAACTTCTGGATTTCTTTTTTCAAAACTTTGCAAGTAAGCAGGGTCGTAATAGTACCGCAACAACTTGGCAATCCAGGCTCGATTCTGATCCAGCTTCTTGTGACTTAAGTAGTCTCGCTCACAGTCCTCAAGGTCATTCAGGATCTCTTGGGCCCGCAAGCCACCCAGCTTACGGGAAATTATTTTTACTGCATTCTTAAACTTGGCAAACTCCGCCAATGCCGCGTCCTCGGCCCCTTGACCTATCGGCGTATTCACGACGTAGTCGTTGAATATGTTCTCCACCCGCTGCTCGAAAGGCTCATCCAAGTACACCACCGCCGAAGCCCGCATTTGTGTAAATAGGCTTTCGGGAATTGCGCAGCGACCGATCAAGCGACTTTCATCTTCAATCAGAATTCGGGTCCGTTCCGGTCCCGAACTTAAACGCAATAAATCCAGAGCTATCGCGTGCTCGAAATCAATCTGAGTTGGCTGTCGTGACTGCGAAGCCCCAAAGGCAGAGCCACGATGGCGGGCCAGGGCCTCCAAGTCGACCATCGGTCGAATAGCTTTTAAATCGTGCAAAATAGTGGTTTTGGCGCTTCCTGTGGGACCAGAAAGAATGATGAAGGGCCCATTCACTTGGGAGTGCTGGTCAACGACCTCGCGCAGGAATTGTCTGGCTACCTTGTAGCCCCCCTCAATCAGGGGACGATGAATTCCCATCTCGGCCAGCCACTGCTGGGTAATCCTGGATCGGAGCCCCCCACGAAAACAGAACAGTACGGCCTTGGGATTTGCGCGAATATATTCTGCCCAACCTTGCAGGCGTGATTGCTTTACTTCACCCGAAACCAACTCGTGACCTAAAATCAAGGCGGCCTCGCGGCCCGATTGTTTATAGGTGGTGCCGACAGCAGCTCTTTGAGCATCATCCATAATCGGTAAATTGATCGCGCCCGGCAATGTGCCCATTGAGAACTCCACCGGAGCTCGAACATCAATGAGCGGAGTTCTCTGGAGAAACAATTGCTTAAGTGCGACTGAGGGAATACTAGACAAACGAAACCCTTTTTTCCGCAGCTGTGGTAACCTCACCGATAATGCGGGCATAGGCAAACTTCGTCTGGATTTCTTTGATCAAGCTCTCGGCCTGATCACGCTGCACAGAAAGCAACAAGCCTCCACTGGTTTGTGGGTCATGCAAAATCGTACGCTGAAGCGGTGTCAATGCGCCGAATTCGATTTCATTCTCTGTGTATTGTGCATTCGTACGATGAGCTTTAGTCAAAAATCCCTTTTCCAGGAATGTCATTGCACTACGAAATACCGGAAGGGCCTCATAGTTGACCTTTAGACTAACATTACTAGCGCGAGCCAACTGCATGCTGTGCCCTGAAAAAGCGAACCCGGTAATATCGGTCGCGGCATGAACGGCAGCATTGGTATCATCGCTTAAAAAATCCAAAATATTATTCAAGGTCGCCATGCTGATCGTCGCCTCTGCAATATCGTCTTCGGATGCTTCCCTGCGCTTCAAGGCGGCCGTCATTGTTCCGGTGCCCAGCCCTTTTGTAAGAATCAGCAGATCACCGGTTTGAGCTCGGTCATTGGACCAAACTTTTTGAGGGTTCACAAACCCCGTGACCGATAAGCCAAACTTCAAAGTGTCATCATCAATAGAATGCCCACCAACGAAATTGGCGTTGGCTTCGGCGATAATGTCACTAGCACCCTGCATGACATCAACAATTACGGAATCTGACATGGTTGCCACTGGAAAGGCCAGTATCCCCATGGCTGTTTTAGGCAGGCCACCCATCGCATAAACGTCGCTAAGAGCATTGGCAGCGGCGATTCGTCCAAATAGCTTCGGTGTATCGACAATGGGAGTAAAGAAATCCAATGTCTGAACCATCGCTAAGTCATCAGTAACTTTGTAAATAGCAGCATCATCAAACAGACCACCGTCGACCATCAAGGCGGAGTGGGATTTTGGAAATGTTACTTTTTGAAGGATTTTACGAAGTTCGGATGCTGCAACTTTAGCTGCGCATCCGCCTTTTTGTACTGTCTGGGTCAGAGCAATAACATCGCTATTCATGTGAATACCACACGCTTCCTAAGATTTACCTTCCAACTCGCTCCAACGGGCGTAGAGGCGTTCAATCTCTGCTTGGGTTTTTGCAATCTCGTTGTACAGTTCTTGGACTTTTTTTGGGTTGCTGGCAACATCTGGCAACATACTTTGTGTTTGCGCAGCCTGAAGCTTTTCTTCAAGACCGGCAATAGTCGCTTCCATGTTTTCCAATTCGAACTTTTCCTTGAAGCTTAACTTTTTGGCCTTACCGCCTGCGGCGGCTTTAGCCTCCTGCTTTTCTTCGTTCTTTTTAGCGGTCTCAAGTTCCTTTTGGTCTTCATACCATTCTTCCCACTGCAGGAATCCGGCAAAACGCTCCATCGAGGCGTTGCCGTCAGAATCTTTGTGAATCGCGATAATTTCTTTCGCGACTTGGTCCATGAAGTAACGATCATGGGTCACTAAAATCACGGCACCACCGAAGTCGCGCAGGGATTCCTCCAATACCGCCAGCGTCTGCACATCAAGGTCATTGGTCGGCTCATCCAGAACCAGAACTTGTGCCTCATTCAACATCAATTGAGCAATACGCAAACGCGCCTGTTCCCCGCCCGAAAGTTTTTCGGCAGGCATATCCATTTGCTGACGATTGAATTGGAAACGCTCCAGGTAACTGCGGGCAAACACGTAACTGCCTTGATAATGAACGTAGTCTCCATCCGGGCAGATGTTTTTTAGTACTGAAACTTTAGGGTTGATGGTCTGACGATTTTGCTCGAAATAGGCAACCTTCAGGCGTTCTGATTGTTTTACTTCGCCCATGTCCGGTTGTTCTTCGCCCAGTAAAATACGAATCAAAGTGGATTTACCGGAACCGTTATCACCCAGCAAAGCCATGCGAGTTTTTGGCGTCACCAAATAAGAGAAATCCTTAAACAGCACGCGACCGTCATAAGCTTTAGTCACGTGATTAAGTTCCATCAATTTTTGTGGATTGCGTTCAGTGTCCTTGAATTCAATTTTTACCGTGCGATTGGCATTCTTCGCAGACAAATCCTGAACGTCACTTTTCAAATCCCCCGCGCGCTCGATGCGGGCTTTTTGCTTGGTCTGACGAGCTTTCGCTCCACGACGAAGCCACTCGGTCTCGCGACGAAGAGTGTTCTTCATGGTAAGCTCTTTGGCCTCTTGTCCGGCCATCATCAATTCCTTGGCCTCCACGTAGTTGGAGTAGTCACCCGGAATCGCGAACAGGTAATTTGGATTCTTTGGATCCAGATCGAAAATCTTGTTGGTCACACGCTGCAAAAACAAGCGGTCATGCGTGATAATCAAAGTCGCAAATTGCGCTTTGGCCAAAAACTCCTCGAGCCACATGATGCTGGTCACGTCCAAGTGATTCGTCGGCTCATCCAGCAACAACAATTGCGGCGAACGCACCAACTCACGAGCCAAGGCCACGCGCTTTCTCCAACCGCCGGAAAGATCCTCCACCAGGAAGGATTCTCCAAACTGGGAAAGCTCCAAGCGAGCCAACCACTCATAAGCCGGTCCGATATGTTCGTTATAATCCGCATCGCCCATGATCGCATCCAGGATATTAACACCTGGTTCAAACAACGGTGTCTGGTCTAAAAAACCAATTTTCAGACCTTTGTTCATGGTCACTTCGCCACCATCGGGCTTCATACGACCAGAGATAATTTTTAGCAAAGTTGATTTACCGGCACCATTTGGTCCCACGAGACCCACGCGGTCGCCTTCATCAATCCCCAGACTGACGTTTTTAAACAGAGTTTTACCCGCGAATGATTTTTCAAGCTTATATGTACTAAGTAATGGCATGGCCTACCTTAAAGCAAAGGCCCAAGGACCGCAAGGACAGGTTCCAAAATCAGGGCACAACTGCCGCTTGGGCATGACGCTCTTCAAGCATTTGCAGGTATTCCTCACGATCAATCAGACGTCCGCCCATTTGCGCAACCACGGGGGTCACCATTTGTACGTCAATCCAGCCGTGGCCCTGTGCGCCCAAATACTCCACCAGATACCACAGAGCTAGTTTTGAGGCGTTGGGTTTAAGATAAAACATGCTTTCGCCACTGAAAACACCTTCGACCAGAACTCCGTAGATGCCACCGATAAGAACATTGTTTTCACGAACCTCGATGGACAGACAAAAGCCGGCTTTGTTGAATTCGTGATAAGCACGCTTCATGACCGGAAGGATCCAGGTGCCATCCTGACCGGGACGCATTTGCCGGGCACACTCGTCCATCACGTGATCGAAGTCTTTGTTAGCTGTAAACGTAATTTGCGGATTTTTGCGACGAAATCTTTGCAGACTTTCCGGAGCGCGAAACTCATCGAAAAACAAAACTCCCCGTTTTTCAGGGGAAAACCACAACATCGGAAAGCCCACCTGGGGCCAAGGGAAAATCCCTTTGGAGTATGCCGTGTACAAGGTCCCCACATCCAAGGTTCCCCCGACGGCCAAAATACCTTCGGCCATCGTGTCGCGGGGATCTGGAAAATCAACAGAGGACTGATACTTCAACAATCTACTTTCCTTTTGGCGCCTTATAACTAAGTCGATAAATGACTCCGGCTTTGTCGTCAGAAATCAGGACCGAACCATCTTCCATCACTTCGACATCCACCGGGCGCCCCCAAGCATCGCCGACTTGCAACCAGCCCTCCACCAAGGGTTTTACCGTCGTGATTTTACCGTCTTTCATGAAAGCAAATCCGACCATATAACCTTGAGGTGCGCTGCGATTCCAAGAGCCATGCTCAGCATAAATGATACCGCCTTGATACTCGGAAGGAAACATTTTCCCGTTATAAAAACGCATTCCCAAAGCTGCCACATGGGCCCTTAACTCGGCCTCAGGGGCTTTATAGTTCTTGCAGTCTTTGCCCTTGCCGAATTCTTTATCCAGAATGTTTTTGCCATGGCAGTACGGGAAACCAAAATGCTCGCCCACTTTAGTCAGATGATTGATTTCATCTGGAGGCAGATTATCACCCATCCAGTCACGTCCATTATCAGTGAACCACAAGTTTTGGCTTGTCGGATCCCAATCAAAGCCCACAGTGTTGCGCACACCTTCGGCCACGACTTCTTTGGACGAACCGTTTACATCAATTCGATAAATGCGACCGTACTCGGTGCCCATATCACAGATATTGCATGGAGCCCCGACCGGAACATACAGCTTTCCATCGGGACCGAAGCGGATAAATTTCCAACCGTGACTGCCGTCAGTGGGGAATTTCTGCGTCAATGTTCTGACCGGTTTTTGTGGTGTTGTGACTTTATCGGGAACACTGAATTCCAGAATTTCCGACACCTGCGCCACATACAGTTTGCCATCTTTGAAGGCCACACCATTCGGCACACTAAGCTTTTCAGCAAACACCTGAGCTTTGCCATTTTGTACCAAATAGACATTGTCTTCGCCGCGATTCCCAACGAAAAACCGCCCACCGGGAGCCTGCGCTATCGATCGCGCATTAGGAACTGTCGCCCACACCGAAATCTCAAAGCCCGGCGGCATTTTCAATTTATTTATCGGCAAATCCTTGGCACCAAAACCAAGCTCACTCCACAACAAACTGGCAACTATCAAAAATAAGAAGCTCTTCATATTTCCCCTTTTGCTCCCAGAATTTTAACCAGATGCTGCCTTTAACGCAAATCCCATGCTTATGGTCTTTAGCACCCGCGGTTCATGCATTCAAAATTTTAGAATGTAAATGCCTTAAAAAGAAATGCCGTAAAGGTTGGCAAAACTCAAAGTTCTATTTCGCCGTCACTCTGCCTTCAAGAATGGCTTTATTCAGCTTTTCAATGATGGCATCAGGAACTTTCTTACTGCAAATAATATGGCGACTGTTATCGCTTGGAAGATCTGACAAGTTTAAAATAACAAAATCACTTTCAGAAAATCCCTGCTTCTTAAACACATAGGTTTTTTCTGACTCGGGCATAAAATAATAATCCGCCCGTCCTGACTTCACGATTTCCAAAAGGTTCAATGTTCCCGCTTCAACAGGAAATGTGGTCACCTTGTACTTAACAATCATTGAATCAAGATAGACACCCATCGAATAATTCAACCGCACCAGCTGCTTAAGTTTGGGCTTCTTCAGTAGCTCTTCGGCTGTGGTGATCTTGGGGTCGATCGTCCCTTTATGACCGATCAGCACCCAGGGGCCATCATCTTGAACCGCATCCGTGTACTTATATTTCTTGATTCTTTCAGGAGTTCGAAACCATCCCGTGGAACAATCAAGATTGTGGCCGGACTCTAACAACGCCAATTGCCGAAGCGGCGGATTCTCTACCAAGGAATACGGAATTCCCGCTTTTGCAAAGGCCTTGATAGTGGGCTCCCCCACCAGTCCTTTGATCGTCCCCTTATCCTGAACAATAAAAGGCTCCCTGACGTTATATCGCAAAATGATCTGAGGAATCTGGGGCGTCTGTGCCGAAGCCACCAGCGCGCCAAAAAGTATACTGACTGAAAAAACTAAAATAAGAGTCTGCTTAACCTGAATGTACATCTTAGAGCGCTCCCTGACAGATATCACATTTGCCACAGGGAGTTTCATGCTTGTGCCCGAAGTAATGATAGATGTAGTTCATGCGGCATTCTTTGTCTTGCGTAGCCCAACGAACCATTTCCAACAACTTTGAATTTTGCGCTTTCAAAATCACCGGTCCGTTTTCAGCGGCGAATTGCTCGGCCGTCGGGGCTTGCACGCAGGCATACGGAAACGGATCGTCTGATTTTTGCAAGCAACCCCAGCGTTCCAAAATGCTGACAGAGGCTTCGGGACGGAAATCGCGGCGGTTGCGGAAGTTCATTTGCTCTCTCAAGAAATCAAATTTTTCCTGATTCACACGCAGACGATTTTGTTCGATCAAATCGTAAACTTTGGCGATGAATTCCGGTTCCGGATGGGACCATTTTAGGAATTCCATTTGGATACTGACGTCGTCCTGGTCATACAAAAGATGACAGAACGATTCGACGCCATCACGACCCGCGCGACCCACTTCCTGGAAATAACTTTCCAAAGCACTTGGGATTTCCGCGTGAATCAATAAGCGCACATTCGGTTTATCAATTCCCAAACCAAATGCCGGAGTCGCCAGCATCAACGGCGCTTCTTCATTGATAAATGCTTTTTGATTGCGCTTGCGATCCTGCGGCGAAAGATCACCGTGATAAACCAGATGATTGACGCCAGCACGACTTAGTTCAGAGGAAATTTTGCGCAAAGTTTGAATCAACGAACAGTAAACAATCGCTGATCCCTGCTGCTGATAACGAAGTCCGATGATCGCGCGAATCTTATCGTCGATGCCGTAAAGATCATGTACGCGCAAAGCCAGATTCGGGCGCTCGATTCCAGCCGAGATGATTTCAGCATCAGGAATATTGAGCTTTGATAAAATGTCTTTTTGAACTTCCGGAGTCGCCGTGGCAGTAAGAGCAATCGTTGGCGGATTGCCCAACAGAGCACGAAACTCCCCCACCCGGGAATAATCCGGACGGAAATCATGTCCCCATTGAGAAATACAATGGGCCTCGTCCACCGCCAGAAGTTGAATTTTGCGGCCCTCGATGGCTTTTAAGAATTCCGGTTTGCGAAAACGCTCGGGCGTCACATAAAGGAGCTTGAAGTCGCCTTTGGCCAGGCGTTCCTGGCGGGACTCACGCTCATCTCGCGTTAAAGCGGAGTTCAGGCAGGTTGCAGGGATTCCCAGATCTTTGGCCTTCATAACCTGATCCTGCATCAAGGCAATCAGCGGGGAAATAACAATGACGAGGCCTTCTCGGATCTTTGCGGGGAATTGAAAACACAGGGATTTTCCCATTCCCGTGGGCATTAATGCGAGCAGGTTTTCATCTGCCCATACTTTGCGCAAAATCGCTTCTTGTTCGCCTCGAAAGGCGCTAAACTCAAAATTCCTTTTCAGGAGATCGTGGAGGTCCATCATGCCACCAAGCTTACGCTAACCCAGCCCCCAGAGGTACGCCGTACCTTTTTGAAATGCGTCGTGTCATATCTATAGGCTGGGCCCAGCATACGAATCTTATTTTGCATCTATATGTAATTGATGATAATTCGAGTACTTTCAAATTAGTAACAAAGACTTAAACGACCAATAAGAAGGGTAATATTATGTCCAAAAAATGGAATATTGATATGGTCAGAAACATCGGTATCTCGGCTCACATCGACTCGGGAAAAACCACTCTTTCTGAGCGTATTCTGTTCTATGGAGGTAAGATCCACGCTATCCACGAAGTTCGTGGTAAAGATGGCGTCGGCGCTACAATGGACTCCATGGATCTAGAGAGAGAAAAAGGTATCACAATCCAGTCTGCTGCAACTCAGGTTCAGTGGAAGGATTACACAATCAACTTGATCGACACTCCGGGGCACGTTGACTTCACAGTAGAAGTTGAGCGTTCTCTTCGCGTTCTTGACGGTGCGATCCTGGTTCTTTGCGGTGTATCTGGTGTTCAATCTCAGTCCATCACAGTTGACCGTCAGATGAAACGTTACGGCGTTCCTCGTTTGGCATTCGTGAACAAATTGGACCGTCAAGGTGCCAATCCGTTCCGCGTAAAAGACGCTTTGATTGAAAAACTTCGTTTGAACGCAGTTATGATCAACATCCCAATCGGTTTGGAAGACCAACACCGTGGTATCGTTGACCTGGTTCAAATGAAAGCATTCATCAACGAAGGTAACGACGGTGAGAAAATCACTGAAATCGCTATCCCTGCTGATCTAGTGGATCAAGCTAAAGAATACCGTCAAATCATGATCGGTGCTCTTGCGGATATCGACGATTCTATCGGCGAAAAATTCTTGATGGAAGAAGAGCCAACTGAAGCAGAAATCAAAGCGGCTATCCGTAAAGGTGTAATCGATTTGAAACTGGTTCCAGTATTCTGCGGTTCTGCTTACAAAAATAAAAACGTTCAGCATTTGTTGGATGGCGTAACTTATTACTTGCCAACTCCAGCAGAGAAGAAAGAACAAGCTCTTGACCTTAACAAAGGCGAAGAGAAGTTCGATCTATTCCCAGATGCTAACAAACCGACTGTTGCCTTGGCGTTCAAACTTCAAGAAACACCATTCGGTCAGTTGACGTACATGCGCGTTTACCAAGGTAAATTGCAAAAAGGTGCGTTCATCACGAACCAAACGAATAAGAAAGCGGTTAAAATCCCTCGTCTAGTGCGTATGCACTCTGACAAGATGGAAGATATCGATGTTTCTTATGCGGGTGACATCGTTGCATTGTTCGGTATCGACTGTGCTTCTGGTGACACTTTCTGTTCTGAAGACATCAATGCATCTATGCAATCCATGCACGTTCCAGACGCGGTTATCTCTCTTGCAGTTGCTCCAAAAGACAAAGCTGCAGCGAATAACTTCTCTAAAGCGTTGCAAAAATTCCGTAAGGAAGACCCTACTTTCCGCGTTCACCGTGACGAGGAATCAAATGAGACTATCATCTCTGGTATGGGTGAGTTGCACTTGGAAATCTACGTTGAGCGTATGAAGCGTGAATTCAACTGTGAAGTTATCGTAGGTCAACCTCAGGTTGCTTACCGTGAGACTATCACTGCTGAAGCAGATTACGATTACACTCACAAAAAACAAACCGGTGGTTCTGGTCAGTACGCGAAGATCGTTGGTAAAATCCGCCCTCTTCCAACTCAAGAAGACGGTTCTGTATTCAAATTCTCTAACGACGTTGTTGGTGGTCGTATTCCTAAGGAATTCATCCCAGCTGTTGAAGAGGGTTTCAAAGAGCAAACTGTTAAAGGTCCATTGATTGGTTTCCCAATCGTTGGTGTTGAAGTTGTTCTTGAAGACGGTGCATACCATGACGTCGACTCCTCATACATGGCGTTCAAAATCGCTGGTATGGCGGCTCTTCGTGAGGTTTACCCGGCTGCTAAACCAGCAGTTCTTGAGCCGATCATGAAGCTTGAGACTGTAGTTCCAGATGAATATCAAGGTTCAGCGGTTGGTCAAATCAACCAACGCCGTGGTACTATCGTTGGAACAACTGCTTTTGATGGCAACTGCGTGATCGAAGCTGAAGTACCGTTGACAGAAATGTTCGGTTACTCAACTGATCTACGTTCTGCTACTAAAGGTAAAGGTGAGTTCTCTATGGAATTCGCGAAGTACTTGCCAGTACCTCGTAACATCCAAGAAGAGCTTGCTAAGAAATACCAAGCTAAGCGCGCAGCTGAGCAGAAGTAATCTTAGATCACTTGATCTTTCAAAAAGCCCTGGTGGAGACACCGGGGCTTTTTTTTTGCCTTTTAACGTTATCGGTTTGCTTATCAACAACCTGTCAGACTCTTTTCGCCATTGTATAGAAAGTGACCTCGTGGCTAAATTTAGAGTTGATGACTGCTGTTTTAAAAAAAACTCTCTCTATTTTATGCATTCCCCTGCTAACCGCTTTGCCTTCACTGGCAGTGGCTAAACCTAAAGTCGTCACAAGTTTCACAGTGATTGCGGATATCGCGCGAAATGTGGCGGGCGATGCCGCCACCGTGGAATCCATCACCAAACCTGGTGCCGAAATTCATGACTATCAACCCACCCCTAAAGACATCGTCCGCGCCAAGGGTGCCAACGCCATCCTATGGAATGGGCTGAATTTGGAAAGATGGTTCTCGAGATTCCTGCGCGACGCTAAGGGTGTACCAGGATTTGTAATCTCCGAAGGTGTAAAACCACTTTCGATCTATGAAGGTCCCTATAGCGGCAAACCCAATCCGCATGCTTGGATGTCGACCGAAAATGCTTTGATCTATGTTGAAAACATCCGCAAAGCTTTGACACAAATCGATCCGCAGAATGCCAAAGTTTACGAAGCCAACGCCAAGGCCTACTCTGAAAAAATTCAGAAACTGCGTGATGAAATGAAAGTGTCTTTTTCCTCTATCCCCGAGGAAAAACGTTACCTGGTAACCAGCGAAGGCGCCTTCAGCTACCTCGCTCGGGATTTGGGGATGAAGGAACTTTATCTGTGGCCGATCAATGCGGACCAACAGGGAACTCCGCAACAAGTTCGCAAAGTGATCGATGCCGTTAAAGCTAAAAAAATTCCGGTGGTGTTTTCTGAAAGCACGATCTCGGATCGTCCCGCCAAACAAGTCGCCCTGGAAACCGGAGCGAAGTATGGCGGTGTTTTGTATGTGGATTCTTTAAGTGAAGCCTCTGGTCCCGTTCCTACTTATTTGGATCTTTTGAAAGTCACCACACAGACCATTGCCAATGGGTTTAAAAACTCCTTAAAGGAATCCAAATGAAGGCACTGCACATTAAGGGCCTGGACGTCATCTATAGCAACGGACATAAAGCTCTGGAAAATATCAATCTTGATCTGGAAACCGGGAATATCTGCGCCTTAGTAGGCATCAATGGCGCTGGCAAATCCACTGTTTTTAAAACTCTCACGGGTGGCATTAAACCCACCAACGGAACAGTTCTGTTAAATGGGCTGGAAGTGCATGAGGCACTTAAAAAAAATCAGGTCGCCTACGTTCCGCAAAATGAAGAGGTCGACTGGAGCTTCCCTATTCTGGTTGAAGATGTCGTGATGATGGGCCGCTATGGTTACATGGGATTTTTCCGTATCGCGACCAAGAAAGATCACGAAGCTGTGGATCAGGCCTTGCAGCGCGTGGGCTTAAGCGAGCTTAGAAAAAGACAGATCGGCGAACTGAGTGGCGGCCAGAAAAAGCGCGTGTTCGTCGCCCGCGCCTTGGCCCAAGACAGTCGCATCGTCCTGCTTGATGAGCCTTTCACGGGAGTAGATGTCAAAACTGAACACTCGTTGATGGAACTGTTCAAATCCCTGGCTAAGGATGGACGTTTGATTTTGGTTTCCACCCACAATTTGGGAAGCGTTCCCGACTTTTGCACTCATGCGGTGCTATTGAATAAATCCATTGTTTCCAGCGGACCTATACGCACCAGCTTTACTCAGGAAAACTTAGCCATCGCC
This sequence comes from Bdellovibrio sp. HCB288, assembly GCF_047305935.1. Taxonomy (GTDB): domain Bacteria; phylum Bdellovibrionota; class Bdellovibrionia; order Bdellovibrionales; family Bdellovibrionaceae; genus Bdellovibrio. Next base: position 458,618 of record NZ_CP178619.1, read on the forward strand.
TTCGGGGGAATGCTGCGCCACTTGCACCTGAAAGGTTCCGACCTTCATACCGATGCGGATCCACGCACTGTCACGGTGCTGACTGACGACGAGGGCGCACTGGTTTTGTACGGAGATAAATCCCATCCTGAAATCGTCAAAAAGAATCAGGACGAAGAATGATGGCATTGCTGCTTGAACCTTTTTCTTACCACTACATGGTCAATGCCATTTGGGTCTGCGGATTGGTTGGAGCCGTTTGTTCATTTCTTTCAGCATATCTGATGCTAAAAGGCTGGTCCTTGATGGGCGATGCCTTGGCGCATTCCATTGTTCCTGGGGTCGCACTGGCTTACTTACTGTCTTTACCCTATTCGGCAGGCGCTTTTTTTGCGGGGATTCTGGCAGCTTTAAGCATGAGTGTCGTGCGCAAGAAAACAAAGCTGCGTGAAGACGCCGTGATTGGTTTAATTTTCAGTTCTTTCTTTGCGCTGGGACTTTTGATTGCTTCGTTGAAGCCCACGGCAGTCAGCATTCAAACAATCGTTCTGGGAAATATATTGGCCATCTCTCCGGAAGACCGCAATCAAGTGGTCATAATGGCCGCCATCACCCTGGTGGTACTGATCGCCAAGTGGCGCGATCTTTGGGCGGTCTTTTTTGATGAAGTTCATGCTCGCACTGTGGGACTTCCCGTAACCTTTCTGAAAATTCTATTCTTTGTTCTATTAAGTGCTGCCACGGTTTCTTCGCTGCAAACTGTAGGCGCCTGTCTGGTGATCGCGATGGTTGTCACTCCGGGATCCACTGCTTACCTGTTAACAGATCGCTTCCGTGTTCTGGTACCACTCTCCATTGCCTTTGGAACTGTCACCAGCATGGTAGGAGTTTATTTAAGCTACTTCTTAAATGCTTCTCCGGGCGGCTTGATAGTCACTTTGCAAACGTTGCTGTTTTTGGTGCTATTTGTCTTTGCTCCCAAACATGGGTTGCTGGCGAAAAGAAGAACTCTTCATAAAGAGGCCACACCATGACCTTGATGAGTTTTTTTATGGAGCCGCTACAACATGAATTTATGGTTCGTGCCCTGGCCAGTGCGATCATCATCGGCATTTCTTGCGCGGTCTTTTCATGCTTCCTGATTCTAAAAGGCTGGTCGCTGATGGGCGATGCCGTTTCCCATGCCGTTCTGCCGGGCCTGGCTTTATCTTACTTATTTGGAATCCCATTGGGCGTCGGTGCGTTTGGCGCGGGATTGGTTTGCGCCTTTGGCACCGGATTTATCAAAGCCAACAGTCGCATCAAAGAGGATGCTATTTTAGGAATTGTCTTCTCGGGAATGTTTGCAATGGGCCTGGTGATGTTGACCAAAATCGAAACCGACATTCACCTTATGCACGTCCTGTTTGGAAATGTCTTAGGCACAAGTTATTCCGAGCTGATGGAATCCTGTATAATTGGCTTAAGCAGTGCTTTGATTTTGATTGTTAAACGTCGTGAATTCGAGCTTTATTGTTTTGATCCCACCCATGCACAGACTTCAGGTTTGCGGGTGAAATGGATTCACTTTGGCCTGTTGGCACTCCTGTCACTGACAATTGTTTCCGCCCTAAAAACCGCGGGTATTATTCTGGTTGTGGCGATGTTGATTGCTCCGGGCGCATCGGCATTTTTGGTTTGCCGCACCCTGGATCGAATGATGATCGTGGCCGTGATGGTCTCGGTGGTTTCTTGTTTGCTGGGAACTTTGCTGAGTTACCATTTCGATGCCGATACCGCGCCCTTCATCGTGATTATTCAGACGTTGTTCTTCGTTGCCTTTGCCTTCATATCCAATTTCAGCAAACGGCTTAACTGGGCTTAGCGATTCGTCCCCGTATAGAATACCTGCGTCGAGAATCCGTTATACAAACCCACTCCGAATGAACGATAGGATTGGTTTAAGATATTTGCGCGATGACCAGGGCTCTCCATCCAGCCTTGCACGACCTGTGAGGCAGAATAACCTTGCGCAATGTTTTCGCCACAACCTGAAGCCAGTCCAAATCGCGTGCAGCGACTATAGAACGCCTCATCCGGGCGTGTGTGATCAAAATAACCCCGGTCACTCATGTCCTTGCTTTGCTCATAGGCCATTTGTGTGCATGCCTGACAATAAGCCAAGGCGGCCAGTCCATTGGCAACACGTTGAGTGTTGGTCGATTTAAAAACCAGACATGTATTGGCATCCATTCCATAGCAGCCATCACTTCCAGCCGGAGGAGTTTCCCCAATGACGGCCCCTCCACTTCCACTACCTTGGTTGGAACTGCCTTCATCGACACCCGCTGAACTGGCGGCGCTCAGACCACCATTCCCGCAGGCTGTCAGACTCATAAAAGCTATAGTTAACAACGTGATTTGCAGCTTCATTCATTAAGCATAGCTGCGGAATCCTCTTTTCAGTGAAAGATTCCGCTCACATTCTCACCCTGATTCTGATTCCCAAAATGGGCGACAAAAAGGTAACCGCTTTATGAAACTTCGAACAAACCACTCCGAGATGCGCACCAAATCCTGGATCGGTTTAACTTGTCTCAATATGGTACAGACATAAGATACTCACAGAAGACAAAGGTAAACTTTGGATTCAAAAATTCTCCAAATTTAACCGATAAGTATTCATATGAACGTGTGGGCACATAAGATTCGGAACATTTTTTCTTTCATAGCATTTGTGGGGACACTCACAGGATGTACTCTTGATCTCTCTTTTTATGAGATGGACCAACTTCCCTCACTCGGAAGCACTGGTGTTTATTCCTCCCAGGCATCTCGATCCCTTTACCCCAACGTTCGTCGAGTACGAAATACCGCAACCACTTTGACCGATGGTCGCATTCTTGTTGTCGGCGGCACTTATCAAAACTCGCCGTCGGACTCCCAGACAAGTGTTGAATTCTTTAATACCATAACTTTGCGCTGGTCGAGTGCTCCTTCATTAACAGAAGCCAGATCCCACCACACCGCAACCCTGCTTTCCAATGGCAAAGTCCTGGTTGTCGGTGGCAGAAGTAATCTGACTTTCAGAGCAACTGCTGAACTATATGATCCGGCAACAAACTCCTGGAGCTCCGCAAACTCAATGTCTGTCGCACGCGCCAGTCACACGGCGACACTTCTTCAAGACGGTCGAGTCCTCGTTGTTGGAGGGCAAACAGGAAATGTGACCTATACGGCCACTCTGGAAATCTATGATCCAGCAACGAACTCCTGGAGTGCGGCTGGAAGTCTTCCAGTTGCTCGTGCACGCCATGCAGCAGTATTATTCCCGAACGGAAAAGTACTTATCGTCGGTGGCTCGAATCCCGGTCTTCTGACTGACACGGAAACTATTATTCCAAATACTCCCCCTGCGCTTCCATCCTTTGAAGCCATCAAAACCAACATTGGAGCCGGTCGAAACGATCTGACGGCCACTCTGCTAAAAGATGGACGTGCGGTGGTTATAGGAGGCATGGGTGCAATATCTCCTTCTGCTGCGGTCGGCATCATCGACCCTGCGAATCCAGGCGCCTTGATACCGGCGACATCGCTGCCTACTGCGCGATTCGGTCATACGGCAACTTTGGTGAATGGAATTTTGGTTGTCACTGGTGGTTTTTTAGATGCAAGCGGTGGTACCGCTCTGGATGACTCCTTGATTTACACACCTAACGCCACACTGGGTACCTGGAGCTCCCTGGGTACTTTAAAAAATGGAGTGCGTGGTCTGCACACCGCCAATATTTCCGGCGATTATCTGGTATTGCTGAATGGAATAACCGGCACCACGTCTCCGGTCACTATGGCTGAAAAAATAGACATGAGTAAGTTCACCTGGAGACGCCAAGGCAACCTGATAAAAGACCGCGCCCTGCACGTCACCGCACTTCTGCCGAATGGAAAAGTCCTTGTAGCCGGAGGACTTTCTCAAACTTCTTCAACGAATACGCCTTTGGATTCCACAGAAATTTTTGATCCGGCCACTGGTTTGTGGTCGGCGGGCCCGGCTCTACCCTCCCCTCGTTTATTTTCACAAGCCACAGTTCTAACGGACGGACGGGTTTTGGTTGCGGGTGGTCTCGACGGAGCCTTTGCAAAAACTGCCACGACAGCGATTTATAATCCTGCATCCAACTCCTGGTCTACAGGCCCCTCGATTGCGATCCCACGCGTGGGTCACTCATCCCACCTGCTGCCTAACGGAAAAGTTATTATTATTGGCGGTGCCGCGCACCCAACGACCTCCGCACCAACTGAAAAAACTGAGATATTCGATCCGGCAACCAATCAATGGACCTATGGACCGGATTTGCCGACAGCCGTTTCAGAGTTCTCGTCTGTTACCTTGTCAGACAATACCATTTTGATTCTAGGGGGACTAACAACTGCCGCGGCAACATCCATTACCACGGTTCAGGCATACAACCCATCCACAAACTCTTTTACAACCAAGGCGCCGATGACTTTGGGCCGCTATCAAGCTGCCGCTGCGGTTTTACCATCGGGAAATGTCTTGCTAACTGGTGGCTGGGCTTCGACAGGAAGTATGACTGCGACCACGGAGATTTACAACGTCACTGCAAACACATGGTCGGCGGGGCCATCGCTGAGCGCTAATAGACGCGCCCATGGCGCCATCAGTTTACCAAGCGGCAAAATTCTTGTTACCAGTGGAGTCACCAATTTAACTTTCCCTTCTATTCCGGCAAAAACCAGCGAAATTTATGACCAGGCAACCAACAGCTGGTCAATGGATCCCATTGCAATTGAAGCGGGTCACTCCCTTGGAACGTTGCTAAAACTTCCTGATGGCAAAATCCTGATCGCGGGAGGCGGAGACCCCGATTATACGGGCGCCGTAACTGAAACCTATATCGAAGGCCAACTATCAGGTATTGCGTGGATAGGCAGCACACCTTTACTCGGTGGACGCGTGGGCAACACCACCACATTGATGAAGAATGGAAAAATCCTTTTCACCGGAGGACAACTTCTGGCTGAAGCTGCTGCCCTCACAGAGACGACGGCCATCTATGATCCGGTCACTAACACTATGACAGCCGGTCCGAATATGGCACACGACCGCACCTACCACTCCGCCACCTTGCTACCATCTGGCAAAGTATTTATCGCCGGAGGTATGAGTTTGAGCGTTGGAATTTCATCGACTGGTGAAATCTATGACCCGGTTATGAATACTTTAACTCCAGTAACACTACCGGTGGATCGCTATTTTCATACATCCTTGGTTCTGCCGAACGGAAAACTTTTAATTACCGGCGGTTTGGATGGGGGCGGAAATACACTTTTGCAAAACGATGTCTACGATCCAGATACCGGCACTTGGAGCACGCTAACACCGCGTTCGACACCAGCCGCACTGGATACTGCGTTCACGATCAGTGAAACCGAGATCATCTTCATCGGGCCATTTGGAGTTTCAAAATACGATATTCCCGCCGCTACCTGGTCCACCCTAGCCAGCCCCTCCTTTGCTCGAATGAACGGAGTCGTTGTCAAACTACCGTCGGGCAAAATCCTTGTGACTGGCGGTACTGATATGAGCACGAACAGTGCCCTTGCGGTTTCGGAAATTTATAACCCTGCAGATGACACTTGGTCCTTAGCTGCAAGTTTGGATAAACCTATGACAAACCTCTCAGGACTACTGCTTCCAAGCGGCAAGGTTGCCGTTATTGGTGGATTTGAAAGCACTTCAGCTACTCAACCTGAGTCCACTGTCAGACTGTATGATCCTGTGACCGATCAATGGAGTTTAGGGACGTCACTTTCTGAAGCCCGTGGACATCACTCCTCGGTTCTGATGCCCGATGGGGCAGCTGTTGTCTTTAGTGGTGCAAGCCAGGCGTTTGGAATGCTTTCATTCTGGGAAACCATCAGCGAATAGAAGGCTGGTCGATAGTCCGGAATCATTTAACTCTGTCTCGAAATATGCCGATGGGTTTCATGGAGAAAACACCATGGATCGTGATCAACTGATTGCAGAAATAAAAAAACAGATTTTGGAAGAGATGAAAGGTGCAACAGCGCCTTTGACTGACAAAATTTCTGATGAACAAAAAGCCGAAATGATGGAACTGAAGAACTCGATGGAGGCCTCTGTAAAAGAGCATCCGTGGATGGCTGTGGGTATGGCAGCTCTGGCTGGTTTTATGCTGGCTCGCCTTTTTTATCGCAGGGATGACTAATCATGATGAAGTTTCTTTTACCCCTCCTTTCATTTTTATTGGGCAATGCCAAAGGTTTGATTAAAGAACCGGCGGAGGCTTTCTCACAACAACTGGCAATGCGCGTGCGCTCGCTCACCACTTTGTTGGTGGCGGTGATTGGCTCCCTGGCATTGGGCTGTGTGGGACTGTCATTGTTTATTGCTTCGATCGCTTCTCAGCTGGATAAGAACGAAGAGTTCCATATCTCTGGCGGAATGATTGTATATCTTGTACTTACTGTTGTGGCTGTAGGAGTACTCATTTACTCCCTGAGCAGCAAAACCTGGATGAAGAGTTTGGGTTTTGAGGAAAAACCAGCGGCACCACAAAGTCAAAAGCGCGCATCCGGCACCCTTGAAAGTGCCGTGGCACTTTTGGTGATGGATTTCATCGAAGAACGCAAAGAGCGTCGTGAAGAGCGCAGACCATAAAAAATGGCAGCCCAGAGCTGCCATTTTCATTTCAACTTTTCAAAATTGAATTAATAACCACTACCACCGTAGTAGCCACCGTCTTCATCAGTGTCGCTGCCGTAGCCACCACCATCGTAGTGTCCACCGTCGTTGTCCTGACGGCTGCCATCTTCGTAACCACCGTTACCGTAACCACCACCATCAAACGAACCGCCGTTACCACTGCACTCGTAAGACTCTTCACGAGGATCACAACCTTCAGCAGGAACCGCAGAAACCACAGATGCTTGAGATTGATAGAATGCTGACGCAGTAAATGGAGCCACAAGTGCCACTGCAAACAAAGCCAAAACCAGATTTTTCATTCGTAACCTCCGAAAATAATATTGATGGCCCCTTCATACCATAGCCACCCCGTTTGGCAAGACCACCAAAGGAACGAACACACCTTTGGTAGCAATTACGCGTTATTACCGACTGGAAATTAACTTTTGATAGGACAGATTAATGTACGGACTTACCGCTGCAGGTAAGTCCGTACATTTTGGGTTATTTGATGGGAGCTACTTCGTTGAGGAAATCCATGAAGTGGGCCCAGGAGCGCTTGTCGGCTTTTTCGTTGTAAGCCACGCCTTTGCTTGGGTCGTTGCCGGCACTTTTTTGTGTGAAGGCGTGAACGGCGCCGGAATAAGAAATGAATTGGTAGTCGACTTTGTTGTCGTCCATTTCTTTCATGAAGGGCATTACTTCTGGGTTTACACCTTTATCCAAGGCACCATGGGCGACCAGCACAGGGGCTTTGAAGTTTTTGGCATCAGCCGGAGTTGGATTTGAAAGTCCACCGTGGAAACTTACGAATCCCGCGGCAGGTACTCCCGCACGTCCCATTTCCAAGGCACCTGTTCCACCAAAGCAGTAACCGACAACCACGATATGTTTTGGATCGACCATTTTGTTTTTCTTAAGCAAATCAAAAGCCGCCTGTCCACGGGCGCGGAACAGCTTGCGATCATTCTTGTATTGCCCGGCAAGCTTGCCGGCTTCATCCGGTGACGTTGCACGAACGCCCTTACCGTATATATCTGCCGCCAAAACCACATAGCCTTTTTCAGCCAGCATTTGTGCGCGCATCTTTTCGTTGTCTGTCACCCCCATCCATTGATGGATGATCAGAACCGCAGGCCTTGGAGTTTTAATGGAATCATCGTAAGCCATGAATCCCTCAAGGGTTGTTTTCCCCTCTTTGTAATCCACGCTTTCAGTTTTAATTGCCGCATTCGCTGACGTCATCGCCATAAAGACCACCACACTTGATAAGATCGATTTAAACATTTGAGTCCCCTTTGATGTACGACAAAAGTCTAAGTAGAGGAGGTCCAAAGGTCAAAAGTCCGCCCTCAGCTGTGATAAAGAACACCTGAGCAATCTAGCCCTGTGCGTTATAGACAGCCTCCTCGAGGGGCATGCTATTATAACTCCAATGGAATACCACAGGCCTAGGCCATCTACATTCTCCCTTTCTAATAGAAATCTGATCAATCACCTATGACATTACTTATAGTTCTTTTTATCGTTACATTAACTGTTTCGTTTATTTGCTCAATGCTGGAAGCAGCCCTGCTTACTTCCACTTCGGCTTATATCGCCGTCTTGGTTCGTGAGAACCGTCGCAGCGCCAAACTTCTTGAACACTTAAAAGAAAATCTGGATCGCCCGATCTCTGCGATCCTGACTTTGAACACTCTTTCCCACACTTTGGGTTCATCGGCGATCGCATATCAAGTGCAGCAAATCTATGGCGAAAGCGCAGTGACTGCTGCTTCCTTCATCCTGACGTTTGCGATCCTAGTTTTATCCGAGATCATTCCAAAATCTATCGGTGCTGCTCACTGGAAAGCTTTGATTCCGTTCACGGCTTACACGATTCAATTGATGATCATCTGCTTGTATCCACTGGTGATCATGTCTGAATACCTGGGCCGTATTTTCCAACGTCGCAGCGAAGACCCGGAAGTCACTCGTGAAGAAATCCTGATGACGGCCGAAATGGGTGCTGAAGAAGGAACTTTGAAAAGCAAAGAGTCCAACATCATCAAGAATCTTCTGATGCTGGATAAGATCTATGTTTCAGATATCATGACTCCCCGATCTGTGTTCTTTGCTTTGGATAAGGACCTGACGGTTGAGGAAGTTTTCACGAAGTACAAGCCCCTGCGTTTTTCCCGTATTCCGGTTTACTCTGGCAGCTTGGATAACGTGGTCGGTATGACTTTCCGTTATAAAATTCACGAAGCACTTTCCAACGACCAGCATGAAAAATTGGTTGGCGAATTGGTGACTCCGATCTCCTCAATCCCCGAGCGCATGACCGTGTCTCAGGTGTTGGACTATTTCATAAAAGAAAAAGAGCACATTGCCCTGGCTGTTGATGAATACGGCATCGTAGCCGGCCTGGTGAGCCTGGAAGACGCCGTGGAAACTTTGTTGGGCGTGGAAATCGTCGACGAGCTTGATTCCGTGGAAGACATGCGTAAGTTCGCTTTGGAACAATGGCAGCTGCGCAAACAAAAGCTTCGTAAGAGCTAATCCCCACCATGCAAATCTGTTACATCCCCTGCCCCAATAAAGAGACCGCCGAAATCATCGCGCGCACTCTATTGCAGGAAAAGCTGATCGGTTGTGCGAATATCATTCCCGGAATGAGTTCGATGTACTGGTGGGAAGGGAAAATAGAAACCAGCAACGAATACATTCTCATCCTGAAAACTCTTGAAAGCCGTGACGCAGGAACCAAACTGCAATCCCGCGTGCAGGAGCTGCATCCCTACGACGTTCCGTGCGTGATGTCTTTGAATGTTGCATCAATCAACGATTCTTTTAAAAACTGGCTTGAACAAAGTCTTAAATAATTCCAAAGTAGAATTCCGAAGGTAGTAACTACTCCGACGACGTCGGAGTGCAGACCAGCCACCGGAGGTTTCATGACTCGCGCAGAACTCGCAAAAAAAATCTACGACATTGCTCACTTGACCGGCGAATTCAAACTTCGCTCTGGCCAAATCTCAAACGAATACTTTGATAAATACCGCTTTGAAGCGCAGCCTGCTTTGCTTCGTGAAATCGCCAAACAAATGGTAACTTTGATTCCTCCAGGCACGGAAGTACTGGCCGGCCTTGAAATGGGCGGCATTCCGATTGCGACGGCTTTGTCATTGGAAACTGGAATCCCCTGCGTATTCGTGCGCAAAGAAGCGAAAGAGTACGGCACTTGCAAGTTTGCTGAAGGACTTGAGATCAAAGGCAAAAAAGTTCTGATCATTGAAGACGTCGTCACCACCGGTGGCCAAGTGGTGCTGTCCACCGCGGACCTTCGTTCGATTGGTGCCGAAATCTCTCACGTGCTTTGCGTGATCCATCGCGGCCCTGCATTCCCAGAACCGAAACTTCAGGAAATCGGCGTAACGCTGACTCCGCTGTTTGTGAAAGCTGATTTTAAATAGTTTTGTTATTGATTCGGTAGTCGGGGAAAAACCTTCGTGGCCTCCCCGCTAAATCCATCATCGCAATCGCGAACTTGATAAGCGGTTTGCAGATTTCCTTCAGTATTGACCGCGATCGTATATTCCCGGTGCATGCACAGACCGTGCTCATTGGATTTCACATACCCATCATAGTTCAACGAAAACTGAATTACATTTTCGACAACCAATGGACTTTGACATCTCTGACCCGAACACTGTGGAGTACCATCCAACGAGTAAACTGTTTTTTCTGGTGAAATCACGATCTCGCCTTTTTTAGTCGTAAACCCTGACCAGCGAATCAATCTTTCACAGCCATCACTTTCGTATTTTACCACGGCCCCTTCGGCCATTTGATAAAGACCGGTCAATTGCGGACAAGCATTTGCACTTGCAATGGAAGCAGCCAAAAAACTTAGAAAGAAAATGATTTTTTGCATCGGATAATCCTCGTTTAAAGCCTGACACAGGTGAAATCCCGTGGCTACATTAAACAAAGGGAGAGAGGCACCATGAAAGCATATTTGATATTTGCACTGTTATTACTTACAGCGGGCATCTCCCAGGCTTGTGTGGGATTTACTGGGTCTTACTCGACCCTTCGTCCTGTCGCTGGCAAATATCACGTTTTGGTTTTAAACCAAAATGATTGTAAGGCCGTCGCCGTTGGATCTTTCCAACTGGATCAACAAACCAGCGCAGTTTCTGATGAGATCGAACCGAAGGTCTTTTACACCGACAAAGATCACACCAAAATGTGCGAGCTGACTGCCTGCCGCGTTTTCACAACAAATCGTACGGGTCTTGAGTTTGCTGAAAACGCATCGGTTTATATCAATAACGTTATTTGCAAATACGACCGCGTCTATTGGGAGCGCCAGGATACTTGGGATCTGAAGATCACTTACCGCCTGGTGGACTCCTCGCCTGCTTGTCGCCGCATGGGCCGCAGTGCAAGCGTGGTGCTGAAGGATATTAAACAAGCACTTTGAGAGGGCACCGATCATCCCTTTTTATCGGGATGATCGACCCTAAAGAAATCAATATTCAAACAAGCCACTTGTTCAGCTTCTCCATAGCTCACCAAGTTGTCGGAGATATGTTTGATCCAATCCTGCAATTCCCGACGCACTTTTTTAAAGCCCGCTTCTGAAATCGACATCGGCGCCGTAAACATCAACTCTTCATCAGAAATAAAATTTGCGCGTTCGACCGCGCGCAGACGCCAGTTGGTTTGATGCTGCTTTAAGAACGGCGAGCCTTTTGGCACAAATGTTCGCTGCGTTCCCATTTCATGTAGCAATCCTGTCTTTTTCAACAATTGCCGCTGCAACAGAAATTCGACCACGGCATTAAGGTCAACTACAGGGAACTCGGAAAAAGCCTGATGAATTTCCTCGATGCGCTTTCCATTTCCCATAGAACAGAACAAGCGAATTCCCGAATAGATCCAAGAAGAGTAAAACTGCCCTTTATCAGAATCACTCAACTCAGTGGTGGCCGTTACAGCCTTGCTGACCTTAAGGGATTCCTGCTTCAACGACTCCAACTTCTTTTTAAAATGCTTTTTTACCTCGTGGTGGGAAGCACGCTCGAAATCCACCAAGGTCAGCCAGTATTCCATTTCGATCTCGGACCACGAGAAGAAACGACCTATAAGATAGGCCTGATCCATCGTAATCGTCTTTACACCCGACAAAAACTGACTGACCTGGGGCGATGCCACCCCCAAGTGCTCGGCAAGCTGCTTGACCAGGCCACGACCCTTCTGCGGCTGCGAGGCTATAAAGCTTCTGAGCAGCTTTGAGGTGTCGTTCTGGGTAAAGATATCAAAATTTTTTTTCATTTTTAATCCATCAATTTCAATATGTTATGAACTTATAATACCTTATCGGCTATTTTATGAGTTACTTAATTATAAAGATAATATCGAAGTCGACGACACATAGCATTATTATCCTCACATCAGGAGACAGGTGTGACGAAGCGATCAGAACTATTCAGGGCAAAACTGCAGGATGAGTTCCAAAAGCGCGTGGCGACCCACAGAAAGTACTCGTTCCGAGCCTTTGCCCACAGTCTGAAAATGGACCCCTCAAGCCTGCACGACATCATGAAGGGCGAAAGAGCCGTGGGCGAAATACTGATCCGGCGCTTGGGCGAAAAGATTGGGATGACACTCGAGGAAACAGAACGCCTGCTTAATCCAGAAACCTCAGAGTGACGGACTTTTTTCGGCAGTTCGACAGAGACCTCGAAAATTTGCCCACACTGGAACGCATACATTCATAGTCGCCAGGGCACCAGAGCCGGATTGAATTTTGAATATGAACATAATTGAACGATTTAAGAACTCTAACAAAGGAAAAAATATGAAATCATCTATCACGAAACTAGGTCTTACTCTACTGGTCACTCTATTGGCTTCCCAAAGCTTCGCTAACGGTGGAGTTGACTCTTTGGAAAACCTTGTCGGTACATTCAAAATTGAAGGCCCTACCAATGAACCAGGCGATGAAAACATTGTTACTTTCACAAATGAAGGCGAAGTTTATTTGCTTCAAAAATCGGGTGGCACAACCACAAGATGCAAAGGTGCATTCGAGGTAGGCAACAGAATCCTAAACGCAACCGGTACATGCAGCCACTACCCTCAACGTCTTTCAAACTTCGCAATGGTGATCGACCTGAGCCGAGTAGCGAACTTCGGATACTTTCAATCACCAGTACTTTGCAAAACAATTAACGTTAAAGCCGCTGACATGCGTTTTTTACGCGTAAAATAATTATTTAATTTACGAAATTAAGCCAATACGGATCCGGGACTATGAATATGGTCCCGGATTTGCATTTTCAAAGGACAGGAACTTAGCCCATTTGAGAGTGAAACTATGGCCAATCTAAGAACAAAGACTGTCGAACTTTTATGCGCCCTTGTGACGATTGCCGCACCTCTGCCTTCATTCGCACAAACGACAACCAACGTCGATATTTCCCAGGCGCTGGCAAACTGGCGTCGTCAAGAGGCCGTCAGTGTGGTTGCCGAGAAAAAGCGCATCTCTACCTTGAATCCGAAACAGACACCACCAAAACAGGCTTTGTCCTCCCTTAGTGGACCGGGCCTTGATGGCGGCGGCGGTGTGGGAGTTCTAAACAGCAACGGACAACTGCGCCTCTTGGATCTTGCGGTGACTGACTCAGCTCCCATTGTTCGCTTTCACAAAGATAGTTACCTCGACATCCTGACCAGCAAGGGCCCCTTGGTTTCCAATAAAGGCACCTTTGTTACCAACAAAGAATTCTTCGCCTGCGCCGTCAAGAAATTGAGTCGCCAAGACAACGTCTTTTTGCAGTATCTAAAACCTGAAAACATAAAACTTGTCGTTGTTATGACAGACCTGCCCCTGAACCTGAGCAGCCTGCATCTTACCAAGATTGTATTTCCCTCCCCTTCAGGGGCCGGAAGCGTTTGGGAAATGACTCAACTACCATCAAGCAACCTATTTAGCACGACCCTCCCTGTGGACTATCAACGCCCGATTGCTTCCTATGCGATTCAGCCAACCATCAAAGGCAGTGTCCCGCGCCAAACGCTGTTGGTAAGTTCACAGATGTATCAAGCCCTGTCCGACCAGGATCAATGCGCTCTACAGATTCATGAGCTGCTGAGATTCATCAGCAACGCAGGAAACAGCGTCCCTTTACTGCTAAAGACTCCGCTGAAAACTTCATATATAGAACACCTCACCCGCAGGATAATGGCTGAAAGGCCGGTCTACGTCGGGGATATTCCGGCAACAAACTTCTTTAAATATCTTGCCGTGAATGGCTCCGACAAATTTGCACCGGGAGCTATTCAACAAATTGCAGTAAATATATACGATCCGTTTGACGATTCCCGGGTTACGGCCAGGAAGGCAGAATTTCTCTATTATCAAATGGAGGATGCAATCAAAACCCAAGAGGCCTACGAGGAATACCTCATGCAGTTTGCAACAAACCATCCCGCTCTAAAAAATGTTTGGTATTCACAGGAAAAAATGGAACTGGGCGAGTATTTTGATTTACGCGACCTTGTTCACTAAAAAACAAAACCCCACTCTCGGTGGGGTTTTTCATTTAATCTATTTTTCAGCAACCACGTAAGCAATCCAGGACTCACATGCCTCCCCGTGATCCACACGGGTGAAGTTACCGTCACCAGAACCGTCTTTCGCAGTCCCTTCCCAGTAAACGTGACTTTTTGAAAAGCCCACTTCGTGCATGATCTCGCGGATCTCTGTGATACTCCACAGGCGCCAGTCGTAAGTGAATACGCGCTCGATCTTCTTACCATTCACGCGGAAGTGAATATGGAACAAAGCTTCGTTGGAGATCGGATCAAAGTTAGTCTGATCCCAGTAGTAAGTAAAATCCTTGTGCTTGATACGGTCTTCGATAGCGTCATAGCACTGACTGCCACCAAATACGTCCACCAGGAAGATACCGTCTTTGTTCAGAGTCTTATATGCATTAGCGAAATAGTTCTTAAGCAGAAATCTTTGCTTAAAGCAGAAATACGAGAAATTCATCGCAGCGATGATGTCGGCCTTTTCAAGGCTTGGGTCCATCACGTTGCCTTCGATGACTTTCATGCGCTTTTGCTGATCCGGGCGCATTTTGCTTAAGTAGTGCGACTTACCATAAGCAATTGGTTCCGGATCCAAATCCACCCCAATCGCCAGGTTTTTCGGATTCAACTTAATCCACTCTGTAGAAAGAGCAAACGTTCCGCAGAAATCCTCGCGGAAGATTCGTGGAGCCTTTTTCTTAAGCTCCTTGTAGGTGTTCGTGATGAACACGACGTCGTTTTCAGCCGATTGCACCGCTTTGTGATACAGATCGTACTTATCGAATTGCGTTTTACCGCTCTTCTTGGAAACGCGACGACGAACCTTCTTGGTGTGTGTCCCTGCGGCTTTTGCCATATCTATGGAACCTCAGCTACGATCTCACGGATCGCAGTTTCAATGTCGTGATGTTGAGGAACAGAGTTTTTCTCTAGGTTTGGATGCAAGCCGATACCTGGCAGGTTTTTACCCGCAAGGACACGCGGGCGCGCCATCAACGAGTAGAAGCACTCTTGTGTTGTTCTGTAAGCCAGATGCTCACCGAAGTTCGTTACTTCAGTATCTTCGTTTACGAACAAAACACGGCCTGTTTTTTCAACAGAAGATTTTATCATCTGCCAGTCGTATGGATAGATAGAACGAAGATCGATCACTTCCACAGAGATACCTTCATCAGCCAGCTTCTTAGCCACTTCATCACATAGGTGCACCATACGGCTGTATGTAACGACCGTGATGTGCTCACCCTCGTGAGTGATCTTACCTTTGCCGATTGGTACGATGTACTTTTCAAGCTCAGGCCATTTCGCTTTCCAACCTTGGGAATTTTGAACTGGCTTATCGATCATTGATTTCAAAGTTTTTTCGTCCTCTGGTTCACCAGGGATCAACTCGTCACCTTTATGGCGCATCAATGCTTTTGATTTCAAATAAAGAACCGGATTCGGATCTTCAATCGCCGCCAACATCAAACCGTATGCGTCTAGTGGATTGGATGGCATCACGATCTTCCAACCTGGCAAACGAGATGCCCAAGCGTCGAAAGAGTGAGAGTGGTAAACGGAACCAAAGATCCCTGCGCCCACTGGAGTCATCACAACCATTGGCAATTGAACCTGACCGTTTGTGCACCACAAAGTGTTGCCGGCAATTTTCAAAAGATCGATCGTATTGAAGATATAATCTGCGAACTGGATTTCAGCCACGCACTTATCACCTGTCATTGCGATACCCATCGCCATGCTGATGATACCACGCTCGTCCAGTGGAGTGTTCCACGCCGTTTTTAGACCTTGAGTCGCCGTGAATACGCCACCCAGTGGTGCACCCACGTCCTGACCGAAGATGTCTTTAACGCCCATGTGTTTTTCACCGTAGTGAAGGGCCATTCTGATTGCTTGAGCTACACTTGCCATTAGAACTTTCTCCAATCAGCATTTTCATTATTTACGAAGACATGATTCCAAACTGATTCAGGTGTTGGACCACCCTCAGCACGAGCTTGTTCCTGAGCTTTAACGCCCTCTTCCTCGTAGATCTCCCAGATTTTTGCGGCAGCCTTTTCAGTCAGGATGCCAGCTGCGATCAATTTTTCCTGGAACTTGTGAACCGGATCGAAAAGATCTGTCTTACGGTTCGCACCGTCAGCAGAGGAGTGACCGTACAAACGAGTCGTTTTTACTTCCAGAAAAGAGGGCTTACCCGTTTTGCGGATGTAGTCCATTTCTTCTTTCAAAGCGATGTATGTCTCTACAGGATTAGTTCCATCGATCACGCGAGAGCGGATGTTGAAGGCTTTCGCACGGTCTGCGATGTGTGTTTCACCGTGTTGGCCATCATACGGAGTGGAAATACCGAAGCCATTATTTTGCACAGTGATCAACACTGGCAATTCCTGGCCTTTACGAGATGACCATACCAAGCATGTTGCGAATTCGCCCTCGGCCGTTCCAGCGTCACCGCCAGTTACGATAGAGATGGCTTTGTGACCCGCGCGTTTTTGTGCGTGAGCTGTACCGCAAGCGATGGGGTATTGAACTTCGATAGGAGAAGTTACAGGAGCTACGTTCCACTGAGGGAAGCAATAGTGACCTGCGAAGTTACGACCACCTGTTGACGGATCTGTCACACGGTTCATCATCAAACGAACCGCTTCGATCATTGGCATACCCAGTGCCACCATCGTTGGCGTACAACGGTAGTGAAGATGGAACCAGTCGTGTTCAAGACCTTTGCCTTTGCGAGCCAGTAAACCCAATGGGACCCCGAAAGCTTCCTCGCCCGGACCACCGATCCAGAAGTAACCTTCACCGGCTTTGTAGATTTTAATAACACGCTCTTCAAGAACGCGGGATTTGACCATCAGGTCGTGCATGCTCAACAAAAGTTCTTCAGACAAGCCACCGAAATCAGATTTTTTCGGAGCAACTTTTTTAGAAGACTTCGCAGCGGATTTGGTAGCAGCTTTTGCCGGTGCTTTTGCTTTCGCAGAAGCAGTTTTTTTGGCAGCTGGTTTTACAGTGGTCTTTTTAGACATGTACTCAGTTCTCCACGGTTTTTAGTCACATAAATCAAGGCCCCTATCTAAGCGAGAACAGGCGAAATTGTCTGCCTTTTTCCCGTTAATTGACGCATCACATTGATATCCTCAACATTGGCGCAACAATCCTTCGCGAGAATGAACCTATTGGAGGACATTATGGTATACAGATATGAATCCCGTCAGGTTTACGAGGCCGCTGACAAATCTGCTCAAAAGAAGAGCATTCAAGAGACCAACCAAGCGATCCTTGAACTTGGTGCAAAGGCAGAACGACATGCCTGCGCCAGCCGCCAGTGGGCAGAAAAAGCATTCGCAGCCGCCTTCAGAGCAAAACAGGTCTTTTCAAAGTAGTCACCACGGCTAGAATAGGTTCATGCAATACACCTATCCAACGCTGGCACTTTCTCTCAATGTTCTTTGGGAACTCCTAAAAATATCTGGAGTTCTTTTGGGCGCGGGCTTTGTGTTGCATCACTTTTCAGGATTTCTACGTATGAAACTATCAGACACTTTTGGTCAGCACGCATTCAACTTGATCTTTGCGCCGGGAATCATGATTCATGAAATCAGCCACGCGACCATGGCTTTTTTATTTTTACACCAAATCGAAGACATCAAACTTTTTGACTGGAAGGCCAAAGACGGATCCCATGGTCACGTCGTCAGTCGCCCGCGCTCCCTGCCGGTGTTTTTTAAAATCTGGATTAAGATGGGGGAGCTATTCATCGGAATCGCGCCGTTAATCGTGGGCCCGGTGATTTGCGCCGCTGTGTTTTATTTTTGGATCCCGGGTGGAAAGACATTTATCAGCAATCCCCGCTTCGTAAACTTTCCGTCCTTTTCCTGGGGACTGATAGCGTGGTGGTACTTGGTGATTGCCGTGTTTTCGCAAATGGAACTAAGTGATGCGGATCTTAAAGGAACCTGGAAAGGTTACTTGTGGATTGCGCTTTGCACTTTTGTCGGTACTTTTTGCTACTATAAAATCCGGCATTTTTAATCTCAGGAAAATCAATTGAAAGCCATTCCGGTGCTCCACTAGTTTTCGCAGATATAATGATGCTTGTTTATCAGCAACATCCTTTTGGAAATTTGACTGCGCTTTATCGTAATTACTATCGTCATGCCTACTTTAACAAAGGAAATAGCATGACAAAAGTTCCTGTTCGTCTGGTTCAAGTTTCGATGTGGCTGCTTGTCAGCTTTTTCGCAAGCTTCACACTTGCCGCCACGACTTTTAATATCACACCCGGCATGTCGGCTGCGGCGATTCAAGAAACCCTCAACGAGATGCTACCCAGTGACACCGCCAATTGGGCCGCGGGCACCTATGATGTCGGAGAAATTCGCGTTCGCGCGGGCACCATGACCGCGGGCAGTGGGACGATTTTAAAGGGACAATTTACTGTAACCGGCAACGGTGTGGAGATTGATGGTTTTACCATTCAACCCAGTTCCAACTTTGCGACTAGCTATGGTATTCGCATTCAGTCTTCTGCTAATATTCACAACAATATTATTCAGAACCACAGCACTGGTATTGCCGTCAACGGTACGGCAACCAACATCTATGACAATACGATTTCAAACAATTCCAATTGGGGTATTCTGATCAACGATCAATTTGGATACGCTTCAAACTTGCGCATCAATTCAAACAATATCCAGAATAATTCCACCGGCGGAATCGGATTAACCAACGCCGCTACTCTATCTTCGGATGTGACCATCATCGACAATTCAATTTCTGGCAATGGCATGGCAATTCGTGTGACAAACACCCGGGATGTGCAGATTTTAAACAATATCGTTTCGAATTCTGGCGAAGGAATCGAACTGGCTGGTGGCAATACCAGAATGACTATTACGGGCAATCGCGTTTCTGTGGGCCAGTATGGAGTTCAGTTGAGTGGCACTAATTCTTCAGTGCAAATCCATAAAAATAATTTTGTCGATTTAAGTACAGCAGGACTGTCTGTAGATCGTCTTCCAGATTCCTCTGCCACTTTCGCGACGTGCAACTTTTGGGGAGATGATTCCGGTCCTCTTAACGCCACCTCCAACCCTAACGGCAAAGGCACAAAAATAGTCGGATTAGTTGAAGTTCCTTTGAATGACTACTCTCCGTGGAATCTAACCGGTGGCGCTTGTACCGGAACTCCTGATTCGGGTCCGACACCGCCTCCGCCCACTCCAGCACCGGGATTAGCCGGTATCTGGCAGGAAACATTTGGCAATCGTTGCATTCAAATTTCGGAAAACTTGAAGGTGGCACAGACCTATAAAAAATGTGGCCCGCTAACCTGCAAACGTCAGTTCGGAAAATTAACCATTGCTACCAGTCGTGGACGCCTAAAGGATGAAAATGTCGTCGCACGGATCGTTTATGCGCGCAATTTCCCGGCATCACAGGATTTGGAACTTGTGCAATCAGGTCGACTGCGTGTGCGAGAAGAATATGATTGGGGACCAATCGATAGAACGAAAAGAAAAATCTATCACAAAGTCGACAGATGCCGATATCGTTTGCCAAGAATCCCGATTCCTCGTCCTCATCCTAAGCCAAAACCTGCACCTGAACCAAGTCCAACACCTAAGCCGACTCCGGCTTAGTTTGCTTGTAGGATTAAATCCATATAAGCCTTTAGTGAGGCCGAGTAGTAGTCTGATGCCGTGGGATCAAAAATATAGTATGCCACGGCTTCAGCGAAGCATTCAAACTGACCGGTCATTGCATAGAGAGTCGGGAAACCGTACTTTCTGCCCAACTCGCGATCCAAGGCATAGGCCTCAGCCGTGCGCTTTTGCTTAACCAGCGCCATGACTTGTTGAAATTCTAATTTTGATTTTGCATAGTCCACATTCGTGATTACAGCTTCCCGTCCGTCCTGACCCCAGTTGGCTGCTTTTTCGAAGCCATCCATTGAATAGGCATGATCAGTGGCGATATCAAAGTCGTGCATCAGCTCATGCAGGATGTTAATTTGCTTACGTTCAACTTGGGCATAGGGATCCATAAACGGAGTGCCGGTAAAAAATGTATCCGTCACACCAATGACGTTGGTTACAGGATTCACCCAAAGGAAGGCTTTTTCAGCAGAGCGCACGAATTCAACGCGGCGAAATTGGGGATTATTAAACCAGCGAGCCGCGTGGGAAACGCGGTGAATTTTAGTGATGCCGTTTGCCTGGATGGTTTTTAGAATTCCCTGCAGGCGTGGATCATTGATCTTGGCAAGGTAGCCGCCGACGATGGCTTTTTCTTGTTCGGTCCAAGGCTTGAACTGAACCGCCTCACAAAAACTGTGGTGCGGGAACTTATCCTGACACTCGAAGGAATCTGCAAAGGTCATGATATCCAATGCCGACATAGCTCCGGGGCTTGTCGCCCAGGCGCTTATTGAAGTCAGCAGTGTAAAGATACCCACAAGCAGTTTATTCATTCTTAATCCCTATCCCACCTATCCGCTTCAATATTTGACTTCAATATTTGATCCGGCTCCTTTCCCACACAGTCGCTTTTGAAGTTAAAAATACCGTCAAACCCTTGTACAGAGACGGTTTTTGCGGACTGACCATGATCCAGAGAATCCTTAAATCCTGCTCGCATTCAAGGACCCCTGCCTGTTTTTTCATCAAGTTAAATTTCGATGTGTCGTTAAAGGGATTATGAAAACATCCACTCACCTCGTGAACTTTATCGTCCTCCTTTCCTTTGCCAGCGCAGGTTGTGCGAAGATGGAATTTGCAAAAATCGTTGATAACGCTTCATTGGCGACGCCGAATCCAAGTCCGACACCTCCGATTAAGCTCCCTGATCACATCTATTCCGACGTGGTTAAATCCGGCAACAAGCAGGTGGATTTCTTATTAGTGATGGATGATTCCAATTCGATGCTGCCGGATCTAAAAAAGCTCGCAGCATCGATGAGTGACTTTATGGTTTCCCTGGAAGCCAGCCAAATTGACTGGCAGATGTGTCTGACGACGACAAAGGCTTTGCCTGACTCAATGGGGATCTTTCATTGGGGTATGCCGCTGACGTGGGCCCAGTACTCTCCCCTGACTGGTACGTCTCCATGGGTTCTAAAAAAAGGGACCACCAATATGAATTCGATCTTCACTTCGACGGTGGATACTTTGCAAATTGGCGGAGGCGCCTCGGGTGACGAACGTGCGATTAAAGCCACCTATGCCAACTTCCAAAATGTCGGCAATGGTTGTTACCGCGATGGCGCTGCGAAATCCGTGATTATTATTTCTGACGAAGACGAACGCTCTGTCGGCGGCGATGCCTCCAAAGTGAAATCCAAGGACAACCCCGCAGCCTACCAGCCATTGGAAACCGAAGACCAACCGGAAAATCTGGTGAAGCTGTCCCAATCCGTGTTTGGCGATCAGGTGCGCTTTACATTTAACTCGATCATCGTAAAACCCGGTGACACTGTTTGCGAAATGACCCAGGATCTGGATACGTCCCCTAGTCACCCGGGTTATCTGTACAGTCAGATGTCCAATCTGACTCAAGGTGGAGTCGGCAGTATTTGCGATGCGAATTTTGCTGATAGCTTGAATACTTTTAAAGATAAAATTATCAACTCCCTCTCACAGATCAACCTGGAATGTGTACCCGATCTGTCTACTTTGAACGTGGCCGTGGATGGCCAAGTCATCAAGAATTACTCTGTGAGTGGGAATGTTCTTCACTTCGCGGCTCCGCTAACGGAAGGCACGAAACTGGACATGAGTTACGACTGTAAGTAGCCCGGTTTCCCGGGCTATTTTTGAATCCAGATGACTTCGCTTCTGTCATTCGCAAGTTTTTCTATATCCAAATACCAACGTCCCTTATCGCAGATTCCGGGTTCGAGGGCCTCGGCACAGCTATCACCCCACGAATTCTTAATTTCTATTTCGCAGGTTCCTTTGGTTATATTCCAGCGTCTTCCGGTCACAATACTTGAATGCCAAGACGGTGCCCCTTCCGGCCACTTTCGCATCAACGTCACATTGTAGTGAAGTGCAAATGGACGATCCTGATCAAGGACTGACATTATGTAGGCTGCACTTTCGGGATTCTGTTCCTTTGCGGTAAAAGAACGGGAGTGAACTTCCAGTCCTTTCAATTTAACCGGCGACTTACAAGCTTCCGTGACATTCTTTCTAAGATGGTCGGCGGCCCAATCTTGCACGGCTTCCTTGTATGGTCTTAATTGATCAAGGCCTTTTAGAGGTGGTTCCCGCATGCAAGTATTCTGCAGATCGTAATAAAGTTTTTTATTCTCTCTGACTTTATTCATCTCATCACCACCGGCCCTACTGCCCAGTTGCATGGAGAAAAAGCCCTGCTGTTCGGGATCACTTGGGTTTTTACCCAAAATCTCTGACGGAATTTCCTTTTCCAAACAGGCTCGACCCTGATTTATTAAATGAGCCGCGATAAGATCCGTTTGCCCACCTTCTCTTTTTAGAAGCGGCTTTCCTTTTGGATCATGAATTCGATAGTTCGGATCAGACAAAGATACGCTGGTGGCAAATCCACCTCCACCAAAGCCGCCGCCCATCGAGCCCATTTGCGGTTGCGAAGCTTGTTTTGGAGTATCGAATGAAATCGCCTCGTTCGCTTTTTTAACTTCATCTGGCGACATAGAAATATACTGTGAACCGGCGTAAAGAGCGGAAACCGTATCGGGTGGTTTTACACCCGCAGCCTCAGCGACAAGATCGGATGCGGCGAAGGAATAACAAAATCCCGCATTTCCCTGATCTTTAGGGGGCACGAAACGACCTGAAAAATCTTTGGTTGAACACTGGGCCTCGGTGACTTTTCCAAGGGCCATCGAACTGAATATAAGTGGAGAAAGTGCCAGTATGCGAAACAACGACATCGTCATTTCTTTAGTTTATCCGAATTTATGCATTCTAGCAAAAAAAAGCCCGGTTTCCCGGGCTTTTAACAACAACTAACATGTCAAATCTAGCGGCAAACTATTTAGCGTTCGCTTGCTTCGGGGTCGCTGGAAGCGCTTTACCGTCTTCAAGCTGAATCAGATCTAGAAGTACATTCGTCGCTTCCTGGATATCAGGACGTTTCAGGTACTCCTCGGTCTTCTTCGCTTTGCTTGCTACTTTTTTGGCTTTCTCTTTTTTCTCTTTTTCATTCTTATCTTTAAGCACTTCGCTGACACGGATCACTTTTCCGCGCGCTTTGGCTTTGTTCAACTCATCCACGATTTTTTTGAAATCGTCAGATTTCGCCACACGGTCTGCAGATCTTTCAGACATCTGCTTCAACCACTCTGGCTTGATCTCTTTCCATGCACCGGAACCTTCTTTTACAAAGGCATCCGGAGAAATGAAAGCCTCAATTGTTTTTGGCGGCAAAGAGTAGTCCATGTATTTCTCACCGATATCATCAGTAGAGAATGGACCTGGAAGAACGATATCCGCATCCACACCTCTGTGCTGAGTGGACTTACCAGATGGTACGAAGAACATACCCACTGTTACTTTGATCGCGCCCAAGTCATTCGGGATTGGCAATACGGACTGAACTGAACCTTTACCATAAGTGTGATCGCCACCGACAACAACCGCACGTTTATAGTCCTGCAAAGTTCCGGATACGATCTCGGAAGCAGATGCAGAAATACGGCTGGTCAAAACAACCAGTGGCCCATTCCAATCAACCGCTGCGTCTGTGTCACGAAGAGCGGCTTCAGCACGACCTTCATTTTTGGAGGATTGTTTTACCACGTTACCTGTTTGGAAGAACAAACCTGCAATTTTAACTGCATCTTCAAGGGAACCACCACCGTTGTTGGAAAGATCCAACACCAGACCGTCCACTTTCTTAGCCACAGCTTCTTTGATTAAAACCTTCATATCAGTTGCAGAAGATCTGCCACCACGACGAGAGTCAGCATAGAAGCTTGGGAAGTTCAGGATACCGATTTTTTTCTTTTGGCCGCCGACTTCTTTATCAACATAAGTGATGGAAGCCGCTTCGTCCTCAAGATTCACTTTTTCACGAGTCAACGTGACATCGAAACGTTTTTTGCCTTCACCCGCTTTACGCAGGATCGTCAAACGAACTTTCGTGCCTTTTTTACCGCGGATTTTCTTAACAACGTCTTTCAAATCCTGATCAATCACGTTTTCCATCGCGCCCTTATCCTGGCCGACAGCGATGATCTTGTCTTGCGGTTCGATCAAGCCGGATTTAGCAGCAGCTCCACCTGGAACCAATGCCTCAACCACAGTGAAACCGTCTTGAGAGGAAAGAGTCGCCCCGATACCTTCCAAAGACAAACGCATTTGAATTTCAAAATCTTCAAGCACATCACGAGAGAAGAAGCTGGAGTGTGGATCCAATGCTCTTGCGAAAGAATCCAAGTAGCCGGAAAGCAGATCGTCCTGAGTTGTCTCTTGAGTACGTTTTACTGCGCGCTCATAGTTTTTCTCTACGTTCTTCTTGGCTTCATCAAGTTTCATATCAGTTGCTAGATAGTTACCAATCTGGAACTGGATGTATTTTTTCAAATACTCATTGGCTTCATCACCATTCTTTGGCCAAGGCTTTTTATCCGGATCGAACGCAAACTCAGTGTTTGATTCAAATTTGAAATCCTTACCCAGGTATTTTTTTGCAAAGTTCGCGCGATCCTGAACTCTTTCCAGAACCATTTTTTGCGCCTTATCAAGGAACGTACAGTCTCTGTTTTTGGTTTTTTCAAAAACGTTGGACATGTCTTTTTTGATCGCATCAACATCCGCCTGAGTCAGGTAGATTTTTGATGGATCCAAACGTTTTAGATATTGTTCAGTAACACGATTCGCAAGTTCTGCGTTGCGATCTGAATACTTCACGTGATTTGCCAGGAAACCCTGTTCGATAACTGAAATGTAGCGGCATTCCAAACCGTCTTTTAATTGTGCGGCAGCAACAGATGAAACTGCGAGTGAACCCGCAACAATTAAACCCTTAATTCCCTTAGAGATTGAACTCATGATGGTCCTTCCTTAACTCCCCGGCGAGAGCGTTCTAATCACTTAAGATTAGCAGGAATTTTCCCCAGAGCATTCTATTTGTTATTGGAGGGAGCAATTTAGGACTGTCAGATTATTTAAGACTTACGTCGGTCATCTTCAAAAAAGGACAGTTGAGAGAGGTCTTCAACTTTTTGTCCATGGAGTCCGCCCACTTTCACTTCATGTTTAATGAAGCTGCCGTGCTGAGTCTCGATCATAAAGAAAGACATCTCCGGAAACCTGGCCTTTAGTCGAGTCATTTCTTGAACGATCAATTCGATGTTCTTTGGATCATCATCAGACATTCCAAAACGGTGATGCGCATTATATCCATAAGTCTCAATGGCTTTTTCAACACTCGCACGGATCGCGCGTTGTTTTAACTCCGCCGTACCTTCTGAATATTCTGTGTCACCCAACAATAAGCGCGTTGGCTTGTGGCTGACCGGATACAGGCTTAGGTAGTTTGGCTCTAATGGCAGGACCTTGTTTTGAACGAAAACTTTGATGCCGTCTTTTAAAGTATCAGGATGGTGACCGCGAGCTGTGATTACGGATAAAGGACGTTGATTGAATGTCGCGTGATAAAAGCACTCCCAAGAAGGACCCTTCCATTGGAAATCCGGAAAGCCCAAGGCTTCAGCCACATCTTGAACAAAGACTTGGCGTTTACCCGCAAGTTTTTCCACGTCGCTTATGGAATGATCGCGGAAATTTCTGAATGTGCCTGTCACATCACAAAAATCGATTTCAAAATCCGCGTAGACACCGCTTTTTCCGATGGTGGAATTATATTGGGCAAAGTCTCCGCTGGAGATCATTTGCTCAGTTCGGCTTTCTTTATGGAACAGAATCAATGGAGTCGTCAAAAAGGCGATATTGTCATCGAAGTCGAAGAAATAAAAACTACGGCCGCCCAGATGAAAGTTTCTATCTTTCTCTGGACTGCGATTTATTCCTAAATCGAGCTGGCCTTTGGGTTTTTGATCTTCACTCATGGAACACTATCCTCGTACGGGCTTAAAATTAGCAAATAATTCCGACGTACGAAAGGGCCCTGCACTAATTTCTTTTTTTCAATAATGCTGACTACTAGTTAGACAGGCTCTCCCCTCCTGTCCAGTTAGTATTTGGTTAGGAGCTTCGCCTAAAGCTCTTCAAACCCTTCAGATGATTTCTTGGAGCCCTCCGTGGTCGAATCCTGAGCTTTCTCCACGTCCGGAGCCATGGACTCCACTGGAACCTGCACCGGACCCTGTCCCGCCTTAGGGGTATCGGTCACGGTTTTAGCCGCCGGTTGTTCTTTGGCTTTAAGCCCCATCTCGCCCCGGCACTTTTTCAACGCATCATCCATGGAACCCATTGATGTCTGCTTGGCCGTCACGGCACAGTTCACCACTTCCTGATAGTCCCCGGAACAAAGCTTTTCAGCCTCGGATGACGATATCGACATGGATCGCACCCGAACCGTCGTCACACATTCTTTTTGAGCTTGAGACTGGGTTTGAGCAGCGGCCATGACCGATATCCCCAGGAACCCGGATAACAAAAGAAAGCCCACGTAATGCTTCATAATTCCCCCGCGAGACTTCATGGTAGCACGCCCCCTTTCAGAGTAAAGGCCACAAAAAAAGCCCACGCTCGATAAAGAGGTGGGCCTTTTAAATGTATCAAATTCAGATGGATAATTACTTCTTCGCCTTACGAGTCACGACTTTCTTAACACCCAATGCCTGGGCTTTTTCTTTCGCGGACTCTGCACTCTTCAAGTTCTTTTTCGGAGCGGCGGCTTTGGCTTCACCTTTGGCTGCTTTCGCGGCTTTCGGTTTTGCGGCAGCTTTCGCTTTGCCTTTTCCTTTAGAGCCCTTTGCAGGTCCCTTCTCGTTGATCGCCGCTACGGCTTGTTCCAGTGTGACCGACTCTACAGTCGCTCCTTCTGGCAACGAGGCATTGACCTTACCACTCTTGAAGTACGGACCATAAGGACCGTTGAATACCTGAATCACTTCACCCGTTTCAGGATGCGCACCCAAATCACGAAGAGCTGCGGCTTTACCGCGGCCTTTTTTAGGTTGGCTCAACATTTCCATCGCGCGTTCAAACGTGATGTTCAACACACTTTCGCCTTTTGGAATCGAACGATAGTCACCGTCATGAACGATGAATGGACCGAAACGACCCAAACCAGCCTTGATGTCCTTGCCGGTACCCGGGTGATCACCCAAGCTTCTTGGCAAAGACAACAGATCCAAAGCCGTTTGCAAGTCGACCTGCTCTGGTTGCATGTTCGGTGGAAGCGACGCACGTTTTGGTTTGTCATTTTCAGGCGACACATCACCTAATTGAACATAAGGACCGTAGCGACCACTTAGCACGTAAATAGGCTCGCCAGTTTTAGGGTCCTTACCCAAGGCATCCGCACCATTGATTTTTTGATCAATCAATTTCTCGGCGATTTCCGGAGTGATGTCCGCTGGTGATTCATTGTCAGGGACAGAAGCACTGACATCCTCACCATCACGTTTTGTCGTCAGGTAGGCACCGTAACGGCCGACGTGGAATTTATACTTATCCATGCCTTCCAAAGACATTGTACGGGCTTCATCTGGATCGATCTTGGCTTCCTGATTATCAACCATCGCGCGCAGACCTTTCGGGCCTTTGTAGATGGAAGCAAGATAGCTTTCCCAATCAAGGTCGCCGTCAGCGATATGATCCAGGCTTTGCTCCATTTCAGAAGTAAAGCCCAAGTCCACATACTGAGTCAGGTAACTGCTTAGAAGTTTTGAAACGATCATCGCCGTGAAAGTCGGAATCAAAGCGGTGCCGCCCTTACGAACGTAACCACGGTCAATGATTGTACCGATAACAGATGCGTAAGTGGATGGACGACCGATACCCTCTTTCTCCATCGTTTGTACAAGGCTTGCCTCGGTATAACGAGCTGGAGGTTTGGTTTCATGGGATGTCGGATCCAATTTCACACACTTCACAGAGTCTTTGGCTTTTAGCGCCGGCAAGCGCACTTCGCGCTCGGCCAAATCTGCTTCAGGATCATCCGACCCTTCCACATAGGCACGCAAGAAACCCGGGAATTCGATCGTCATGCCCGAAGCACCGAAGATCGCATCACCCACCGTGATTTTTGCGCTGACTTGCTTTTGACGAGCATCCACCATTTGCGATGCAATCGTACGTTTCCAGATCAAATCGTATAGACGGAATTGTTGTCCTGTCAGACCTGTTTCATCCGGATCCTGGAATTGATTACCTGCTGGACGAATCGCTTCATGGGCCTCTTGGGCACCTTTCACTTTTTTCGCAGCATAAGTACGCGGCTGTGGAGTTAAGTACTCTTTGCCGTATTTAGTCGTGATGCAATCACGAGAGGCATTGATCGCCTCATTGGATAAGAACGTAGAGTCCGTACGCATATAGGTAATGAAACCTTGCTCGTACAGTTTTTGTGCAACCTGCATGGTCTCACGCGCTGACAGTCCCAATTTACGATTGGCTTCCTGTTGCAAACTGGAAGTGATAAATGGAGCTGCTGGTTTTCTGAACGTTGGTTTTTCCTCAACATCAGAAACTGTCCAACCGCCGTTTTTAAGATCAGCGGAAAGTTTTGAAGCTTCCTTTTCACCCAGAACCAAAACGTCTTTTCCAGCAGTCAATTGACCTGTAAGGCCATCAAAGTCCTTACCAGTCGCCACACGCTGGCTGTTGTATTGTTGCAAGCGGGATTCAAAGTTGATTCCGTCTTTGGATAGCTCCGCCAAAACGCCCCAGTAAGAGGATTTTTTGAAGCGAATGCGCTCAAGCTCACGCTCAACGATCAAACGCACGGCCACAGACTGCACGCGACCTGCCGACAAACCATAGGCCACTTTCTTCCAAAGAAGTGGAGAGATCGTATACCCCACCAAACGGTCCAATACGCGACGTGCTTCCTGAGCACGCACCAGGTTGAAGTCGATCTCGCGCGTGTCTTTAAGCGCCTTTTGTATCGCATCCTTGGTGATCTCATGGAACACCATTCGCTTGGTTGGAACTTTTGGTTTTAGAACTTCAAGTAAATGCCAGCTGATAGACTCCCCTTCGCGGTCTTCGTCGGTCGCGAGGTAAAGCTCTGAGGCTTCGTCGAGTTTGTCTTTCAAGTTCTTTACGACTTTGAGCTTGTCTTTGGGAACGCAGTACAAAGGCTCGAAGTTTTTATCAACGTTCACGCCCAGCTGCGCCCATTTTTCTTTTTTTACTTTTTCAGGAATATCTTTTGCGGATTGCGGTAAGTCGCGGATATGCCCCATACAAGACTCCACCACATAATCCCTGCCCAGGAATTTGCGAATGGTTTTAGCTTTTGTCGGGGACTCCACGATGACTAACTTGATGCCATCAGACGCCGCTTCGGTTTTTTTGGCCATGTACCCAGCCCTTCATCCGGCTTGTAACCGGGATATAATATATAGACAAAACATGAAGGCTGAATCCTGACTTTGCAAGTCTGAATTTTGACAACCAGTACCAAAAGCAGATACCTTGTGAGGATGAAACCAATTTCTGCATTCACAAATTCACTTCAGTTCTTACTTACGGATATCGATGACACGCTGACAGATGAAGGGCTTTTGGGAGCAGAAGCTTATGCCGCCATGTGGGAACTGCACAATGCTGGAATCAGAGTGATCCCAGTCACTGGCCGCCCCGCAGGTTGGTGCGAAATGATCGCACGTGTGTGGCCTGTCAGTGGAATTATTGGCGAGAACGGTGGTTTCTACTTCCGCTATCATGATAAAAAAATGCACCGCCATTTTTTCTTTGATGAACAAACTCAGCAAAACAACCGTGCGAAACTAAACCAACTGGAAAAAGAAATTCGACAAAAGGTTCCGGGTTGTGATCTGGCGAGCGATCAATTCTGCCGTTTGATGGATCTGGCAATTGATTTTTGTGAAGACGTTCCTGCCCTGCCAAAATCAGAGGTTCAGAAAATCGTGGATATCTTCAAATCCCATGGTGCGCAGGCCAAGGTCAGTTCCATCCACGTGAATGGCTGGTTTGGTTCCTACGACAAACTCTCCATGTCGCTTAAATTTTTAGCAACTGAATTTGGCATCAACGCTGAAGATGCCAAAAAAGTGTGCGGCTTCAGTGGCGACTCCCCCAACGATGAGCCCATGTTTCAATATTTTCCACACAGCTTTGCAGTGGCAAATATCCAAAACTTTGTTGATCAAATCAAATATCAACCCACATATGTGGCAGAAAAACGAGGCGGAATGGGATTTACTGAAATCGCCAGTGCCATTCTGAAATACAAATGATTTTACCATCTAACTAACTTCGAATTATTTAGTGAGAAGAGGTCAGGTTCCTGCCCTTTAGTCTAAAGTGACTCCACTCTGATCCCGATAAAGATCCTGTTAAATACAGGAGCGTCTTATGGTTGGAGCACAGGTACGTCAATACATCGCCAACAAACTGGATGAGCAGGCAAAACTGATCTGGCACTTTGATAATCTTCATTATGCCGGCGAGGTCAGCGCCAAGAAACCCCAGCGCATTTTCTCATTTGGAGAAATCAAAATCAGTCTGCAAACCAGTGGGGATCTTTGGATCGAGGGCACAAATTATCGCAACTTTATTTCCGCCGACAGTTACACCTCCGTGCAGGAGTGCATGAATCTGCTGGGAGATCAGTTACGGTATGTGGATCAAAACTTTCAAAGAATACAAAGCGAACCGGAATTCTGGGCCAAGAAAGGCCTCTTGGTTCGAATCATAGAACGCTTTGCTTCTTAAGATTGAGTGCCGGCACTATCCGCCGGCAAAACTCATGGACTTGATCAGGACATCTGGTGCGATCAGGCTGCGACCTGGCTTGCTGTAAGTGTCGCCGACTTCGATGATATCACGCAAAACATCCAGAACATTTCCAGAGACCACAAACTGATCCACGGGCCCGAGGCATTTGCCATTCTCATACAAGAAACCTTCAGCCGGCATGGAAAGATCCCCAGTGGAATCCTTAAAACCCGCATGCAAGCCGCCTGTGAACTTGGTGATGTGCACGGTTTGACCCGGGAACTGCCCCAACAACTGTGCTTGTGTTTTACCACCCTTTGCCACCACCAGATTCGTCGGACCGATGCCCATTGGCGAGCTGGGGCCACGGGCTGCGTGAGCCGTGTGCGGCAGATTCATACGCTTTGCATATTCCAGATTCGTTAAGAAGTTTTTTAGAACTCCATTTTCAAACAGGACCGTCTTTTGCGAAGGTGCGCCTTCAGCATCGAAGGGTCTGACTGCTGAACCGTGAAGTTCAAAGGGATCGTCAATCAATGTGAATTTATCACTTGCCACTTTCTGACCAATTTTCCCTTTGAGCAACGACTTGTTCTCGTGAACTTCCTTTGCCGAAAGATAGGACAAAAGCATCGCCAGCACCGTTGGGAAAACTTTGCGATCCAGAACTACGGGATAGTTCCCTGTTTTCAGCTTTGAGGCACCCAGATACTTAATGGCGTTGTTAACGCCTTCGCGAGCCACCTCATCGACATTGATCTCAGAAAATGAACGAACAAAAAATCCTTCGCCGCCCATTTTTGATATCTCGCCTTCTTTAACCAAGGGAGCGGCACTGCCCGTATAATAGTTCTGCTTGAATTCCTGATCGATGCCTTCTGAATTCAAAATGCGTGAAAAAGAAGAACCTTGGGAAAACCCGGAATATGGCACCGTTTGAACGCGCGCGTCCAACGCCAGACACTTGGCTTCAAGATCTCTTGCGACTTCCATCTTTTTTTCCATGTCGATTTCTTCGGGATTAAAAAGATTCAGAGCTTTGAATACCTGCGGCTTCATCATCGGAATTTCGAAGCTCTCCGTGCTTTGTACTGTCTTGGCATTATTCAAAGCCTCAATATAGGTGCGCGACAAAGCCTCAAGAGACAGATTCTCTGTGTACGCGTATCCCTGACTTGCACCCTTAACCACTCGAAGCCCGGCCATTTGCGTTTGTGTCGATTCAAAATCCTTCAGCGTGTTTTTTTGAAATCCCAACTCCAGACTTTCCCCGCCTGAAATCAACATCTCCACTTTGACGCCGTCTTGTTTGGCTTGCGTTACGATCTTTTGGAAGTTGTCTTTAATAGCGTCCATTAGCCTGCTCTCCCACCAACCATCAAACTTGATACCAAGATTTGCGGCTGACCAACAGCTGCAGGAATAGAACCACTCACCGAGCCGCACATTCCCGTCGCCAATTTCAATTCGTTTGAAACTTTCGTGATTTTACCAAGTGTATCGATGCCACGCCCGATCAAGCAGGCACCTTTGACCATTTCCTCGATGCGACCATTTCTGATGATGTAAGCTTCGCGAACCTGGAAGTTATAATCTCCAGTCCCCGGGTTCACTGAACCACCACCCATGTTTTTCGCATACAAGCCATAGTCCACGTCGCGGATCATTTCCTCAAAGGAATCCTTACCGGCATCGATGAAGGTATTTCTCATACGGGATGCTGGTGCATATTTGTAGGACTGACGACGACCACTGCCGGTTACTTCGTAACCCGTTTGCTGGGATCCCATTTCGTCAACGATATAAGATTTAAGAACACCGTTCTCAATCAAAGTCGTACGCTTTGTTTTATTGCCTTCGTCATCGATATTCAGCGAGCCCCAACCGTTCTTGATCGTGCCGTCGTCAATCGCAGTGACACACTCATTGGCGATTTTTTGCCCCATCTTGCCGCAGAATACAGAAGCATCCTTGGCTACAGCCGTAGTCTCCAGACCATGTCCACAGGCTTCGTGGAATAAAACTCCACCAAAGGAATTATCAATCACCACGGGCATTTCACCCGCCGGCGCAAACTTCGCCGTGGTCAGGCCCATCGCGCGGTCCACATTTTCATTTGCGAAATCAGCCAAGTTCATATTGTCATAAAGTTCGGAAGTTCCCATGTGACCATAACGTTCACTGGAGCTTTCCTTCACACCCATATGCTCAACAAAGACTTCCATATTCAAACGGCTGTATGCACGTTCATCATAAGCCATCAAACCGCGAGAATTTGCGATCTGTACTTTTTGGAACTTTTCATTCAACGCCGCTTCAACTTGAGTGACTGCAGAGTTGCGATTACGCGCATGCTGATCCAGGGAGTTCATCCACGCGAATTTACGATCGCGATTCATTTCCCATGGCTTTTCACCGTATGTGTGAACCGAATCGAATGGAACCTGCAGTAGCGGCATTGATTTACTTGGCGCGCCGGTACCGCGGCTTTTCGCAGCACTCAACGCGGCCTTCACCAAGCCCTGTTCCGACAAATCATTTGTTGTGACGTACACAATCTCGTGTCCGAAGAACAAACGAATGCCCGCTCCGTAGAGCTGGCCCACAATGGCCTGATCGGCCTTGGAACTTAGAATAGACAAATTGGAAGAATAAGTATCCTCGACAAAGATATCTGCGAAAGTGGCACCTGTTGAAAGTGCTGCATCCAGAGCTTTGGTCAGAATATGAGGTTGAACGATCATGATTGCCCCCTATTCGGAAAAGCATATCCCAGAGAGAAAATAGTCCCAATTAAAAACACCGCAGCACTTTGGAATAAGTCCAAAAGTACTGCTATATACCACTCGAACTATTTTTACTCTGTGAGATTCTAAATACTTAACATCTGAATCGACATATAGCCCAGTACCGCGGCACCGATAAAAGTGAACAGAGGTCCCATCTTTCCAGAAAGGCGACGCGCCAAATGCAAACCCACCAAAGTCGCAACGAAAGCCCACAGACCGATGGACACCAGAAACGGTGCGATTGTTTTTTTGGCCACCCCTAAGCTGACTCCAACACCGAAAGCGTCCAAACTGGTCGCAAAAGACACCAGCAGCACCTTCCAAAAGCTATGAAAGTCGACGGCCTCCTCTTTTTCCCCCTGCCCTCTTAAGTCCTGAATGGCCTCATACGCCATATGCAATGCCACTGCTGCCAATAGACCAAAGGCAATCCAGTGATCCACAGAAGAGATCAAACTGATAAGGTGGGCTCCCGCCATATAACCCGCAAGTGTTGCCACAAGTTCAGCACCACCCGAACTGAATGCAAATTTCAGAGAGTCTTTGGTGGTAAAAGGCCTGGAGCCCATAGCCATGGCGGCAGAAAAAGAATCAGCACTTAAAACTAAACCCAGAATTAAAACCTCGAACAACATCAAAAAATTCCTTCTTGAAATAGCCGTGAGGTCTTTGAGATACGAGACGACACGGCAATTGCTGTTAACAACACCAGTGTCAGTCTCATCAGCGAAAGGATTCGCGAGTTGGCCGGGCTTTTACTGCCAGTATGTCGACCAAGTCCAGGGACGCAGAAAGGCCCCAGAGATTACTCCCTAACAAGTCCAAGTTAGCCCGTTGTCATTTGATTTTCAAGATGTATCAGAATGAAACACGTTCAAAATTTCAAGGCCGACCAAAAGTTGAACGGAGGCTCGCGTGGAATGTCACGAGGAGCGATTAAAACCTCCAACTCCAATTAAACCGGTCACTGGCATGTAATAGTATGGCCTACCCCTTGCTCAGATAGAACTTAGAGATGGGTCTCATGTTTAAAAGCCCATCGTGGAGTCTATTGTGAACAAGTTTACGGGTCTTACATATATTAAGAGCATCATTCAGGGTTTAACGATCCTGGTGGCGCTTTCTGTAGGCACACCGGCAATGGCAGCCAATGTGACGACTTCCACGACTAAGGCGAAACGCCCGGCGGCTCCTGCGCCAACGCCAGAAACCAAAGCCTGGTCCATCGATTTGAGTGTGGAATCATACAGCAATATGATGAAAGAGGACTCCTATGAGCGCGATGCTCAAACGTCCTTCGATTTATCTGCTGGCTACCGCTTTAATAAAATCACTTCTATGCGTATAGGCACGGGAGTCATCAAAGAACACGTCGGCGCAGAAAACACTTATTTTGACAACACCAGTGCTTCATTGAGTTTTAAAACACCGCTTACACAGGATATCGCCTGGATTAATACTCTAGCTGGGATCTTGCCAACGAATCGCCAAATGCAGGATGAAATGTCTTATCAAGGGGCAGCTCGCGTTGGCACTAAGGTCGCTTTTAATAACTTGATCTGGGGCAGCTCCGCAGCAACAGGTTTGCAACTTACTCGCAACTTTCATGAATATGAAATGACAGCGGATGGTTCCTACAACATGCGCAACAATGCTCAATTGGCATTGACTTACACACTGCCGCTTTTTTCGAAACTGGCACTGCAAACATCCTACTCGTATACGGTGGGCTGGACTTACCAGGATGATACCCGCAACAAATTCAGTGTGGGCGCTGATCTTGGTTGGGACTTCACTCCAACGATTTCAGCTTGGATCGGCACTTCCAATCAAGGAAATGCACTAAAGGCAAACGGAATTGATTCAAACATCGAGTTCTTTAACGACACCACTTCGATCGTTAAAGCGGGTTTTACGATAAGCATTTAATTTGGATTTTTACAGGTTTTAAGATTTTAGGTTTTTTTGAGAGTTTTGAAGAGGAGAGAGTATGAACAGCAACATGAAACGCAAACTTCCAGTCACTGGTGCTTTGCTGCTGACCATTTCAACATTAATGATTTCCTGTACGAAATCCGTTCCGTACAAAGAAGTCTTTAAAGAAAACGTTGAAACCAAAGCAACTCTTTCTCCGGAAGACGAATATCTATTCGTCGCTTCCTCTGACATCACCAACAATGACGATACGGGAATCGCCTCGGCAAATCCCTTCTGGCAAGGTCAGGAAAAAATCGTTAAATTCCGCTTCACGGAAAACACTTTGCAGGTGATGCAAGTCAACGACGAAGGCCGCCTGGCTAAGGATAATACTTTAAATGACAAAATCCTGATGGAAATTCCAATCAGAAACGTTGAATACCGTTGTGCGGAAGACCGTTACGGCAAATGTACAAATCGCGAGGAAGAAAACTCTGAAAAGAACTGGTCTAAAAAAGCCAACTTCGTTCCAGACTTCAATAGCATGAGAACTACGGGCTTCAATATGTTGCCGGTAGAGATGGAGCAGTTGTACGGCTCTTCCTGCTACACTGAGACTTCTTCTCGCCTATTGAACTATGAACTTAAAGACGGCGCCCTGAATATTCAAATTGAAAAAGGCTTCCGCGGTAACGCTGGCTGCCTGGGCAATGCACTTTACAGCATCAACAGCATCGATGATCTGCAAACACAGATCGTTTACCACTACTCTTTCACAAAACTTAGCAAAATGGCTTCTCCTGGCTACAAAGCCATCGAGTACCCATTGAAAGACCAAGGTACTTTCGGTTTCTTCACTTCTGAAAACCGCAAGTATGATGTTGATATGACCCGCACTCTGAAAAATCAAAAAGAGTGGATGAACCGCTGGAATCCTGAAAGAAAGGAAATCACTTACTACCTTTCTGACAATTTCAATAAACCTGAATTCGCTTCCATCAAAAAAGCGACTCAAGTGGCATTCGACCGTGTGAACGAGGGTCTTAAAGCTGCTGGCTTGAAAACACGCCTGGTTCTTAACGATCCGGCTGGCAAAAAAGTCGGCGACACTCGCAACAGCATGATCGTGATGGTTGAAGACCCGATCGCGGGTGGCCCATTGGGTTACGGCCCAACAGTGGCAAATCCACGCACAGGTGAAATCATGAGCGGCCGCGTGGCGATGTACTACGGTAACTTCGTTCAAGGTATCCGCTACACTTATGATGAAGTGGTGCGCGAGCTTTCCAAAACTCAGGACACTGAATCACCAGATTCCGGTGCGACGACTCAGGCAGCAAACAACGCCACTCCTTCTGAGGCCCTAAAAGCCCAGCACCAGGCAGCGAAGTATTCTGCATACACTCTGTCCACGAAAACGGGTTACAAAATTGCCAACTCTTACAAAGCGACTCAGGTTTCGAACACTCCTGCATTGGCACCTACAGTTCTTAAGCAAGCGATCATGGGCGGTGAATCACTGAAAACCCTTTCACCTAAACAGGTGCGTGAAACTGTTGCTAACTCTGCAAAAGGTCATGCCCGCTTCAGCAACAAGTCCACGTTGATGGCAATCGCTGATGCTGATGAAGGCTTGAATAAATCTGATGCGACAAAAGCCATCGATGCTTTGTCAGTTATGTCCAAATACTGCAACTACCCTTCTGAGTTGTTCCCATTCAGCGAACATATCAAGAACGCGTTGCAAGCAAAACTGGGTCAGAAATTGAAACTATGGAATGACCTTTCCGATACAGAGCGCGAGCAGGTGATTGCTATCGTAATGCCGGAAGTATGGGTTCCAACTTTGGTGCATGAGCTGGGTCACAACCTGGGTCTACGTCATAACTTTGGTGGCTCTGAAGACCGCGCGAACTTTTATACCCAAGGTGAACTGGCTAAAATGGGCGTTAAACATGAAATCCCATACAGCTCTGTGATGGACTACGGTTACAGCGAATTGAACCTGCTTCCAACTTTGGGCAAGTACGATATCGCGGCATTGCGCTTCGGTTACAGCCGTGTGGTTGAATCTGACAAAGGGACAGCAGTGGCAGTTCCTGAAACTTTGGAAAAACTGACGAAAGAGAAATCCGACCTGGCTTTGCGTGACTTCACATACTGCTCTGATGAGTCTGTGGACATGAATCCTGGTTGCAAACGCTTTGACAAAGGCACCAACTACACTGAAATCGTGCAGTACCTGATCAAGGCCTACAACGATGCTTACTTGACCCGCAATTACCGTAACGGCCGCGAGAATTTCTCAAAAATTCAGCAAGGCGGTTACTACAGCGGTACAATGTCACGCTTCCAATATATCCGCAACTTCATGGAGTCATACTCAGACATTAAAAACCGTTATGCTCTGACTGATGACTCTAAGGAATTTACTGAGATCGCTTGGTTGAAGGACCTTAAGCAGGCTGCTTTGATTTCTGGCCGTTTCTTCATGGATGTTCTAAAAACACCGGAAGTTATGTGTGCCTTTGCGAAAGCGGACAACCCAAATACGATTATCGATATCTCCCCGCTTACCAGCATGAGTGCTGAGGCGACTAAATGCTCAGACATCCAGTTGAAGTCAGAGTTCATCCTGGTCGGTCAAACGGGTAAGTTCTTTAACGATGTTCGCGACAGCAAAACACCAACTCAATACGCGGATCAAATCGACGTTCGCGGTATTGGTCCGGACAAGTTGGCTGCAGCACAGGCCTTGTTTGCAAGAACAAACACGGGAACTCGCCAAAACGAGGATAACTACCTGGACATCAAAGATCTGGCTCCGGAAATCGCCTCAACGGTAACATCTCTGTTGTTTGACCAAACTTCAAACAAACTGACTTTCCGAGATGCCATGAGCCAACCAGTGTTCGATATGGACTGGAGTTATGAAATGTTCCCGACACCAGACCAGGTGAATAAAGGCACAAACACTCACTGGTTTGAGGTTCCACTTCTTGATTCAGCAGCTCGCCGCATGGGCTTGCCAAATCATAAAGTCAGCTTCCAGGAGCAAATGCTTAAGATCATCACAGCCCGCATGAGCACTTCCCAGTCTCACGCAGTGGCAGACAAAGCTTTCGTGGACCAGTTCCGTGTGAACCGTATCGCGAAGGTGGCTGTGGTGAATGCCGACGCAAACACTCTTGCAGTGGATGCCGGTACATTTAAAGCATTGGCATTGCCGGAAAATGCGGTGGCCCAGAATGCCATGGTGGTTATGAACAAGTCTGAGCGTCTGGCTAAGCTGGAAGCGAAGGATCTTGAAGGATTGTTGGTTGCACGCAGCCGCCCTTCCAACTTGCCACGCACTCCTGAAACTCCGGTTTCAGAATTGGAAACGGCCCCTGAGTACACTGACATCACTGCGAACGATATCAAATTGTTCAAATCTGGTGCGATGGCCTCCAAGGAGAAATTGCGTTACCTTCTGACGATTTTGCCAGGTGCTGAAGAAACAAAGTAATGTGAATTAGACAGGATACGACAATGAAGAAAATCTTGATCGCAAGCGCACTTCTTATGGTTACTGCCGGATGCCAACCCGGCAGTAAATCCCCAGGTTCAGCCGGTCAACCTGAGATTCAAAATGAAATTTTGAACTCAGGCCACCGGGCTTCTGAAACTGGCAACGTGCCCTCACCCGACGACAAGATCAGGGACTCTGTAGCCCGTCAGGACGCTATGAAGGACCTTCAGTCCAAGGTTTTCAAAATTGCCGCCCGTCTAAAAATGGATGCCATGGGCACCACGGAAACAGACGAAACGGCTCAGCTTCTAAAAGATTTCACCAGTCGCAAAGCTGGCGCAAAACAGCTGGATATTACCGACGCACTTCTTAATGGCACTTTGGATGCGACTGTAAAAATTGAAGACCTTCAGGGTGAATTCACTGATAAAGAAATGCCTAAATTAGCCATCCAGCGTTCCTTTGAAAAAATCGCAACGGCCTATGGTTTCGACAAAGATCAAACGAAGCTGATTGTGGTTGCCATCGAGAAACGCGAACACCTGTTGAATTTGTCAGACGATCAAATCCAGTTCATTCACGATCTGTCTGAAAATATCAAAAAGAAAACTGAGGCGCTTATCAATGACCTTAAAGAAGGCAATGACAATCAACTTTGCGGTGCTTTGGCCATATTCGCCAACAACTACAGTAACTACATGACGTTTAAATCCAAAATAGAATTGCCTTCCCTGATCGCCAACAGAGCGGCAGTCACCTCGGTGCTGCAAAAAACCATTGAATCCTGTAAAGAGGACATCACCCAAGCCCGCAAAAATATGGGGACTCTACTACCAGGCGTGATCAAAGAAGTGGATCGCTCGTTGCAATTGGTTGAATTGTACGTCGACCCGGCAACCAGCAGCTCCCTTCCTCTGTCCCTGGAAATCATGGATCGTTGGAAGCTGGATGAAACCAAAGAAGTACTGGAAGCGCGCAACCAATCTTTGACTGGTGATATCGCTGCCAATGGCATCGTTTGTCGCGTTGGCGATAAAGTTTACGGAACGATAGTTCAAAGCTCTGATGCTGAATCCTCAACGGCAGAGGTGGATTTTGAACTTGCCGGTGAAAGGCCATTCAAGCTGCGCAAAATGCAAGGTCAGCGTGGGGTAACTTTGGTTTATATGTCATCTAAAACCAATGTTCTAAACCTGGGCAATTCCACCCCTGTAAATGCGGGCGAAGGATTTGTGGCTACTGTTGCTAACATGGCTCCAGGGTCGGCTCCATTGAAGATGGTCATCGGATCCGAATCCTCCCCAATCACTGTTGAATGCCAAGCTAAGTAAAAACATCGCTGTTATTCGACACGATCACCCTCTGTAAATTGCTTCCTCCGGACCCGGCTTTATCATTAAAGCTTACTCAAGGAGGAAGTTTAATGAGCAAAGCCCTAGAAGGAAAGAACGTTGCAATCCTGGCAGCCGACGGCTTCGAACAATCCGAATTACTACTACCTAAAAAAGCGCTGGAGGATGCTGGCGCCAAAGTCGAAGTTGTCTCTTTAACCACCGGTGAAATCAAAGGTTGGGAAAAAGGCAATTGGGCTAAGCCTCTGACGGTCGATGTCGCAATTCAAGTTGCCAGCGCTGATGACTATGATGCCTTGATGCTTCCAGGCGGAGTCATCAACCCCGACAAGCTGCGCTCCGAGGAAGGTGCTATCCAATTCGTTCAGGAATTCGTGGATACGGGCAAACCTATCGCAGCGATCTGCCACGGCCCTCAGACACTGATCGAAACCGGAGTCCTGCGCGGAAAACGAGTGACCTCGTATCCATCGATTCGCACTGACATCATCAATGCGGGTGGTGAATGGGAGGACAATGAAGTCGTCGTCGACAACGGCCTGGTCACCAGCCGTAAACCTGCCGACATCCCGGCCTTCTGCCGTAAGATGATCGAAGAGTTCGCCAAAGGCCCACAGGATACTTCTGTTTTAGGCCTCGGGGAACAACGTCGCGAGCATCCGAAACACGCGCACTAGTTTTTCTTAGGTACGTCTTTGATCGAGACGTCGTTGTCCAATTTCTTTTTCATGGCTTCGACGAAGCCATTTCTTAACGAAGACCAGACTGCGCCCCAAGTATCAAACTCGGGGCCTTTCATGGCACCTTCAAATTCCAATTTTGCTGCCATGGTTTTATTATTGGGATTTCTTAAAATCAGATTCACGGACGCCAAGGAAATCTCATTGAAGAATCTTTTGGCTGAATCGAATTTCTCCTCGGAACTCATTACATCCAGTTTTTCAATGAAGGGCTTAACATAACCCACGATCTTGTCATCTTTCGCACTTACTTCAGCCAATAAACTCACATGTCCCGAAGAAAATGAAATGGGCCCATAGGCCATAAAAAAATCATTCAGCTTCGTCACATTCAGACGATCCATGGTTATTTTGGAATCAAACGTCGGCGTCTTGGCC
Source organism: Bdellovibrio sp. HCB288 (assembly GCF_047305935.1). GTDB lineage: Bacteria > Bdellovibrionota > Bdellovibrionia > Bdellovibrionales > Bdellovibrionaceae > Bdellovibrio. The sequence continues at coordinate 500,460 of NZ_CP178619.1, forward strand.
AGGATATTCATCTTCGCACCACCTGTAAGGCTGGCGTCTTTTTGAACTCGCGCCGTGATTTCAACTTTGCTGGGCAAAAGCTCTTTGGAGTTATCTGTGTTCTTTATATTTGTGGCAGATGCCGTGATACGATCAACAACCACATCCACAGGAACTTTAAAATCGTTATTGAGCCAATGAACCTCGCTGTTGGCCATTCGAAAAGATTCCAATTCAATCGGAATCAACTTACCCACGACAGCCTTCCAATCCTGCCCTTTGCCCATCTGTTTTTTCTTGTTATCTTTACTGTCAACCAGATCCAGTTTCATTCCATCCACTTTTAAATCACCTAGAAGCTTGCCTTTAAAGATCCCTCTCCAGGCCAGAGAAACATCCAGACGTTTAATCGCAATCAAAGGGGCTTTTTCGTTTTTAACTTTTTCCCAGACTTTCAAACCTTCGATCTGATAGGCCCCACGGTAAAGAGCGAGATCAAAGTCCTCGATCTTCCCTTTGTAGCTTTCCATTTTATTGCCCATATACCAATTAATGCCGTACTTGATTCCCTCGGGCATAAACACCCGCACAACAACCAAAAAAATCACCACGATCCAGACGACTTTATTTACTCGACCCAGAGTTTTTAATATTCTCTTCATGTTGCTCCACCTTATTAATCTCATTGGCCACTTCAGCACTCACAAAGATCACCGCTGAAGAATAGTAAACCCATAGCAAAAGAACTATCAGGGAACCTGCGGCTCCATACAAGGACGCCACCGCACTTTGCCCCATGTAAATACCTATAAATCCTTTACCAATTGAAAACATAAATGCTGTGAGGAATCCGGAGGTCACTGCCACTTTCGGGCGAATTTGAGTTTGCGGTAAAAAGTAGTAAATGGCGCTAAACAGAACTCCAAAGATTCCCAATGAGATCACGAAGTTTAAAATCTGCCCCCATATGGCATCGGTGCCTTTTAAAAACATCGACAACACCGACGAGACAACCAAAGAAACGATGGAAATAAAAACAAAGGTTAAAACCATACCCATGTTGAAGAGTTTGGTTTTCATAAAAGTCCAGACAGTTTGCAGTGCCGTCTCTTCCTGGTTTTGAGTGGCGTCGGTTCCCACCTCAAAAATTTTATTCAGTGACATCCTCAGCTCACCAAATATCGCCCCAGCTGAAAACACCAAGGTCACCAATCCGACAATTCCAGCCATGTCCCGAACCTCAGGCTGCTTGTCGACATTCTTTGCAATGGCTCTTAAAATATCTGAAGAGTGACCGCCAAAGAGCAGATGAATCTGGGTCAGGATCTCCTCACGAAAGCTGTCATTGATCAAAGCAACAAACGTCAGAAGCAAAACCAATAACGGCGCCAAGGACAACGCCGTATAAAACGACAAAGAGGCCGACATTTCCAAAATGTCGTCTGACGCTAGTTTATTTAGGAAGCTTTTTCTGGTGACTCGCCGAAGCGACTTTGCCCATTTCATAGGGAAAATTTAACACGAAATACCCCGACAGACTCGGACGCAGGGTTTGTTTATTGGCACGATAATCCTGGCAAAAAAAAAGCCGGGACATTGCCCGGCTTTTTCGCAAATCCGATTACTTACGGATTTTTGCTTTGTACATACGCTTTTTAGTCAAAATGCGTTTTTTTCTGTGACGGATACCTTTTTTAGATTTGCCTTTTGCTGCCATGTTAATCCCCTTTTCCGGTTCAACCGGTTATTTTTTATTTGTTGGAGTGTTCATCAAAGCCGCGAACGGATTGTTGAACGGATTTGCCGGTTTCGCGGGCGCACCGCCACCCATTGGGCGCATACCACCACCTTGACCAACTTTGGACTGACCAGAACCTTTCGCAGCAGTTGCGCCACGTTGCTCAGGACGTCTTTCACCACGAGGAGCGGAAGACATTTCAACAGCATCATCCATTTTCATGGTCAAAGAAATCTGGTTCTTTACAGTGTCCACTTTCAACACCTTCACTGACACATGATCGCCTGGATTTACCACTTTACGAGGGTCATCCACAAATTTATGTGACAGCGCAGATATATGAACCAACCCGTCTTGGTGAACACCGATATCCACGAAAGCACCGAAATTAGTTACGTTCGTTACGATACCCGGGCAGATCATACCTTCTTTAAGGTCTTTCACTTCCATGATGTCATCACGGTATTGGAAAACTTTGAACGGATCACGAGGGTCACGTCCTGGTTTTTCAAGCTCTTTCACGATGTCGTCGAAAGTGAACTCGCCCACTAGCTGAGCCCATTTAGTTCTTTGTGCTACCAATTTCTTGGCACCTTCACCGATAACTTCAGACAAAGAAACACCAAGGTCTTTTGCCATATCAGTCACAGCTTGGTAACGCTCTGGATGGATCCCTGTGGAATCCAATACTTGCTTACCACCTGGGATGCGCAAGAAACCTGCGGCTTGTTCGTAAACTTTGGCAGAGAACTTCGGAATCTTCAAAAGCTCCGAACGATCTGTGAACAAAGTTTTCTTACGGGCTTCAACGATACCTTTCGCAAGTGCCGGACCAATGCCCGCAACATGAGAAAGCAACGGTGCAGAAGCTGTATTTACGTCAACACCCACGTTATTCACGCAAGACTCAACCACGGCTTCCAATGACTTTTTCAATTGAGATTGATTCACGTCATGTTGGTATTGACCAACACCGATAGACTTAGGATCCACCTTCACAAGCTCCGCCAATGGGTCTTGCAAGCGACGCGCGATAGAGATCGCACCTTTTACAGTCAAATCCAGATCCGGGAACTCTTCACGAGCGATGTCAGAAGCCGAATACACAGAGGCACCAGATTCAGAAACCATCACGACCGGAATGTTTTTACCAAGATCTTTCAAAACTTTGCGCAAGAAAGTTTCAGTCTCACGACCTGCAGTACCGTTTCCGACCGCGATCGCTTCGATTTGAACTTGTTTCATCACTTCACCGAACAAAGTTTTAGCTTTGCGTTCAGCATCGTCGCCCAAAGTGTAAAGAACAGTGTGAGAAATGAAAGCGCCTGTCTTATCGATCAAAGCCACTTTACAACCCGTACGAAGACCTGGATCGACACCCAATACGCATTTTGAACCGTATGGGGAAGCCAACAACAGTTTACGAACGTTTTCCGCGAATACAGTGATCGCGTCTTGATCTGCTTTGTCTTTCAACTGACGATGAACTTCATTCACCACAGATGGAAGAACATAAACGTTCAATGCCAAGCGAGCTGATTGTTTCAAGTATTCGCCAATTGCGTTGTCTGGAGTTGAAGTCGCGAAATTTTCGTAAGACTTCAAGTTCGCTTCGTCATCAGCTTTAACGTCAAGAGTAAGCTCTTCTTCCTGCCAACCACGTCTCATCGCCAGGTAGCGGTGATTGTTCTTGGCATCCATCAAAGGTTTAACTGGCTCTTCAAACTCTTTGTACATTTCGTACTTGGAATTCGCTTTATAGCCTTTAGCTGCCTTAGAAACGATACGACCGTGGTCGTTATAGTTTTTAGTAACCATCGCACGAAGTTCCGCATCATTGGCGATTTTATCCACGATGATGTCTTGAGCACCTTTAAGCGCTTCTTCGTATGTCACGATTTTGGCAGTTGGGTTCAAGAAAGCTTTCGCTTTCATTTCCATAGTCTCGGAGTCTTTCAACTTGCCGTGGCCCATGTCCCAGATCCAGTTCGCCAAAGGCTCCAGGCCCGCTTCGCGTGCAACAGTCGCTTTGGTTTTCTTTTTCTTTTTGAATGGTTTGTAGATTTCTTCCAACTCGCCAAGGTCCCAGGAAAGCTCGATGCGCTTTTGGACTTCGGCCGTGAGATTGTTCTGCTCCCCGATCTCTTTGATCAAGAATGCTTTACGCTTCACGATTTCGTTGTAAGTTTCGTGACCTTCGATAACACCGCGAATTTGAACCTCGTCCAAATTGCCGGTTTTCTCTTTACGGTAACGTGCGATGAACGGGACTGTAGCCCCTTCCGCAGCAAGTTCAATCACAGCTTGTGCTGATTTTGCTGGGACAGTTGGGACAATACGAGCCAAATAACTCTGAAGAGCCTGATCCATAGAACCTCTAGATTTATTGGAATGAGTTTGAGCTAAATCTAATTATTTATGACGGAATTGGATCAGACCATGAGTAGGATCGTAAGGAGATACCCCTACGCTCACACGGTCGCCCACAACCACACGAATATTAAAGCGTCTCATCTTGCCGCAAAGCTTTGCGTTGATGATAACTTTGTTTTCAAGTTCGATCTTGTAAAGACCACCCGCAAGGGCGTCGATCACTTTTCCGTCAATTTGTACTAAATCGTCTTTTGCCATGTAGGTAAATTTCTAGGTCAGATTGCGGGGCCTTGCAATAGATTTCTGCCCATTTATATCAATGTGCAACAAGCAAAAGGCCCCTTTGGGGGGCCTTTTTCAGGATTTTCTTAAGAAAGCTTCCTGTTGCTGATTAGCATACGCTTACCATCTTCAAATAGAACCTCCAGGCGGTCGTATTCATTACTCATGATGAAACCCCAGCCGAAAAGTTTATGCTGAATTGGTGTTTTAGCCTCGTATTGAGAGCCAATGTTGTAAGACTGAGCTTTCATCGCTTTATATTTCTCGTGAAGCTCATGCCATTTGACCTGATCTTCAGACAAACCTGTCTTATCAATTTTGACTTTCTTTTCTTTTTTAGGAGCCTCTACAGCCGCTTCAACCGGAGCTTCCACTTTAGCTGCCTTTTTCTCAGGCTTTTCCGCAGGAGCTTTCGCTGCTTTCGCAGTTTTTGCTGGAGCCGGGGCTGGTGCTGGCGCCGCTTTAGCGGGTTTTGCCGGAGCGACTGGTTTGGCCGCAGGCTTCGCAGCTTTAGCTGGAGCTGGTTTTGCTACGGGCTTTGCAGCCTTCGCAGCAGGTTTTGCCACTGGTTTTGCGGCCTTCGGAGCAGGTTTAGCTGCTTTAGTGGCAGGCTTCGCTGCCGGCTTAGCAGTTTTCTTTGCTTTTGCCGCAGGTGCTTCCTTTTTTGCTGCCTTTTTTGCCATCTCAATTCCTCTCTAATATTTAAAGGTGAGAAATGATCGAAACGTGTTTATATACGAGACTTATACTATCACCCAGTGACTTGACATCAAAAAAATATTGCGAAAATGTTAGCGCGAGGCATCACTATGATTACAGCAGACGTTATTAAATCTCTTCAGTCCTCGGATGCAGTCTTCGTATCCGGCTCCACCGAAGCAATCGCTCAAAAAGTTTTACCACCGGAACAGGCTGACTCCGAAAGTTTGGTATTCGTATCCAAACCCCATCAGTTGGAACAGGCCCTCAAGGCTCAGGCAACGATCATCGTTGCCCATAAGTCTTTGGCGCTCCCGACAGACTCCAAATCGACTTTCTTCAGCACTCACCATGTGCAAATGGCGATGGCGGCAATTCTGCCTCTTTTTGACGGCAAAATGAACCGCTTTAACCAAGAGACGAAAATCCACCCTAGCGCCTTCGTTCACCCATCGGCTCACCTGGGACAAAATGTTTCCGTCGGACCTTTTGCTGTCATTGGTGAACATGCCCGCATCGGCGACGGTTCCACCATCGGATCCCATGTGGTGATTGAGTGCTATGCTCAGATCGGCGCGCACACAATTCTGCATCCCCAGGTTTTCATCGGAGCCTACTGCGAATTGGGTGCTCACTGCGAAATTCATCCGCACACCACGATCGGAGCTGACGGTTTCGCTTTCGCTCAAACCAAAGAAGGTCAGCACAAGAAAATCCCGCAAATCGGCAAGGTCATCCTGGGTGACAATGTCGAGTTGGGAGCCAACTGTGCCGTGGACCGCGCCGCCCTGACGGAAACCCGCATCGGCAGCGGAACCAAAATGGATAACTTCTGCCATGTCGCCCATAACGTTATTATCGGCGAGAACAATGTGATGGCTGCCGGCTTTAAAATTGCCGGTTCCAGCACCATCGGCAGCAATTGTATGTTCGGTGGCGACGCCGCCATCTCGGATCACGTTAACATCTGTGATAAAGTCATCATCGCAGGCCGCTCTGGGGTTACCAGCGACATCCCGCAACCAGGGGCTTATGGCGGATATCCGATTGAACCGCTGCGTGAATCATTGAAAACTCTGGCAAATCTGTCACAACTGACCCGAATCCGAAAAGAACTGGCTCGAGTGGTAAAACACCTGGGCCTTAAAGAAGAATAAAGCAAAAGAAAGTCAGAGGGCCTATGAGCTACCAATTTTATAAAATCATCCACATTCTGGGAATCATCACATTGTTCTTCGGTTTTGGTGGTCTTTTGGTTTCCACTTACGCTGGTGTCGCATTGAATGCGAAAGCCCGCATGATGTCCTATGCAACTCACGGATTGGGTCTTTTGTTCCTATTGTTTGGTGGCTTCGGAATGTTGGCTAAGCTTGGCATCATGAAGGAACTTCCGGGCTGGGCTTTGGCCAAACTAGGTATCTGGGTATTGATGGGTGCCGCTATTTCCGTGGTTAAACGCAAAGGCAAAATCGGCTGGCCAATCGCGATCCTTCTTTTTGGTTTCGGCACGACAGCGGCTATGCTGGCAATCACCAAGCCGTTCTAATTTAATTTTCCAAATTGAATATGAAAAAGGGAGGGTCACCTCCCTTTTTTATTTTAAAAGAAGTCCTGATTCAAAATGTCCCGGAGCTCTTCTTTTTTGAGGGGTTTCTGCAAGTAACCATCAAACCCCGCTTCCAGGCATTTCTCCCGATCCCCTTTCATCGCATGCGCAGTCAATGCCACCACGCGACCTTTATACCCCTGTTTTCGCAAAGTCTTAAGCGCTTGAAAACCATCCATCTTGGGCATTTGAATGTCCATCAGGACAAGCCTAAAATCCCCACCCGATATTTTAGCAACGGCCTCTTCACCATTCTCGGCCATCTCAACCTGCTCTTCACTAAGTCCCGCCTTCATCAAGTATCTCTTAAACAGCTCCCGATTATCTGAAGCATCATCCACGACAAGAACCCGGTCCACCATATTGCCAGCAGTCCGGGCTGCGCCGGGTTCATTCACAATCGTGTTCGCAAGATTCACCTGATTGCCGGCTGGTTGCAACGCCATGACCGTCACCGTGAACTCACTGCCTTTACCTTCGAAACTCACAAAGGAAATATCTCCCCCTAGCAAGCGCGCCAGTTTTCGCGAAAGAAACAACCCCAGCCCCGTCCCGCCATAGCGACGCGTGGTCGAAGAGTCAGCCTGGGAAAAAGCCTGAAAAAGATTTCCCCGCCCTTCTTTGCTAATACCAATTCCTGAATCCTTGATCACAAACTTCAACAGCACTTTGGGTCCCAGCGAAGCTCCGGACACATCGATTTCCACAAATCCGGCTTCGGTGAATTTAATGGCATTCCCAATAATGTTTATCAGGATTTGGCGCAAACGCGACGGATCTGAAACAACCTGCTCCGGCACGTTGTTCATCACCAATCTCATCTCAATTTTCTTTTCATCCGCCTGCACCCGCATCAGATGAACAACATCGCTGACCAGATCCGGAAGATTGAAGCGCAATTGTTCGATCTGAATCTTTTCTGATTCAATTTTGGAGATATCAAGAATCTCATTTACGATTTTAAGAAGTTGCTGACCATTGCGCATGATCGTGTCCACAGATTGCCGTTGTTCGAAGGAGAGATCGGTATCATCCTTTAAAATTTCCGCAAACCCAAGCATCGCACCCAAGGGTGTTCTGATCTCATGGCTGACATTGGCCAGAAAGTCAGATTTCGCGCGGCTCGCATCCTGAGAGCGAAAATACAAGCGGGAGTTTTCAATCAGCACCGCAAGCCTTTCACAAATTTGCTCGATGATCGCCTGATCGGCAGGATTGAACTTTCTGCGGGACTGAGTGGAAATAAACGTGGCGTATCCCATAGGCCGTTGATCGCGCACCAACAAAGGCACGACCATGAATGCCTCTGAAAACATCTCGACCCCTTCATTTCCCATATTTACATCCGCACTGAAATTCTCATCGACATGCATTTCGATTCCGCGCAGATCATTCATGACGATGGTTTTACGGTCTTTCAACATCAAGGGCCCCCCGGACTCCGGATCCCACTTGGGTGGATTCTGAAGTCGCCATCTGCGGATAAATTCCTCCTCCGCCGGATTCAAACCATGCATCACCGTCAAACCGTAATCCATTCCGTCATCATCGATCATCTCCACAGTGCAAAGGTCACAAAATGTGGGAACCATTTTTTCGGTGAAGACCTTTAGCATCTCCTGCAGATCAAATGAATGAGAAATTGCGAAAGTCAGATCCGAAACGAAACTGGCTCTTCTGGCCTGGGCTTCCGCCAGCTCTTTTTCCGCCTGAGCCCGTACCAGTTCTTCGCGCTGTCTTTCCAGCTCTTTTCGTTCCGTGATGTCTTCGGTCACTCCAAGCAAGTACTGCGGCCGACCGTTCTTATCCAGAATCGCCAGCTTGATCGTACTGATAAATCGAATGCCGCTTCGAGTGGGCAACGTGTCCTCAGTCAGCGCGAACGGTAGCTCTCCGCTTAAAACCTTTCGATCGATTGCTCGAAATCCTTCGGCCACCTCTTTGCTAAAAAAATCAAAATCCGTTTTTCCGACAAACTCCCCACGGGAAATCCCCAAAAGCTTTTCTCCGGCACGATTCAAACGAACAAAGTGCAAATCTTCAGCGGACTTTACGAATACCATTGAGGGCATGTTTTCGATAATGGTCGAGAGAAATGATTCAGACTCTGTCAGTTGATGAGTGCGTGCCTCAACCCGCTCCTCCAGATTTCCCAGAATTTCTTCCAGTTTTTTTTCGACCGCTTTTCTTGCAGTTACATCCTGAATCAAAGTGATGACGACATCACCCTCTAAAATAGTGGACCCCAAACGCACATGAACGAGATGCCCATCCCGGTGATAATAAGCTTTTTCCAAAGTGACATAGTCGCCACTTTTAGAAAGGCGCTGACGGGCATTGATACTCACTTCCCTGTACTCAGGAGGAGTCATTTCGTGCCAATTGAATTTATTGGTATTAAAGAGGTCGCGATTGTAGCCCAGCATCTCTAAAAAATAATCATTCGCTTCGAGGATTTCCCCTTTGAGGTTGCTGATAAGAATACCCACGATACGCGAATTAAACAGCGTCTCATAGCGCTTTTGAGGATCGATTTGTGGGTTCGATTCCGCGGCCATCCATACCTCTCGGCTTTATTTTAGGCCCTCCCCGTACAGAGTCATGGTTCAAAGCGCGGGGCTTGTTCGAAGTCAATTTGAGGTCTCTGTCGAAGGCTTTGACAGTGTGACATTCGCCATAATCCATTGGTTTCAAATGAAGGCGGCCCATATTTTGATATAAATTCGCAATACCTAACTCCAGGAGTTTTTATGTCATTCGCAGTCACTTTGCTGATCGCCCTCGCTCCCCTGACCACCTTTGCTCAGGCTAAGCCCACTGACTTGGTCGTCAGCCCAGCCGAAAAAGCCCTGTATCTGCAGCACAACAATGCGATCGTAAAAACTGCAAGTCAGTGCATCGAAGACACTTATAAAACACACCTGGATTTCTTCAAAAAATACAAAGTCTCCAAGTACTACGGCGACCGCAACCCATCCTTGAACACGCGTGAAAAACGATTGCAGATCGTGCGTCAAGTGGGTGCTCCAGACTCAGTGGTGGATCAAATGGAGGGCATCAGCTGCATTGGTCTGACCCGTAAATGTCTAAAGCAAGGAATCGACGCCACCCAAGAGCCTGCGCTTGCAGCCCTGTGGGCGCGCATTGATCAAAATGTTATCGCCAACGGCACCAGCGGAGTGGTCCTGACTCAGCATCTGCAAAAACTGGGATGGAAAGTGCTCTACTGGAATCCTCGCCCTGACTTGAACAAAGCATGGGACGCCGAAGATCCTACTCTGACCAAAGGCAAAGTCGTCAGCTGGGACTCAGGTGTTAGGAATTCCGCAGGTGAGTTTATCTACAACCCGGCTTGGGGCATGCACGAGATGCGCTATCAGACCGTTATGAAGAAGGATCTGTATTATACCGTTAAAATCGACGACAAAAAAACACTGGTGGATTTCGACCTGAATCCCCCACAGGAATTCACATCTTCACCTTTCTTTGTCGGCGTTGCTCATGCGGGCTATCACGTGTTCCCAGGAACTTACGGACAAGTTATTGAAGCGCACAGCATGCGTCGTTTGGATTCAATCGATAATCTTGAAGCGGGACCGTTTAACCCGTTGGCAGAGGGCGGAGCCCCGATGTGGACTAAAATTGAGAAGTATCGTTCAGGAACAGTGGCGCTTCCGCCACGTTAAGATCAACGCAGGATGGAGCAGGTCGCTGAAACATCCTGATTTACTGTTTCGGTCGTGGACACATCGTGAGTGATGACTTCGACCGAAGTTTCTTTTTCATCGACTTTCAAGTTTTGCAGTAAAATGACTTCACCAGTCTGAGCTGTGTTTGCAGTTTCCTCGAGAAGAACCTGCAATTGGAAAATTGATTTTTCGACGGACAGATGAATCTGAAAAAATCGGCCGTAATGTTCATCAATCGACAATGTCATCAGATTGCCAACGACATTCACAACCTGACCACTGCCCGTACGAATCTTACAATCATAGGATTTGTAATCGTAGATGCTAGTGACCGCAGCCGATGCAAAAGCCGGGAGAGTCATAATAAAAGCCATTAGAATTTTCATCATAACACTCCCCCTTTAGAAAGCCCTCCGGAGAGGGCACATAACTACTAGAACATTGAGTATTTCAAGAAACGGCACTCGATATTACCATTGAATACGAAGTGCTTGCGCGTGGATTTTAGTTTTAAGTCTGCAATCAACTCTTTGTTTCCGGAAAGGATCCAAGCATCCCAGCCTTTGAATCTGTGCTTCAATGTGAAGCTCAGGTCACGGTAAACGTCACGAAGATTGTCCTCATCACCGATACGCGCCCCGTACGGAGGATTGATAATGATCAAACCCTTTTCAACCGGTGGTTCTACCGTCGCTACGGATTCTTTTTTGAATTCGATCACATCGTCCACGCCCGCTGCTTTCGCATTTTCTTTCGCAGACTTTAAAACTTTGTTATCGATGTCATAAGCATAAAACTTAAAGTCGATTTCTTCTTTTTCACCAGCGATCGCTTCATCAACAACTTTGTCCCAAGTTTCGCTTTCGAAATTCAAAAGATCCATGAAACCAAAGCGCTTACGATTGATACCCGGAGCGATGTTCTTAGCCATCATCGCCGCTTCGATCATGAATGTGCCGGAACCGCACATGAAGTCCACCAGAGCGGTTTTACCGTCCCAATCAGAAAGCTTGATCAAACCCGCTGCCAGGTTTTCTTTCAATGGAGCTTCGCCCACGTCTTTGCGGTAGCCACGTTTAAACAGGGATTCACCAGACGTGTCGATAGAAACGTTGAACTGATTTTTCACCGAACGAACAACCACGCGCAATGCCGGGTTGTAGTTATCAACGTCAGGACGAACACCAAATTTATCGCGGAATTGATCCACGATAGCGTCTTTGATTTTCATCGCGATGAAACGTTGATCGCTCATTTTTGAATCACCAACGGAAACGTCGATGCTAAGCGTTTGATTTGGCTTGATGTACTTAGTGAAGTCATGACGAAGAATCATGTTGTACAATTCTTCAGGTTGGTAAGCCGTGAAATCCAGGATTGGTTTTAAAATACGGCTGGCCATACGGGAGTGAAGGTTCGCTTTATAGCAACCTTCCCAGTTGCTCTCAAAGTACACGCCGCCAGCGGTTTTATCTGTGACTTTAAGGCCTAAATCTTTAAGTTCTTGTTCAAGAGGATCTACGAGACCGCGTGCTGTTGACGCAAAAAATTCTGCCATGGGGATGGGTCCTTTCTTTGGTTAAAGAAGTCGGATCCCTCGTCGTCCGACTTCCTACACCGCCAGGTCCCACCCACTTTTCTGGTTAGACCTCGCGATATTGTGGTCCGCCGCCACCTTCTGGCACCGTCCACTCGATGTTTTCGAATGGGCACTTAATATCACAAGTCTTACAGTGAATACAGTTGGTATAATTGATTTGTAGGTCTTTCTTACCTGCTTCTTTTGTAGACGGAACCATCTCGTATACAGAGGCCGGGCAGAAATGATTACATGGGGATTTGTACTGAGGCTCACATACGGAACGGCAGATATCCCCATCTTTAAGGATCAAATGGTTAGGAGAGTCCTCGTCATGCATGGTCCCCGTCAAATAAACGCTGGATAGCTTATCAAAGAACAGCTGGCCATCTGGCTTTGGTAGCTCGCCCAATTGCTCGTCAAATCCATTAGGACCCCAGACTTCAACGACTTTATTGGTCGTTTGAGCATCTGTATGATCCAAAGGCATAGGATCCTGAAGGCCACGGCCCCCGGTGATCTCCTGAACCGCAATAAGAGGCATCCCCTCCAGCATCCCTTTGGAAAGGGCCTGATGGAAGTTACGGACGGCCCATAGGTCTTTTTTAACGAAGCTGTTCTCAATACGTGCTTCGTAGGCTTTGGTAACTGATTCATTGAACTCGGCACCCGCTATCAAACCATCCACGATCGTATCCGCTGCTGACATACCGGCTTTCATCGCCAAGTGGATGCCTTTTAGCTTCTTAACATCGACCATGGAAGCGGAGTCCCCGATAACCATCCAGCCGTCGCCGTAAAGCTTAGGCATGGAGTACCAGCCACCCGCAGGCAATGTTTTACCGCCGTAAGCGATAACTTTACCGCCCTTAAGCATGCTTTGCATGAATGGGTGAGTTTTTAATTTTTGCAGTTCACGGTGTGGATCCAAAAGAGGATCGTTGGAATCAAGGTAAGCCACCAAGCCTACGATGATTTTATCTTCAGGCAATGTGTAGATGAACGTACCACCGATGGATTTGCTCAACGGGAAACCCATTGTGTGGATCACTTGACCCGCCTCAACAGTTCCTTTTGGCATCTGTACGATTTCTTTAACACCCTCTTCGAATACTTCCGGGTGTTTGCCTTCACGAAGATTCAGTTTTTCAGAAACTTTTTTGAACAAAGAACCGCGTGTCCCTTCGGCAAACACAGTCACTTTGGATTTCAAAATCAAACCTGGCTCGAAGTTGCCTTTAGGGTTGCCGTTTTTATCACGACCCTTGTCGCCCGTGCGCACGCCAACGATTTTGTTACCTTCGTACAACGCTTCCACAGCTGCGAAGCCCGGGAAAATATTGATGCCTTTTTCTTCACACTTTGTCGCCAACCAGCGGTTCAATTTACTGGCAGAGATGATGTAGTTGCCTTCGTTGTGAAACGGAGGAGGTGTGATTGGCACTTTGAAGGAATAGTCAGAGCCCAGGTAATAGACGGCGTCTTTTTTAACTTCCGAATCAATTGGGCAACCTTCGTCTTTGAAGTTTGGAACCAATTCGCGAAGTGCTGCTGGATTCAGAACGGCGCCCGAGAAACTGTGCGCTCCGACTTCAGACGCTTTTTCGATAACCACGATCATTTGATCTGGAATAGGCTGACCCTGTTTTGCTCCAGAAGCCACGTCTTCATTGTGCTTGTTGATTTGATCCTGCAAACGAAGTGCGCAGGACAAACCTGCAGATCCACCACCCACGATCAGAACATCACAGTCCATTGTTTCGCGAGTTACGCCTTCAGGCAAATGATCGTATACCATAAAATTCTCCTAGCTGCTTCAGCCTCCGGGTGCTCCGACCCGCCGGCTGTGCGCGGCTTCCGCCGCTACTCTTCCGCAGGTTCTTCTGGAAGTTCTGCTTGAGGAGCCAGTTTGCGCGGAGGATTCGTCACTTGAGCTTGAACCTTCAAGTCACCTTCATCGCGGCCGCCTGGATACAGGCGTTTCTTTGCTTTTTGCGCCAATTCAGCCTCACGGCTCTCATCGCGTACAGCACCGGCTAACACTTCCTGAGCCAAAACTGTCTGGCCCAAAAAAGAAGTCATCAAAACAGAAACCAAGAAAAGACGGATCATAATTACCCCGTTTCCTGCGCTTGTGTTCACCGCGCATTTAAAAACTAATTGAGAAAGATGTCACCAGAAATGATGCAGAATTTTATCGCTTTAGGCAACCGGAAGCCGGCGATGAAACTTCATTGGGATTTGTCGACGAACTCCGTCAATTCTCTCTTTTGTAAGAGTGACCACGGCGTAACCCGCCTTGCGGCTCTCGACTTGCCCGACTATGGACCCCCACGGGTCGACAACCAGACTGTGACCATAGGTTTCCCGCACTCCACCATTTACGCCCATATGAGTTCCCCCTTGGGCGCTGGCGATTAAATAAGACTGACTCTCAATCGCACGAGCGCGCAACAAAATCTCCCAATGCGCCTCCCCGGTTTTCACCAAAAAGGCCGCAGGAACCAACAACAGATCCACTTCCTTGCGTGCGTATTGCGAAAACAACTCTGCGAAACGAATGTCGTAACAAATCGTTTCGCCAATGCGCCAACCATCCACTTCAATAATGCTGGGACGCTGACCATGACGGAATACATCTGATTCCCTGATGGGCTTTTGCCCTTCCAGGTGAATATCGAATAAATGCAGTTTTTGATACGTGGGTTTCACTTCCCCTTTGGGAGTGACCAACACTGAGGAATTATAAAGGTGTCCATCCAGCTGCAACGGCACTGAGCCCAGATGCAGATGAGTGTCGTACTTTTTTGCTAAGTCAGAAATTTTTGAAAACACGGTGTCCGTCAGAGCGAAACCAAGGATTTTCTCCCCTTCTTTCGTTCGCATGTAGAGACAGTTTTCCGGGAATCCCACCAGACGAGGCTTGTGGGATTTAAAGATATCTTCCAAGAGGGCTTCAATTTGCATCAGGTTCGCATCGACATCATCGATGGAGGTCATTTGCGCTACCGCAATCACCAACTCCGAACTCATAGATTCTCCTTCAGCGCCTGCCGAACAATCAGACTGGCAGACTACTCAACAGAAATAACCGTCGAGGAACGCGCTTCTTTTACGTCGCGGCAATTCCACTTGGCTTCTTCCAGTGTCTTACGAACTCCAGCGACGATTTCCTCGCAGGAACCCACATTGGTCGCAGAACCAATAGTCTGATCCACACCCTGTTTCGTGTAAATAGCTTTGCACTTTTCGTCAGAGCCTTGTTCCACACGCAGTGTGCGTACTGTTTTGTTGTGCTTGCAGAGAACCATAGCGTCGCCGATATCAGCGTAGGCTAGGGACGAAAAAAAAAGCACTGGCATCGCCATAGCGACCAGTGCTTTCTTGTATTTTTCCACTGTGATTTGGTCTCGTTTAATCAAGCTGCTCTCCTGTCTTAACAAGTTGGGATCCAGGTCTGTTCCAGGAACAAATGTTTCCTGAATCCAACTTAATTTTACGCAGCTATGTAGGAGACTAAAACGAAGAGATCACCTTTGAGACCAAATTTAGGCTTTATCCCGGGAAGGAATTGCCTATGTGGACTTTTGTTTAGCTGATTTCTTAGCTGGTTTTTTAGCAGCAGCTGCTTCAACCAATTTAACGTTAGAGTAATCGATGAAGCCTTCTTTTTTCAAAAGACCATCTTTTTTGTCATAGTGTGTTTGTACTTTCACACCTTGAACAGAGATTTTCATCGCGTTAGCGTCTACAGCCAAAACTGTGCCCTTCTTACCTTTGTCAGAGCCAGAGATAACTTGTACAGTTGCGCCTTTTTTGATTTTCAATTTCATTTTGTAGCCTCAATTATTTCTTAGAAGAGATTTTCTTTTTGATTCTCATCTTAACGGCCATTGCTCTTTTAGAAAGAGTCGCGTCGTTAGCACCCAAGATATAAGAATCAAATCCACCAACGTGTTCCATGTCACGAAGCGCAGAAGTTGCGATGTTCAAGCGAACCATAGCGTTCAAAGAACGGCTAAAGATGCGTTTTTTCTGAACATTTGGTTGTGCAGTTGTTTTAGTTTTGATGTTGGAGTGAGATACCAAGTTTTTTACAACTGGGCCTTTTCCAGTGATTTCACATTTGCTCATTACGTGCTCCTACTAGCTACAAGTCGAGGTCAGCGCCGCCCGACCCCAGGATTCTTTCCTGAAATTCAATAGGGACGCCGCAAACAAGAAACAACCATATAAAGTAAAAAGACACTTGATGGCAACTGTTTTTTCTTGTACACCCATTAACTCGCAAACCAAAAGGAACTCAAAAAGAGGGTACTCATGAAAAAGACAACTCGTAGCAAATATAGACAAGAATTCTCTGGCGACCACGTTTTCGATTACAAAGATCCAGCATCTTTGACTCGTTTTATCGGCGATGGTGGCAAAATCACTCCGTCTCGCATCTCTAAATTGTCCGTAGCTCAGCAAAAACGCGTGGCTGCAGCAGTTAAAAAAGCTCGTAACTTGGCTCTATTGCCATCTGGTACTGATGCTTACGATACATTCCACAGAGCTGAAGCTATCTCTCCAGTTCCTTTCGAGATCTAATTAGATCGAAATTTGAATAGAGCTTTCCTTTTGGAATTAAAAAAGCCGGGCAAAAACCCGGCTTTTTTATTTTTCCAACCCCTAAACGGCCTTTTTTCCCAGCCTATACCAACGTATTGCGGTGATAAGCATCATCACCATGTAAGATTTGCTCGACCAGCTGTGTAAAAACGGTCCCGGAACTCCCCAAAAAGTAAGCTGATCGAAGGGCACTCCCCAATTCAGCAAACGAATCCCTAAAATCGGCAGCGCAAAGATCACCCAAAACTGCAAAACCCCGGCATACCAGACGGCTTCCTTGAATTGAGCTTGCTTATGCTCCCAGGCCATCAAGCCCAGCGGCATAACCACAAACAACACTCCTGCAACCGTGGCTGCAATTTGTTTTTCTGAAATCGAGGCAAAAATCACGATCACGGCCACGATCACCAATGCTTGAATCACCAGGTATTCTAAAAATCTGTTTCGTCTCATATCCAAGAAGTTAGACCAGCATCGCAGACAACACAAGGCTCAGCGCCCGCCTATTTTGATTTGGCATCCGGAACGCTTGGCCACCCGGTTGCAATAACGTCCCTTCGTTAACTTTTAAACCTTAAACGAAGGATACAAATCATGACTCAACAACAAAACAACCTGCTTAAGCTGCAAACTGACCTTAGCCAATTTGGCTTAAACCCGACGGAATGGACTCTCGAAAAAGTCCAAGCCCTCACCTATTTGATCCGAAATAAATTAGACAAAAGCTTCGCCCTCAGCGGCACGCTTCAATTCAAAAACAGAACTCCCGCCTGGAAGTCCATTGCTCTAGTGGCTCTTTAATAATTATCGCAGCGAACAGAAAACAAGCTGCGATTCCAGATATCTTCCTCAGTCAGGACCTCTGAAGCCTTACGTGGTTCGACAGTTGAAACTGTCCCCTCGGGTGTCAGAGGGACCTCCTCCCCCGGAAGCTTGGCAGAAACTTTTTGACGAATTGCTGTCCAAGCTTCTTCTCCATTGGCTCTGACATAGGTGTTTTTCAGGCGACAGAAGGTCGAGATCTCAGCCTCCGTCAACCAACCGAATCTTTCAAATGTGCCCGGCTCTGGTGGCTTAATTCCCCACGCCAGACGCGCCATCAATTCGATACCGTCATTCAACGCCGAACCGACTTCTTTCACTCCATAAAGCTGACCCGCACATTGCGAGGATCCTTTGGTCACGGCCGCTGCCACGTTTTTTAAAGTCGAAAAGTACTCGTAGCAGGAACCGGCACTGTTCCCCAGCTGACATGCCTCTTTTTCGCGCACAATAGACGGTGGGATGGTGTTTTTCTTAACCTGAGTAGAGAAAAGCTGCCCCTTCAGGCTTTCGCGCAAGCCCTCTTCCTGGGTGTCACAGACTGTATGCGGCGGTTCCATGACCATAAATACGATGACGGCGATCAAAATCGCGCCTACAACAAGAACCGGCTTCGGTAACGAGTTCAAAAACTTATCCATGGAAAAAATGATACTTATATTACGCGTTAGAATCTAGCAGTTTGACAAGTGGGGCTGTTTTTCGTTAGGTTGCTGTCTCTGTCGGGGAGTAGCGCAGTCTGGTAGCGCATCTGGTTTGGGACCAGAGGGTCGTAGGTTCGAATCCTATCTCCCCGACCATTTAATTGATTTTTAAAAGCCTTTTGATGATTCAAAAGGCTTTTTTCGTTTCAGGGGTAATTATGTCTCATTCGCAAGATCCAAAAAATGAATCTCTGGTAGCCGACACTTCTGAACAACTCACAGCTGAGGCTGAGTTGCTTGAAGAAAACTTTGAGTCAGCTGACACGCTTGAAGATTTCACGAAGGTCCTTATGGAAAGCCTGACTTCGAAACTTCATGCGAATATTGACGAGATCTTTAAGCAGAATAAATAGCTCGTTAGCTCTAAATAAAAAATGCACTGAAGTCAGTGCGTTTTAATGAATGCTATATATATATCGATCACCAGTGACTATGGTAGCCGGCAATGGATAGCAGGTCGTTCATTAAAACTTCACTTGGCAATTCTCCGTCAACAATTACCTTCATGTGTGGACAAGCGGCTTCTGAAAGTAAAATCTCTGGCGGCTTTAAAATTGCGGGCCAGCTATAATTAGGGCCGGCAATCACTGTCGACCGAATAGCCTTAGTCCCCGTTTTGTGCGACATATGAGCAAGGCTAAAATTGGATTTTTCAATTGGCCGTACGCTTGAAGGAATCACGAAAATTAGCGGCTATTGCGGCGAACTCTCGTTTGATTTGTGAACGAAAATTACGCCGCCCTGCCAATACGGGGGATGATATGCCCAGAACTGGTAGCTATCAGCCTCAGCAATTGCGCCTCTAAGACAAATTCCAAACGGGCTTGCTCCTGTGTTACGCCAATCGGCTCTCTTATCTAATCTTAAGGGGTTCTTCTGGGCATCGTTAACAGATTCCAAAAAGATGAACTCTAAATAATTATCCTCAAACATGATTGCACGATTTGCAGTACCCTGTCCTGGATGGCGATTTCCTGGATATAACGTGAAACCCACATTAGTGGCTTTTTCGGCTTCCCCAGAAAGCTGTGATTCGCAAAAGCAAAATATGTGATCTAAAGTAAAGTTCGACATTAATAGACTCTAAATGGTAGGTCGATCACGGTCACTTAAAGAATGCTTTGCTTTGGGATTCAATCTTTTGAAATAGAAGTACAGAGCTAAAGTTATAAAGTGAAATGCAATAAGAGAATATTGATGACCAAAGATATTCATAAAACCAATGTAGGCTATGAGTTGTGATGCAGCGACTACGAGGAAAAGAGCAACTCCCCAGTTCTTTCGTCGCCACAGACCTACAGCCGCAACTATATCCATGGCAAAGAGATATAAAATCCAAGCCTTCCATACAAATGACATTTCACTAAACTTCAAACGAAGATCGAATAAATCTAGGACATGCAAGCTTCCGCCAATGAAGTAGAAAACGGCTAAGAATTTTAAATAGATTTTCATGGCGCAATAGTAAAATTAATTTTGAGAGAAGGTCAAAACCATTTCGTTCTTTTGCATAAACCATAAAAGAGCTACTCCACTCAATATCTTTAAGACTATGCATTTCTCTTAACAAGAATCCCCCCGCGCCACTTCTCCGCGAACCATGGAACCATGCCTGGAAAATTTCAGCGGTTTTGAAGGGAAAAACGGGAGAGGAAATTCTCGATACATACAACAGCGAACGTTGGCCCGTGGCTCAGAAGCTGCCTTCATTAACGGACAGATTATTTAGTTCAGCTTCGTCGTTTAATCCGATTATTCGAATGCTGCTAGGAGTTGTTTTTCCGTTAGTAGGCAAAGTAATAACCAGAGTGATGTAATTGCAAAATGTTGCGCACAACAATCATCTCTCGAGTTTCCATCAAGAGCCTTCCCTTGAAGTAGATGTAGCCGAATGGTGGGTTTCCTTTTTTCGTAGATGTGCTCTTTATTCCTGAAGCACTTTCCTTGCACACAGCTACGACGGAACCTTTAGAAATTCCTAATCTCTTTGAGATTTCAATGTGTGAGTAACCTTGCTCTCGCAACTTGAGTGCACGCGGTCGTTTTTCTTCAATGGTTTGGGCCACTTTATGACTGAGTATAGTAATTGTCTCTTTTCGTTGCGCTCCCAACCGAATTCCATATTCTACCCACCTTCATATATTTTTGTATTTTTGATACCTGCCACGCTTTAACCTTAGTCCAAAAACCAGCTACATTGTCCTAATTACTCCCCATAAAAAAACAAAAAATAATCTATAAACAATTTTTGTTTTCTTCCGATAAATATTTCGGAGAGTCCATGGCAAAGAAAAGTATTAAGCCGACAAAGGCAACTAAGGAAATTCGATTTGAATCGGCTAATCTCGAATCCCTGTATCCTGTTCTAGATGCAATTTCTTGGTTAGGAATGCCCGACACGAAGCAAATTGCTCAATTCGCTGGCGTAGACCCTAGGACTGCTGGAAAACTTTTAAAAAACTGCATACTAGTTGGCATCGTTGAATCTACCGCCAATGGAAACTATTCATTAAAACTTGCTTACCCATTCAAAGGGTCAAACGAGCAAAAAACTGCCGCTATCAAAGAAGCATTATTGAGAATGCCCTTAGTGATTAATATTCGACAATTCGTTTCCTTAGGCGACAATCTTGAAAGTGCACTAAGAAAAGCAGCTACCGTAATTGGCATTGATGATTTTGAACCATCAAATTTTGCCGCACTTCTAAAATGGGCAAACCATTTAAAAGTATTAGAGCCTCATTTTAGTGTCGAGGAGATGGTAGACGAAGCTGTCGCACAAAAAGAGAACCGCCATAGAAACAAGACACAGAAAATTGTTGCGTTTCTCTCCCATAGCTCAAAAGACAAACCCTTTATTCGCCAGCTTGCCGCAGATTTAGAAAGCGAGGGGGTCAGCGTGTGGTTAGATGAGCAACGTATTCTAGTGGGAGACTCTATTTCGGAGAAAATCGGACAAGGCCTGGCTGAGTCCGATTATTTTTTAATCGCACTGAGTGATGCATCGATGAGCTCAGAGTGGGTAAAAAAGGAATTAAGTGCCGCTCTTCTTTCAGAAATTGAAAAACGTCAGGTCGGAGTCTTGCCAATAAAACTCAGCGAGTGCGAAATTCCAAATCTTATCAAAGACAAAAAATATGCCGATTTCTCAAAATCCTATAAACAAGGCTTAAAAGACTTATTGGCTGCAATGAAAACAAAGGAAAGCGACGATGTCAGATAATAAAAAGAAAACCCCTCCCAAAGGCGGTCGCAAAGGGGGAACTTTATTCCCGAAAATTAACTTAAAGGCAGCAGTTGGCTACGCAAAAAGAATAGTCGCTAAAACTCACACAGGCCCACAATCAGAAAATATTCTGCTTAAAGGGGTATTTAACAATTCTGGCCCCGGTGGAAAGATAAAAGCGTCTGCGCTCAAACAATACAGTCTTCTGGAGGGAGAAGCCATGGCCTATCGCGCCACCGATCTAGCAAAATCGATAAACTCAGCTCCTGAAGATGAAGTAAGTCCATTTTTAAAAAATGCGTGCCTCACACCCAAAATTTTCAAAACATTATTCGACACGTTTCAAGGTGACGAAGTAACGAGAGCAAAAATTAAACAACAAGCATTAGCTCAAGGTGTTCACCCCGAGTCTGGGGAAGAATGTGTTTCTATTTTTATTGCTTCTTTAGAGTATGCGGGCCTCGCGACAATAGATCAGGATATGGTCACTCTTAGCATGGCAAATGTGAGTGATGCTTCTGCTACCGAAGAGGAAGAGGATGAAATTACAGAAGAAACGGAAAGTACGCTTACCGATGAAAATGAAAAAAGTAAGCAATCACCAATAAACAAAAGAAATTTGGATCCTATGCCACCCTTTGAATCGAATGGCTCAGTTAAGGCACTTGTTCAAGTGAACATCACCCTTGATTCATCTATGGATACAGAAAAACTGGAAAAACAATTGAGATTACTTAAACAGTTTGGGGCAATTTAAAAAGATCTATAAAAAATCCCATTAGGAGTTGATATCTCTCTAATGGGATTAACACGCAGGTCTCTACATGAATTCTGAAACGTCTGCTCCAAAAGCATCGGCGATACGCTTGATCGTTTTGAATTGTGGTCGATATTTAGCTCTCTCGATATTGGAAATATATCTTCTATCTAGCCCAGTTAGCTCTGCAACATCTTCTTGAGTTTTTAAACCCAATCGATTTTTATGTTTTAGATATGCAGTTAAGAACTTAGATGAAAAATTCTTTTCTTCTACACTGCTATCCTTGAGCTCTAACTGTTGATCGATATCATCAATACTCATTGAATCTTCAGCAATTGTCTTACGACTTCTCACTCGATTGATCGACTCCATTATTTCAACAGCGGTATCTAATATATTATTTAATTCATCGACCTCATCCTCATCTAGCCCGGTCTCAGCTTTTTTAACTCGCAAGCTTTCTGCTTCTTCCATAAGTGACGCGATGGCTTTATGTTGATTTTGCATGAAATCGAAGAACGCTTTAGCCTCTTCACATTTCTTGGACGTTTCGGAGGCCGCCTGCATTATATAGGCATATACGTTTTCTGGATTTATTTCCTCTGGCTTAACTAATTTTAAATTAGCGTCCATCTTTACCTCCTTTGATAACTTTGAGCTGCGGTTTCTGTTGCTGTAGCATCTTTTCTTCGTACATTTTAATTTCCAATTCAATTTCGCGAACAAATGCTTCGACTGCAGTGATATCCGTCTGGGTTAATTTATTGGTTTTTTTTGCAATCACCTTAAAAATCCACATAATTTTTCGAACATCATCTTGATAAACAAAAACACGAATCCATTTTCCTTCGACAAAATCGAAGTTAAATTTGAATGCTCCAGCGACTTTTTCGTAATCAAATATGTCTTTCGTCTCAGGCCAGTATTTTAACTGCTTGAGCTCTTCTACGATTGAACGCTTTGCCTCTGCTGATAAACCAAGCTTCTCGCCATCTTTCCTGGCTTTCTTGGTGACATTGATTAGATATCTTACGCTATATTCATTGCTCATAAAAAGATCGTGCTATAAATTGCTACAAAAAGCAATAAAAGTCAATAAAATATTTCCCAAAAGGTATAGAAAGTATGCCAGATCGCATATATTTAACTTAATGGAGATTATACAGTAGGCCCCCAAAACTGCCAAAGCGTCTTTCCAAAACCATCCCCACTTTCAATCTCAATCCAATTCAAGACAGCTTCCATTCCTGCTCATACTCAGTCCATGTTTCGACTTCCTTCATTTTTAGCCTGTGGATGGCGAGTATTAGTGATAATCTTTGATTGACGCTTCCATAAGTTAGAAATAGCGCTGATTCACTCATTCCATAAGTCTGCGAAGAAAGCATCTTTTCAAATGCAATAATCACGCGAACTCTGAAAAAGCTATGAAATAGGAAGCGATTCTTGGACAACCTAACCCAATCAAGCAGATCACTTAATGCAGCCACAACGGACTTCAACGCATCAACAGTCAGCTCGTCGGTTGTTGTATTGAATGTTAAAGTCCCGGCCTCACAGAGATCACCGTAACGAACAATCGCAACCCCTCCTTCAACATTATTGTTCCGATTCCTAATATAAGAGAGGCCAATTTCAATTGATTTACAATGACGCTCAAAAGTCTTTTCACGCTCCTCCACTTCCATTGCTCTCGTTTGTAAATATAAAGTTAAAAATTACAAAAGGAATTCCGGCAAAGCTGACGATGCCGCTAACCCATTGTCCAAAATTTGCTAATCCCTGTGAGCATAGAGAGCCGATTGAGGAAATGCCAACGGATAAAAAATGACAGCCACCAACCCCAAGCCGACCAAAGTCACGAATATTTTCAAATTGCATTTGCTAATCACCCCAACCTCCTTCATGTAAACAAAATATTAATTTCTTAAACCAGAGGAGGCAATTCAGAAAAATTTAGATGCTCCCCAATTTGAAGTTCGCGCCTCATACAACAAATTTGCTTGAGCCGTCAAAATAGCTCGAGAAATGTCATCTATGTGGGAAGCGCCACTCCAAGCCAAGATAACTGCGATGCTCCATTGAACAAGACCGTTAAGACTCATTACTTATCCCCATTGATAGCTATCTGTTTGGATTCAAACCTTGCGACGATCTTCTTAACCGCCTTATTGTGCCACGCCTTAGCCTTTCGAGGCTTTAGCCTCTTCGCATTGAGGTAATGAGTGATTTCATTGGCACCACACCCCTGTCTCCATTGGCGATGAATTTTGAGTAATACGTCGTACTCAACCGGGTTCTCGACCAAGTGTCCTTGAAAGTAACAATACCCAAACAGCGGTGGACTTTTCTTATTTCGATTTCTCCATCGCACAACGTCCTCAGGGGAAGGATCCTTTGGACTAAATTCCACGCCAGCCTTGAGCAAGTAATTTCTGGCTGTGGTTTTGGAGATATTCAGTTCTTTGCAGATATCGCGTAAAGAAAGGCCTTTTTTATATAGCTCTGCACCTTCTCTCGAATTATCTTTCTTTATTTGAAAATATATCTTAATAAAATCAACGATTTGAAAAGGTTCGCATAATGGATGAACTGGGGCGACCATTATATGTATTATGTGAACCCTGGGACGACGAGTTCCGGGGTTTTTCTTTTTTAGCTCCCTCACGGAAACGTCCGGCAGCCTCGATAACATCTGCCTCGGCACGAGTATTCATACCGAGCCAACATTGCTTTTAGAAGAATACCGATAGCGAGTCATTGTGTTGCACTCCCGTCCCGACAGGGACCCCCGAGAGCTAGTAAAGCCGCAGGCCATTCTTCGACCATAACTGTCTAAATATTTAACACAGACTCTCGGCCTTCCTTGGAAAATAATGGTGTTTGTTTGAGCCAACGAGCCCGAATCTCATTTAGATGGATTTGATTCAACTGGGTCCGTTTTTGCACTGATCTTCAAGGATGGGCGGCTTTGTACCGCAAATTCAATGGAGATACCGATGAATAAGCCAATGACCGTTGTCCTTGTAGCAGCTCTCTCTTTTGGAGGCGTAACGGCACTTCTTCCGACATTCTCATTGGCCGCTCCCACCCAGAAATCCCAATCCGGCATGAAGGGAATCCAGCTTGATGCGAACGCCGTGGTGCCTGAAATTGTGGCTCTGGGAATTCAACCACAAGTTTACAAGGTCATGCCTCCTCGCTTAAAAGAACAATCATACGAGGAAGACCAATATGTTCTGCATATCATTCTTGGCCACTTGACCGTTGATCAGTTCGAAGAGCTTAATTCTCTTTATGGCGCTCATAGTTTCGTTCAATATGACTCTAAGAAAAACTACAACCTTATTGATTTCCTACCCCGGGCTATCCAAGCCACTGTGAATAAAACCTTTACTCAAACTGCTATTAGCGGCTTTCCTTTAGGTGAGGTCGAAACTTCTGAGGATATTAAGGCTGATCTTTGGCCTCTTCAAAAGAATGGCGTGGGCTTTTTCACGAATTGCTGGGGTACAACGATTGAGGTTTTAAGATCACTACGTTCAGATGACGTGGTGATCCCCTACACTTTGTCCTGGCCATCTCGTGAGACGGCGGATGAATACTTTAAAGACGATATATACAGTTCAAAAACTAAAGAATCTGCCCTTCAGTTCGGTGATGTTCTGGTCGTTTCACAGAAGTCTGGCACTGATGTGGTGATTCAGCACACGGCATTCATCATCAACAAATCAGTTGTGTTTGAAAAAACCGACACAATGGATGACGACCCTTATCGTCTTTCTTTACGTGCAGATGTTTTAAGTAAGTACAAACGAATCTTTGAAGGCGACGAGGTTTTTAAATATCGCCATTTTAGCTCGGACAAAGAAGTTATACCCACTCAAAATGCTCTCAATCCTAATACATTTTTTATTCCTGAGGCGCTTAGGATTCTGCTCCAAACACTGCCTGAAATTCCAATCAATAATCTTACTATGGGTTGCGAAATCGGGTTTGGCGGAGGTTGCGATCTGACGACAACTGAAATCCATGTCATCAACGTGGTCACAAATCCACAAACAGGACTCGGAACTTTGAGCGGCGATCCTAAAGTTTTAAAACACTTCCGCCCTCTTTAAAAAAAGGCCCTGGTGCGAGCTGCGCAACAGGGCTGTTGAATCATCGAGATGGGTTCGCGACTTTACTTCATGTAAACCATAATAACAGCATTGGATGATTTGGCTTTTCTGCCCATGAAACCTGTTTCATCCGTCGTACGCGGAGCGGCCCCTGAGGTTTCCATTGCAGTTTTTGTTTTTGCAGTATCGGTTTTGATAAACTTTTGAAGAGCATTTGGGCGCTCTGTCATATTGTATGTTTCCACCGAGCTCACTTTTAACTCATCTTTGATAAAGTCTTTCATCACACGAGCACGATCGTTGGCTAACTTCACATCCTGCTTGGAGGCCTTCGTGCCTTCGGTCGGATATTCGCGGTCAGCCCATACAGCCACTTTCAATTCGTCAATTTTGCCCTTCTTGCTGGCTTCGCTCACCATATTGCGGATGTCGGTTTTTGCCGTTTCAGTCAAAGTGGATTTGCCTTCCTCAAATGAAACCTCCGAAACCATTTTCGCACCCAGTGCCTTGCTGGCAGATTCCGTTTCAGCATCCAATGCGAATGCCGTATTCGTCGCAAAGCTTGCAATGATAACCAAAGAACCGAACATAGATTTGAAATTCATTACGTACTCCTTTGTTAAATTCTGTAATGAAATACTGCCTAGGTTTGCCTTAAAAGCCTATTGCCACCATTGTGTTTATTGGCACGTCCATGTCATCCCCGGGCCTTGAAGTTGCAATTACTAAATGTATGAAAACCAAATCGCACCTATCTGGTCTAAAACTGAAGACGGCGTATTGGCTGTTCACATTTTTGACAGCTGTATTGCCAATTCACTCCCATGGAGCCCATAGCTGCGAGCATGTTTTTGCCGAGGAAATCCAGTCGGTACCCCGGGGCTTCTATAAACGCCTGGTCAGTAAAAGCTTGTTGGAACAATCAGCCACTACAGATTTAATAAAGGCCAATATTGCAAAACTCGCGGAAGCCGTTCTGCATGCAAACTCAAGGGAAATCGAATCGGGCCGCGCTTACAATCGCCTGCGTATGACCGACTTTGCGGTCGAGGAAGTAAAGCTAATTCCGGGTCAGTACGTTGATGGCTATGGCATTTTCATCGTCAAGCTACGCAGTAAACTGGATGGCGATATAGAGTTTGAACGAATTCGCTCCAACGGGCAGGCGGCCTTTATCGAACGCTCGTTTCAATTTCGTCAGGACTTGAAAAGCATAGATCCTGTCGTCAAACGCTTCAAAGCGGCCTACCTGGAAAACGACTCAATAACGACTGTCGATCAAGGAGAGGTGCTGATCTCCAGCCTCCCAGAGCAAATTAAACTATCCCGGGTGATGAGTCAACAAGAGCGCGAATTGTGGTTGAATAATCAGCCCTTTAAGATTGGCCTCTTTGGCGCCCGAACTCATTTTGCCGTGAACTATTTCAAGTTTCAAAAACAAGAGCCCTACATGATCCCCTATTCCAAACAGCAACTGCTGGAGGCGTATCGCCGCGGAGAAATCGAAATCAACACCTACGACTCCATCTCTCACATGGAAATGTGGCATGGAAAAATTGATCTGGAATTTGAAATTGTCTTCACCGGATTCAAAGCCATGGATGCATTACGTCCTTTATTGAAGGAATCCCTCCAGCAAGACATCCTGCCGTTTCAGTGATTGCGATACTTTGACTACTTTATTTTTTCCGCAGGACCAGGAATGGTTTCGCGGCTATCCAGCACTTGTCCGTCGCGGAAGATCCATAGACTGCCCGGTTTCATCGGGGTCCAAGTTTCGTTATTCGTGAGAGGTGTTGTTGCAATTATGGCGACTCGATCCAAAGGAGTCGTCACTGAGTTGAAATCAACCTTCAAATCTTCATCTTTAAGTTCCGCCGTCAGGAAGGGGGCTTTTCTGACGATATAGGTCAGGTTCGTGGAAGCGTGGGCTATTAAATAGTCCCCGTTAGTTAAAAGAAAATTGAATTCCCCATGGGGGCTGATCTGCAATGTCAGTTCATGAATGATTGCAAACAGTTTGTCTTGATCCGGAAACACATCTCCGAATTTCTGCTGCAGTCCTTGCATGATCCAACAAAAAGCTTTTTCACTGTCGGTGGTTCCCACCGGACGAAATGTTCCATCCAACACAGGATCAAAGTTCAAAATATTTCCATTATGCGCAAAGACCCAGTAACTCCCCCACAGTTCACGCATGAAGGGGTGCGTGTTTTCCAACGACACCACTCCTTGCGTGGCTTTGCGAATGTGCGCGATGACGTTGGTGGATTTGATCGGATAATTTCGCACAAGTTCAGCTACGGGCGAATGAGCCGATGGCAATGGATCCAGAAACTGGCGCACGCCCTTGCCTTCAAAGAAGGCAATTCCCCAACCATCCTGGTGCACGTCCGTGCGCCCGCCCCGAGCCTTAAAACCCGAAAACGAAAAGCAGATATCCGTGGGTACGTTGCAGTTCATTCCCAATAACTGGCACATCAAATGCTCCCTGATAACTTATTGATAGTGCCAAGTTTTTTTTGATATTTTAAGTATTATCATGCACTTACAGGACTCTCTGGACTAATTATGGGGGCACTTCAAGTTTTCGCCACCAGTCAAAAGTCAATTTAAGCTCCATGAGTCGTGACGACTAAGGCTTTGAGGTCTAAATTCTTTGAATTAGCTAAAATCGAAAGGATTTAGATCATGAAAGCTCCAGTACGTGTTGCAGTCACAGGCGCTGCAGGCCAAATCGGTTATGCCCTACTATTCCGCATCGCAAGTGGCGCGATGTTGGGTGCAGACCAACCAGTAATTCTTCAACTTCTAGAGATCCCAGACGAGAAAGCTCAAAAAGCGCTTAAAGGCGTGATGATGGAGCTTGATGACTGCGCGTTCCCTCTATTGCACTCCATGATCGCTACTGGCGATCCAGCTGTGGCATTCAAAGATGCTGACATCGCTCTTCTTGTTGGTGCACGTCCTCGTGGCCCAGGCATGGAACGTAAAGATCTTCTGACTGCAAACGGTCAAATCTTCACAGTGCAAGGTGAAGCTATCGGTAAACACGCTAATCCAAATGTAAAAGTTTTGGTTGTTGGTAACCCAGCAAACACAAACGCTTACATCGCGATGAAATCTGCAATGAAGCACGGTCGCGTAAAAGCGAAAAACTTCACAGCAATGCTTCGTTTGGATCACAACCGTGCATTGTCACAGTTGGCTACTAAAACTGGCAAACCAGTTGCTTCTTTCAAAAAAGTTGCAGTTTGGGGTAACCACAGTCCAACTATGTACCCGGATGTTCGCTTTGCAACAGCTGACGGTGCAAAAGTTCCTGAGTTGCTAAAACTTGGCACGACTGAAGGTGATGCTTGGAATAAAGACACTTTCATTCCTGTAGTTGGTAAACGTGGCGCTGCGATCATTGAAGCTCGTGGTTTGTCTTCTGCAGCTTCTGCGGCTTCCGCAGCTGTTGATCACATCCATGACTGGTGGTTGGGCACTAATGGCGAGTGGGTTACTATGGGTATCCCTTCTGACGGTTCTTACGACATTCCAGAAGGCATCATGTACGGTTTCCCAGTGACTTGCAAAAACGGCGAATACGAGATCGTTAAAGGTCTTGAGATCGACGCTTTCTCTCGCGAGAAAATGAACAACACATTGAAAGAGCTGACTGAAGAAAAAGACGCAGTCGCTTCAATGCTGTAATTCAATTTAGTCAGAACGATTAAATAAAAAAGGCCGAAGTTTTTAACTTCGGCCTTTTTGTTTTAAAAACTCAAAGAATCTATTTTCGCTTTTTGTACTTCTTGCGAACGGCGTAGGCACCATCAACGGAAGCTTTCGTATTCACAAGACCTTTACCAGTCTGATTCGGAATCTCCGTCTTAATCGGAGTGGCCGTGCCCTCCATGATTTGACGAGTCTTCCAGGAGGTAATGCCCGGAGCTATGGATCTCATCAGCGCCACAACTCCCGCCACATAAGGGGATGCCATGGATGTCCCGCTGAATTCGGCGTAATCAGCCCCTTGGATCTCAAGACGCACGCTCAAAGCCGGGGATTTCACCAAGTCGGCAAGCAATGCCTCACCCGCGGTTTTCTCAACCATGATCACAGGAATTTTGATTTCATTTGGGTCTTCGCTCAAAGAGCCACTCACCAAAGCCCCGTCATTATTGCAAATGATCAAAGCGGTCGCCCCAGCGTTTTGGGCATTTTTAATTTTATCCAGCAATGGCAAGTTGCCACGTTTTACGACCATGATTTTACCGGCAACAGAAACCTTCGCCAATTCTTCAACAGTGCCGTATTCAGCAAATACAGAAGATTGCTTCAAGGCAGCCAATGGCACTCCACTGAACGTCACAGATGGCAATACTTGGAATGATCCGTTGGAGCTTTGGAAGCTTGCCACAGCCACGCGGCCAGTGCCCAGCGGAACAGAGGAACGGATTCCTACGCCCGGAGCCATCAAGTCCAATGCGTGACTCCAGTTTGAAAACTCAGCACGTTTACCGTCAAAGTCAACCGCACCCACACCGGATACACCTGGGTATCCCGCTGGCAATGGAGTTACTTCACGTCCGTGATTTCCCATAGCAGCCACAACCGGAATTTGCTTTCCATCCAGTTGCTTTACCATGAACGATTCAACCACACTTCCAGACCCACCCAATGACATGTTCACCACGTCCACATCTTCGCGCAAGGCCCATGACAACGCCTTGGCAACAGCATCCGATGAACAACCCTTGGCACCGCAGACTTTGGCAATCAAGAGTGTCGCCTCTGGAGCAACACCCAAAGCTTCGCCTGTAGAATTACCGGCGATAATACCCGCGACATGGGTTCCATGGGCTTCTGTATCAGTAACGTCCTGAGGATCACCGTCAGTGAAGTTACGAACCTGCTCAATGCGTCCTGCGAATACGGGGTGATTTTTATCGATGCCTGAATCGATCACCATCACGCGTGCACCTTTACCACGAGTCATGCCCCACGCCTCCGGGGCTTTGATCATTTTCAGGCCTTTGGAAACTGGCGCTTCATTACTCATCAATGTCATTCTGGCCAAGCCAGACACCGGAGTTGGCAGGATCTGCACGCGTGGAGCTGCGAATGTTTTTTTAGATTCAATAAAAAGAAGATCGCGGCTGTCAGCGAAACGCAGAATTTGTTCTTTGCTATCCGCTTTAACGATCAAAACTTTCATCTCAGCCAGATCATCCTGAAGCTCCAAGCCTGGCAAGTGCTGTGCTTGAATTGTGGCTTTGAATTCCTGTGCACGCGCCGGCTCTTTAAATGACATCAAGAAAGTAGCAGCGTTCGCCGAAGAAATCGCGAACAACAAAGCAAATGTGATCAGTGCAGAATATTTCATTTCAATTACTTACTTTCTTTTGCAGGTGAAGATGTGGCGAATATGCATTGGTGCGCGGTCCGGGCACGAAGTCATTGTTACGTCATCCATGATGATATCATCACCCTTACGTGTGAAAACCGTGATGGAATCAATTTCCAATGGCAGTGATGGACAGATGGCGGAGGAGACTTGAGTCTGCATGCGAGCGCGCAAATTTTCGCCCTCACAGGAAGTCGTGTAGGTCGTTGGGAAACCATCACCTTTGTGACGAGTCTCAGGAATTCCGTTCGCAACAAGCTTGGTGCCGTTAATTTGATAAATGACCTGGCCCTTTTCAGCGCCCTTGCTAATGATAAAAGAATTCACCGGACCTGAATCAGAGACGCAATCAAAATTGCCTCGCAACTCAGGACACGCAAACGCCGGAACAGCCAATGAAACGATAAACAGATTTAGAATAATTTTAACCATGCGCAGGGACTAAAGGTTTGGCGAAACGTTGTCAATAATTGCAGGGGAATTCCTGGAATTGACACTCAAATGGCGTTAATTACTGCCCTACCGCCACAAATCGCTGCGCCTTTATCCTGCGCGACTCGACGCGCCACAATGACTACATCGCATCCTTTTGGATTAGAGAGAGCTAGTCGAAAAGCTCCTCAAAAAATGATTTCTTACGTTTGTACTTGTAACCATCGCCATAAGAAGGCGCCGAATACTGAGTCTGCTGTTGTTGATGTTGGGGACGCTGAGCACTCTGCGCAGAAGCCTGGGCTTCTTCTTTTTGAGAGCGATCCAAAATTTTATCCAACTCACCCTTATCCAGCCAGATGCCACGGCACTCAGGGCAGTAATCAATCTCAACACCTTTGCGCTCACTCATAACCAGATCTTTATCTTTGCAATGTGGACACTTCATAACGACCTACCTTTCATTCGACATAAGATAACAAAGAAACAGTTCATCGAAATAATAGATAATTTTGATGAAGATCTTTGTTTAAAAGAATGAATTAGAAAACACTTTCAAAATACAACCCGGACTTAAGGTCTTGTTTGTAAAACTGTAAGTAATTATTTGGCCTCTGCAGAACCTATTCTGATCGGGCATAACTGCAAAGAGGTACTTATGACCCGAAGGCTCGCGATATCTGGATTGCTATTGCTCACTTTGGCCTGCACTAAAAAAGTGGAACCTCCAGTGCAGCTGGTACCCGAGGTGACGACAATAAAGGTGGGTCCGCGCGATATCCCCCTGACTCGAGAGTACGTCGGACAGATTTCTGGTATTCGCGATATTCAGGTTCGGGCCCGGGTCGGTGGCATTCTTTTGAAGCGCTACTACCAAGAAGGGCAAAAAATAAAAGCCGGCAGTTTGCTGTTTAAAATTGATCCCGCACCCTACGCAACCGCAGTTGCCCAGGCCAAAGGAGAAGTGGAAATTCAGCGTGCACGCTTGATCAATGCCAAACAATCCATGGATCGTATTGTGCCACTTTATAAAGAAAATGCCGTCAGCCAAAAGGACCGGGATGATGCTGTGGCATTCTACAATGGTGCCAAATCAGCATTCGATGCCGCCAAAGCGAAACTCGACGAGGCCAAACTGAATCTTAGCTACACCGACGTCACCGCACCCATCGATGGATACGCCAGCGCAGAAACAGTCGCTGAAGGCAGCCTGATCGTCGCAAATTCGGATAAGTCACTGCTCACTACCATTTCCCAAACAAATCCTGCCTACGTGAATTTCAGCTACACGGATTCTGAAATGCTGGAACTTCGTCGCCTGGCCGCTGAAGGAAAGTTAGGACGCCCCGAAAGCATGGAAAAAATTGAAGTTCAAATCAAGCTCGGCGATGGGGAGTTTTACCCTAAGGTGGGGTTCCTGAACTTTAATGACCAAATCGTCGACACCTCCACAGGAACAGTCAAAGCCCGCGCAAGCATCGACAATGAAGATGCCTCCTTGCGCCCGGGTCAATTTGTTCGCGTCTATATGAAGGGCTTCATCATCAAGAGCGCCATCGCCATTCCGCAGAAGGCCGTTGTGCAAACTCAGAATGGACCGGTGGTCTTCACGGTGGACGGCGAAAGTGTCGCCCGCCAAGTGGGTGTGGAGCTGGGACAGGAGATTTCCAGCAGCATTCTGATCAATCGCGGTTTGCGGGGCGGTGAACTTCTGATTGTCGAAGGCGCCGCGAAAGTTCGCAATGGACAAAAGGTGAAGGTGGTCAGCGGTACAGCCATAGCCAGAAAATAAGGTAAAAAAATGTTTTCAAAATTCTTTATCAACAGACCTGTGTTCTCGGCCGTTATCTCTTTGCTCTTTATGATTGCGGGTTATGCCGCGATCAAAGCGCTGCCCATTTCTCAATATCCTGAAATTGTGCCTCCCCAAGTCTCGGTCACCACGAAATATCCAGGGGCCTCTGCGGAAACCATCTCCTCGACTGTTGCCGCCCCCATCGAACAGCAGGTCAACGGTGTTGATAACATGCTTTATATGCAGTCCACCAATTCCAGCAATGGTGACATGATTCTGACTGTGACTTTTGCGATCGGTACAGATCCCGATCAAAACACCATCAACGTTAACAACCGTGTGCAAATCGCCATGCCTTCTCTTCCCGAGGAGGTGCGCCGTCAAGGTGTCACCGTTAAGAAAAAATCTTCGGCGATTCTGCAAATCATCGGACTGCGGGCACCGGACCTTCGCTACGACTCCGTCTATATCAGTAACTACGCCCTGATTAACGTCCTGGATGAAATTAAAAGAATTCCGGGCGTGGGTGATGCCTCGATCTTTGGAGCCCAGGATTACTCCATCCGTCTGTGGATGCGTCCTGATCGCATGGCGCAATTGAAAGTGACCGCCACGGATGTAATCAAGGCGGTCAAAGAACAAAATGCCCAGTTTGCCGCCGGCAAAGTCGGTGCGGAGCCCCTGAACAACACTGTGGACTTTACATTTACAGTGACCACTCAAGGACGCCTGGATAATCCAAAACAATTTGAAGACATCATCGTTCGCTCCAACCCCGATGGTTCCAAACTTCGGCTGAAAGATGTGGCGCGTGTGGAACTGGGCGCACTCAGCTATGACGTTGCCACCAAATGGAACGGCAAACCCGCGATCGGTATCGGGGTTTACCTTGCCCCGGGTGCCAATCAAGTTAAAACAGCGGAGCTGGTGAAAGAAACCATGCACACCATCTCCCAAAAATTCCCACCGGGTTTGGCCTACGATATTCCCTTCGACACGACAAAATTCATCGAAGTTTCCATTGCAGAGGTTATTAAAACTTTGATGGAAGCCATGATTCTGGTCTTCTTGGTGGTTTACCTTTTCCTGCAAAGCTGGCGCGCCACTTTGATTCCGTGCCTGGCCGTCCCCGTTTCCATCATCGGAACTTTTGCCGGCATGTATGCCCTGGGGTTTTCGATTAACACTTTAACCCTTTTCGGTCTGGTCCTGGCGATCGGGCTTGTCGTCGATGATGCGATCGTCGTTCTGGAGAACGTTGAGCGGATCATGCGCACGGAAAAATTAAAGCCCAAGGAAGCCACGATCAAAGCCATGGAAGAGGTCACCAGCCCCGTCATTGCGATCGTGTTCGTACTGTGTGCAGTATTCATTCCCGTCGCCTTTGTGGGTGGTATGGCAGGGCAAATGTACAAGCAGTTTGCAATCACCATCGCCGTTTCTGTTGCGATCTCGGGACTTGTCGCCCTGACTTTGACACCCGCATTGTGTGCTTTGATTCTGAAAGATGAAATTCATGATCCCAACAGATTCTTCCGCGGGTTTAACAGGTTTTTCGACCGCATCACCTCAGGCTATGTCAGTGGCGTGACTTTCTTCAACAGACGTTTCATGATCAGCAGTGCCCTCTTCGTCGCCTGCTGTTTTGGAATTTTCATGCTCTTTAAAATCCTACCCAGCGGACTGGTCCCCGAAGAGGATCAAGGTTATGTTTTTGGTGTGCCAAATCTGCAAGACGGCGCCTCCTTATCCCGAACCGTCAAAGTCACCGATCAGCTGGACACCTTCACCACAGGCAACAGCAATGTTAAGGACGTCTTTTCTCTCTCAGGATTTGATTTAATCACTGGTTCCAACCGCACCAACACCGGCACCAGCTTTATCACTCTGAAAGACTGGAAAGACCGCCCGGATCCAGACCAATCCGCCAGCGCTATCGTGAAAAGTCTTTTTGGGCTGAACCAGATTATTCGTGATGGCAATATCATCGCCTTTAGTCCTCCGGCCATCGTCGGCATGAGTACCACCGGGGGACTTGAATTCTACCTGCAAAGTCGAGGCGGTGCTGATAGTAAAACTCTGGCGATGACCACCACTAAGTTTATTGATCAACTTCGCCAAAATCCCGCCGTGGGATCAATCAGTTCCAACTTCAGCGCCAATATTCCGCAATTGTTTTTGAATCTGGATCGCGAAAAAGCCAAGGCCTATCAGGTTCCAATCAACACAGTCTTTGACGCCATGGCCGCCACCTTCGGCAGTTATTATGTGAACGACTTCAACAAATTCGGACGAACGTTCAAAGTCCAATTGCAGTCTGAAGGGGAATACCGATCCCGTCCGGATGACATCCGCAATATCTATGTACGTTCCGACAATGGCAACATGGTTCCCCTGACTTCGATTCTGACTGCTCAAAGAGTCACCGGACCGGAAATCGTTGAGCGCCTTAACATTTTTCCTGCAAGTCGTATCATCGCAAGTCCCGCACCGGGATACAGCTCCGGTCAGGTTATCAAGGCCGTTGAAGCAGCGTTGGCACAACATCTTTCCGCAGATTATGGCATCGCGTGGACCGGAACCGCATATCAAGAAAAACTCACCGGTGGTGCCTCAGCGACCGTTTTTCTATATGGTTTGATCTTCGTGTTTTTGATTCTTGCCGCCCAATATGAAAAATGGGGTTTGCCGCTTTCAGTTTTGCTATCCGTGCCCTATGCCCTCCTGGGCGCCTTGGCTGCCAACTGGCTTCGTGGACTTGAAAACGATGTGTACTTTCAGATTGCCCTGGTCACTCTGATCGGTTTATCAGCCAAGAATGCCATTCTGATTGTCGAGTTCGCGGTCGAGAAAATGCACGAAGGACTGGACGCCACACAAGCCGCCATCGAGGCTTCTCGCTTGCGCTTTCGGCCAATTGTGATGACGTCGTTGGCATTCATTCTGGGTGCGGTGCCATTGGCTATCTCCAGCGGCGCCGGTTCTGCCAGCCGTCATTCCATCGGAACAGGAATCATCGGCGGCATGCTGGTCAGTACTTTTGTGGCAACCTTCTTTATTCCAATGTTCTTCGTGGTTCTGACATCTTTCAAAATCAAAAAATCTAAAAAGCACAAGACTGCTCATCCAGAGCCGGTTAAACCTGCCGCCGCGGGAGGAACCAAGTGAAATCCAGATTGGTTGAGATTATTGTCACCTGCAGCCTCGTGGCATCCTGTGCCGTGGGTCCCGACTACAAAAGACCCGATTCAAGACTCCCTGCAAGCTTGCCACCCACCCCAGTACCCACTACTAAAATCGATGTTGATTGGTGGAAGCAATTCGGAGATCCCACGCTTTCCCAACTGGTGCAAGCAGCTCTTGAACACAATCTGGATTTGCAAATGGCCTTGGCGCGAGTCGATGAAGCCCGCGCAAGACTGGGAATTGCGAAGTCGGAATTCTGGCCATCATTGGACCTGCGCGGAGATGCGGGTCGTGAAAAGGTCAGCGAGACCGGTCCCACTTTGCTGACCCCCGGTGCAGAGAGCACAACAAACTTCTTTTCGCTGGGTTTGATTCTTAGTTATGAAATTGATTTCTGGGGAAAAGTTCGTCGCAGCAACGAGGCTGCTCGCGCCCAGCTACTACGTGAGGATTTCAACCGGGTGAATGTGCAATTGACGATTGTCAGTCAGGTTGTCAGCGCCTACTTCGCTTTAAGGTCCCTGGATCTGCAACACAGTATTGCAATGAATACCGTTGAATCACGCAAAGGCTCTTATGATTTGATCTACAAGCGCTTCAAGGGCGGAGTGGGCAATGAGCTCAACGCCCGGCAA
The DNA here is from genome assembly GCF_047305935.1 of Bdellovibrio sp. HCB288. Classification (GTDB taxonomy): domain Bacteria; phylum Bdellovibrionota; class Bdellovibrionia; order Bdellovibrionales; family Bdellovibrionaceae; genus Bdellovibrio. The sequence continues at coordinate 538,092 of NZ_CP178619.1, forward strand.
GCAGAAGCAGAAATGCACTCTGCCCAATCTTCGGTTTACAAACTGGAAGAGCAAGTATCCAGAGCTGAAAGCTTTCTTTCCGTTCTGATTGGACGGGAGCCTCGTGAAGTTATTGAGTCTCCAATTGCCCGAGGCCAACGTTTGGATGAAATCGCGATGCCACCACAGCTACCGGCGTCTTTACCTTCTTCTGTGCTTGAACGAAGACCTGATATTGCTGCTGCTGAACAAAATCTTATTTCAGCAAATGCTTACATCGGGGTTGCCAAAGCGTACTACTTTCCAAGCATTTCGCTGATCGGTGGATTCGGATTTGAAAGTGCTGAGTTAAAAAACCTTTTTAACAGCGACTCCCAGAAATGGGCTTACGGTGCCGGAATTTCCATGCCTATCTTTAACGGAGGCAAAACCGGCCATATGGTCGAGGCTGCGACAGCCAGACAGAAGGAAGCTGTAGCACGATACCGCCAGGTCATTCAGAATGCCTTCGTTGAGGTTCGCGACTCGTTACAAAGATACAAATCTTATCGCGACGTGATTGTGGCGCAGAAACTGGAAGTCACCGCCGTTGAACGAAACCTTTACTTGGCAAATCTACGCTACACCAATGGGCAATCACCCTACCTGGAGGTACTGGATGCCGAACGCCAGCTGTTTGATGTGCAGCTGGATTTAGTCAGATCACAGCAATCACAACTTATAGCGGTGGTGGATCTTTATAAATCCCTCGGTGGTGGTTGGGAGCAGCCTGAAAAGAAGTAGTTAATTTCGCTTTTGGATTTTCCTTGGTCCAAGCCTCCACCAAACGATATGCCACCGCCAAGGTCATTGGCCCGATAAAGAGCCCCACCACACCGAACGCCAAAAGCCCACCGATGACGCCTGCAAAAATCAATAGCAGCGGCAGATCAGCCCCACGTTTGATCAACAAAGGTCGAATCACATTGTCCATCAAGCCAACAACGAATGTCCAAGCCAGCAAAATCGATCCGGCCAGACTTTGATTATTTTGAAAAAGCCAGGCAACAGCACCCAGCATCGGAAGGATCGGGCCTATCTGCGCAATACACAGAACCAACATTGTCGCCCCAAGGATCCCGACATATGGTACACCTGCAACCCACACACCCAATGTTCCCAACGTTGTTTGCAAAAGGGCGGTAACCACTATTCCCATGGCCACTGATTTCACCGACTGTCCGGCAAGAACCACTGCGGACTCTCCTCGATCACCATCAATGCGTCTGAAGAACATGATGACACCTTTTGCTGCAAATTCACCTTTCGCATACAAAATTCCACTTAGAATTGTTGTCAGTATAAGATGAACAAACAGGAGGCCCGTGCTTTGAGCGGCCGCTGTTATTAAACCAAAAATCCGACGCAAATGAGGGCGCAGAAGTTCGGCCAGCGCGCCGGGTCCCTTTTCTGCAACGGCATTCCAGTCATTTGCAATGCGATCGCCAAAGGGAAGTTGAGCGAGGCCTGCGGGGGCCATCGGCAATGTATAGTCTTTAACACCTTTAAGCCAGTTATAAGCTTCATCAATGTGGGTAAGTAACACATAACCCGTCACCATCAATGGCAATATCACAATCACCGACATCACCAGCATCATGGCAACCACTGCGAGCTTGCGACTGCCAAATTTTCTTTCCGCTTTAACCAACAGAGGCCACGTCGCAACCACAATCATCGTTGCCCAAATCAGTGATGGCAAAAATGGTGTCATGATCCAGAAACATCCTACTATAAGTAGCAGAATAAAAATGGAAGCGAATAAACTTCTGGCCAGTCCCCATTCGGTATTCATAGTTTTCCTTTCAGAATTAGAACTGTTTACCTAGCATGAAATAGAAACTCCACACTTCATTGTCACCGTAGGCGGTTGCAAAATACATCGGCCCCAGGAAACTATCATAGGCAATATACATGGTTCCCGAGTAGTGCCATTGGTCCGCGAGTCTTTCATCAAAGTAGTTAAATACACGCCCAGATTCCGCCGCCACACCCCAATAGCTTCCTGACAATAATCCCGTCGGGTGATAGTACTGAACAGATCCATAGGCCAACTGATCCCCGATCAATTCCTGATAATGAAAGCTGGAAAGATTTAAAAAGCCCCCCAGCCAACTCACATCTGCCAGCACCGTACTGTCACCCGATGAAGTTTGCCCCTTCACTGTAATCTGAACTGCACCTTTGCCGGCTCGGAAGGCGTCGCGAAATTGCAAACCATAAACTCCGTAATTCTTAATGTCCTCGGAGGCCCCCAAGGAGTAGTAGCCATACAAATCAAAATACTGACCGTCTGTAGGAAAGAAGTAGTTATCCAACTGATCATAGAACAAGTTCAATCGCAGTCCATAATCATAGGTTCTGGAGTCTGGAAGAACCGCGGGCCCGATGGATTGAGAAGCCCGATAGACATTGTATGATGGACCGAAACGCAACTCTCCAAATCTGGAGCCGGCACCGATATCAACGCCCGCGGTGAGTTTTGAGTATTGGTACTTGGCGACCTCTTCACCATCCTGCCAAATCGCAAGTGGCAATCGATAGTATTTAAAATGTGGAGCAACAAATCCGCTCTTACCTACCCCCAGCGGCTGATAAAATTCGGTATTGAATCTGGAGGAGTTCCCGGCCTGAAGAATCGTTTTCCATTCAGCACCCAACGAGTTCACCCAGGTGCGACGATACATCGCCGTCAAATTCCATGGATAGGAACTTTCAAAATCAGTTCCCAGACTTAAACCAAAATTCAAGTAATTCGGGCCCCAGCTTTTTTCAATTGGAAGAACCAGCAATTCCTGCCCAAGAGGTCCGTCGTGAAGCTCATAGTCCAACTGACTGTAGTCACCGGTCGCATAAAGGGACATCAGCTGATCATGGAATGAATCAATCGGAAAAGCCTCGCCAGTTTTGACCTTCAGCTCCCCCACCAAGGTTTGCGGATTAACCCAGCCACTTTCCCCGACCGAAACTTTCGCAAGTGACTTTGGCGTGTACTTTTTCTTTTCCCGATCCGCCTTCCACTTTGCGTACTCAGACTCAGGAAGTGAATACCGCGCAAGACCCGGCATGGCCTTCTGAGCAGCCTCGGCCCCCGCTTTGATCAACGGCTCACTTTTGCCAAAATCCGTGGAACCAAGATCTTTAAACACTGGACTGATCAAAACATCTTTGGCAGTCAGACTTTTTAGCTGTGGATGCACGTTTTGAATCATCATCAACCGGGTGTACTGATCCATCACAGAAAAAATGCTGCCAATTTCTTCCTGTTGCAAAGGTGCGGAACTAACATCAACGACAACAACAACATCCGCACATAGTTGTCTGGCAGTATCCACCGGCAAGTTTCTGACAAGACCACCGTCAGCCAGAAGGCGCCCCTCGGAAGGAACCGCCGGAAAGACCCCAGGCACGGCCATACTCGCTCTCATCGCGGTCACCAGGTCGCCATTTCCCAGGACAACCATTTCGCCATTGACCAAATTTGTAGCTATGGCCCGATAGGGTATCGGCAGATTGTCAAACTTCGGATAAGTTGATCCGTAAGTTAACGTCCGCAGAAAATACTCAATTTCCTGAGTACTGATTGCAGCTCTTGGCAAAAGAACTTGTCCTTTGTCGCTCAACCCCACTTCCACGCCAAGCATGGATAGTGAATCATCCTGCTTGCGACGAAATGGGAAAGCTTTACGCGGCGGTCGCGCCAAAAACATTCGCGACCAATCCGCTGCCTGAATATGTTCTTTCATCTCCTGAGGAGTGCGACCGACGGCATATCCAGCCCCCACCAACGAGCCGATACTGGTGCCAACAATACAATCAACGGGAATTCTATTTTGTTCCAAAACTTCCAGAACACCAACGTGGGACAAACCCCGTGCTCCGCCTCCCCCTAAAACCAAACCAATGCGCGGCCTTTTGGTCTCTGCTGCATAGGAGATCCAGGGAAGAAAGAAAATCACCACCAGAACGTATGAAATAAATCGCATGCCTCTTAGATTTACATTCGGAATCAGAGCCGGCCTTAAAAAAATATTTCAGCTGCAAACAAACATGTCTTCTATGGTTGGGAACTTAAGGATACTTTTCCAATCCAAGCAATCTTGCCCGTCTGATCTTGAATAGGAAACACTGTCGAATGATAGTGATGGACGCGTCCTTGCACCATAAGGACTTCAGAAAAAGTCATCGCCTGACGTGAGGTACTGACTTCGCGCTCTTGTTCTGGCGTAACAAATAGTCCTGACATTTTGAAATGGCTTCCAGGTTGGCCCACGATGCATTCCCGCTCAACCCCAACCACGCCTGCAAATGCCGCGTTGCAATTCGTGACAACACCGCCAGCCTCAGAAACCACCAACAAGAAAGGCGCAACATCCAAAACCTGTTGCACGCGCAACTGAAAATTGCGCTCATCTGTCACATCTCTGGCTGATGCAAAACGAACCCCCAACTCCAGATCTGCGGCTGCACTCCAGCTCAGCGTTCTGTAATCCCCAGTCGCTGTACGATATCGATTCTCGAAGCCCACCGAGCGAATCCCCATGTTCAGAGTTTCAATATTTTTCCGGGTTGCTTCCCTGTCATCGGGATGAATGAATTCAACAAATGGCGTGCTTAACAAAGTTTTCTCGCTGTGCCCCAGGGATTTCACCAAGGACCGGCTGACTTTCTTAAGCAACCCATCCTTACCGGCCACAGCCATCAGATCACTGGAAATGGAAAAAAAACGATCCAGGGTGATTCGGGAGCCCTCGGCCTCCAACACGCGTGTGTGCAGTTGCTGGTATTCTCTCAGGGCCTTCTCCGATTCCAGATTTGAGGCGTGGCAGGTTGCAATCGCCAGACAAGACAACGCAGGAATCAGAACAATGAATGCCACAAACTGGGAGGTGCTAAATTCAGGAAAGAGAATGATTCCGGCGGCAAAAAGCGCCGAAATCAGCAGAATTGCAATGAGCGAATAAAAAGTGATCCTATTCTGGAGCAACCAAAAACTAAAATCCTCTTTTGCTTTCCTTTGTTCTTCCGGACTCAATACTGCCTCTCATGTAGAATGTTACCATACTACAAAAGCCGTTTTACTATAACAATGAAAACGCCAGTCAGCATAAGATTTAATGCTAGAGATAAAAAGCCAATCGTCACAAAAGGTCCCGTGATACCGTATGACAGCGACACCGCCAAAACGCCGGCCCCCACCTCCCCCCTCGGAAATAACGACACAGATACCGCGAGACGCTCGCGCAAAGTGGCCTCCTTGCGGTAACAGAAAGCCGCAAACATTTTTCCCAGATTCGAGAGAACGGTCACCGCCAGCACGTGAAGTAAAATTTCCCCCCAACCCATGTCAATTTTTACAACAGATCCACTCCCAAACATGCTCGGCATAGAAAGCCCCACCAACAGCATGAACAAACACGAGATCACCAGTCCGGCGCGCTCCTCAGCTCCCTCACCGGGAATCTCTTCCCCAGGAGTGGGAATGTCTTCATGATCTTGGTGCTTTAACGCGCACCCCAATACAAATGCCGGCAGCAGAACCTCAATGTGCACTCCCAATACTGAATCCGGCTCCTTGGTCAGAAAAAAGATCAGTTCACTTGCACAGGTGATCACAAAAGCATAAAGCAAAACCCAAGGCCATGTGGAAGGTATGACAAGCTTTCGATAGTACTTCCACCCGAGCACCAGCAAAAGTGTCACCACAAAAAGATCGACACCCATTTGCCAGGCGAATCCCACCATCACGATTTTCAGAGGAATCATAAACAATACAGTGTCCAGGTCATCGAAGATCGCAAGTATTCGCGTTTTTCGAAACGCCCACGTACCGGCCAGCCCCGCCGCGGCCAGCATTGAAAACAACACACCCGCTGAAGTTGGAGCAGCAAATCGAGCAGCCAGCATTGCTTCGATCCACGGTGCTCGATCAGAAGTTGGCGAGTCAGGCATTAAAAAAATCAGGAAGTAGATTGTACAAAAGATCCAGGGGAATGCCGCCGCCGTCGCTGCCACACCATAGTCGACCGCGTATTCTTTCTTTTTGCCGAGATCTATTTCAAACTCCCGGCCCACCTCGATCATGATATAGGCCAGCAACCCCATGGTCAGGGCACCACGAATAAAATTTAATTCCGTGGGCAAAGGCCCCCAAATCCAGGGTAAAAACTGGGAGCTTATAAGCCCCAGGATCAACAATGAAGTCAGCAGGATCACACGCTTCATTCTCGTATTCTCTTCTAAAATGGGAGGAAATATGAACCGCAAAACGACTCCTGGCGAGGATGTGTTTTAGCAGTAGCTAACGTTAACCAACAATCTCATCACCAAAGTGTTTATCATAGAGGCAAAAGGAGAATCTTTATGAAAGCATTGCTTCTCATTGGATCACTTCTGCTTCTCGGACTTCTGGCCTCAGCCCAGACTCACGTGATCCTCCCCCATCGCGGCGAAGTTCTGATTACGGGCTCGCCAGGCGGGCTGCAATCCCAATTGGTTCTTTATGGAGCTCCCGGAGAAAAACTGCTTTTAAAATTTCTATCAAATTGCCAGCCCGTGACACCTCCATGGCGCCAACACCGCAACACGTTTGAAATTTCACTCGATATGGGCAAAGGTCGGTTACTGCAAAGAACTTTGAATTTTCCCGGCATTCACGAACGCGATCTGATCGCACGAAATCTCAATAGCATCGCCTTATACAAGAATGAAAATGCATACTGGCGCTTGATTGCGTGCGAACGCTTCTAAATATAGCGCAACGCGGCAGCCCACTGCTTCTACGATGAGGCTCTCGACAAATCGAGCTCGAACGACAATGAAGACACACATAGTTTTTGAAAAATTTATCTCTTTTTCAGAGCGGCTGCGCCAATTTTCCTCGCCTGGGTCCAACTAAACATGAAGTGCTCTCCAAAGAGCCACACGGACAGCAGCGTGCTCAGGTGCGACTGCGAGATTTTTCATTACAATGCGACCAATATAAAGGCAGGTTTTTCATAGGGAAAAGTCGAAATTTTAAGCATCTTTTGTCCTCGACTTTTTATCGCTCAACTAAATGAATTCCAATTGAAGACCCATTGAAAACCAAATCATGAAAAGGGGCCATTTTATTGACCAGTTTAGCCCGAAATGCGCACAGTAAGGCCCTAAGCAGAGGGGTTCTCATGGACAATCCGGAAAAAAGAACATTTTTCGATACCACGGATGAATTTTATTTTGGACGAGACGACAAAAATGACTTAATTCAGATAAACTTTGGGCCCATGCGCATCCAGTTAAGTAACTACGCAGCACACGATCTTGCTTACAGATTGTCGGCATTTCTGCTACTCTTGGACGGCGGCGAAGGGTCCCACCCAGCGCTGAAGGACAGTACACCTCCGGTTCGCCGGGAAGTGACCGTACCGGATAATGTATTGATGTTACCCAGGAAGAGAGAAAAATGAGCAATAATGTCATTGAAGTAAAAAACCTTGCTGTAGAATTCAAAACTGATGACGGCATCGTTAAAGCTGTTAAGCACATCTCCTTTTCAATCCCTAAAGGCAAAACTGTCGGCCTTGTGGGCGAATCCGGCTCCGGCAAAAGTATTACTTCCCTGGCAATCATGCGCCTTATCGGTCATCCGGGCAAAGTCACCAGCGGTGAAATTCTGTTTGAAGGCAAAGATCTTCTAAAACTTCCAGAAGACAAAATGCGCGAAATCCGTGGTGCTAAAATCTCCATGATTTTCCAAGAACCAATGACCAGCTTGAATCCGGTTCTGACTGTCGCGGACCAAATCACTGAAACTTTGATGCTTCACCAAAACCTGACCAAAGAACAAGCTTTGTCTCGTGGTGTGGAGTTGTTGAAAAAAGTGGGTATTCCAAATCCAGAAGAAAGACTTTACTTCTACCCTCACAAATTCTCCGGTGGTCAACGTCAACGTATCATGATCGCTATGGCGATCGCTTGTAATCCGGATGTTTTGATTTGCGACGAGCCGACAACAGCGTTGGACGTAACAATCCAAAAACAAATTCTGGATCTATTGGCTGATATCCAAAAACAAACAAACATGAGCATGCTGTTTATCACGCATGACCTGGGTGTTGTTGCTGATATCGCTGACCAGGTGATCGTAATGAACAAGGGTGAGGTTGTGGAAACCAACGTTTCCAAAAAAATCTTCACGAATCCACAACATCCTTACACAAAAGGATTGCTGGCTTGCCGCCCGTCTCTTTCCAGCCACTTGGCTCGTTTGCCAGTTCTAAGCGACTTCATGGGTCCTAATGGCGAAGAACTTCCAGGCCCGGATGCATCCACTCAACAAGCCAAAAAAGCCTCTCATCCTTCTGACGCTCCAGTGATCCTGGAAGTCAAAGACCTGCAAACACATTTTGCACACACTGGCGGCTTGCTAGGACGCGTTCAAGGCTACACAAAAGCAGTTGATGGCGTTTCCTTCCAAGTTAAAAAAGGCAGAACTCTGGGCCTTGTTGGTGAGTCTGGTTGCGGAAAAACCACGTTGGGTCGTACTTTGATGCGCCTTGTGGACTCCACTGCCGGTCAAATCGTTTTCGAAGGTCAGGACATCACGAAGCTATCTGCTCGCCAGATGCTTCCGGTACGTAAGAAAATGCAGATCGTATTCCAGGATCCGTTTGCTTCTCTGAATCCGCGTATGACTATCGGTGCGATCTTGATGGAACCAATGCAAATCCATAACTTGGGTGACAACGACAGCCAACGCAAAGAGATGGCTGCTGTTATGATGAAAAAAGTGGGCTTGTCTCCGGGTGTGATGAATCGCTACCCGCATGAGTTCTCTGGTGGTCAAAGACAACGTATCAGTATTGCTCGTGCGTTGATGGTTAAGCCTGACTTCATCGTGTGTGACGAGTCTGTATCCGCTCTTGACGTATCCATTCAGGCTCAGATCCTGAACTTGCTATTGGATCTCCAGGATGAAATGAACCTGACTTACATCTTTATCTCTCATGACTTGTCAGTGGTTAAATACATCTCTGACGACGTGGCAGTAATGTACGGTGGTAAAATCGTTGAAATGAACACGGCGGAGAATATCTATTCAAATCCGCAGCATGATTACACTCAAAAACTTTTGAGTGCGATTCCAAAAGGTGTTCCAAAAGAACTAATCGTTTAAACTAAAAAGGGGACTTCCAAGTCCCCTTTTTTTTCGTCCTGTCACTGAGTCTTGCCCAACTGCTTTTCTTTTTCCACCTTTTGAAACTGGAACATTTTTTCCGGTTTAAAAACCCCTGTCACATCGCCCACCAAGTCATAGTTTTTCACAAGTGAGAGTTTTCGCACCGGAGCTGCCTTTTGAAAATCCAAACGATTTAACTGCACCCATACGACATTGGGACTTAGGGTGTTTTCATAAAAATAAATTCCCCGCTTCATATCAGCGACTGCTCTCCACCGCGTTGTTGAAATGTACGGTCTTGCAGGATCTGGCGCCCCAAATGGCTGGGAGACATTGCGCAGGACACTGAAAACGCCGGCAATGGCCTCCCGATAGTCCTGTGGCGGAGGCAAGTGTTGAGCGTAATAGGCCGCCCTCACGAAGCGATCAGCGGCCTCTGTGGTGCCTGGGAGCTTCTTATCGCCACCAAAGCCCTGATACTGCTTCAAAGCCGCCAGCTGTTGATCAAAGGGCGGAGAATTGGTCATCACTTTATAGCTTTTATCGTGATAGATTTTGGCCTTGCCACCGACATACTCAATCACAGCCGTATCACCTTCTTTATCGGAAATAGCCAAATGAACGGCTCCCTCTTTTCTACCCATGGAAGTTTCAACGCCAAATGTTTGAATTTGAAAAGGCTTTGCTTCAAGTGAACCGAGGGCCTCTTTGACAGTTTCAAAGTTATCCAGAAAATATTGAGCCCACAAAGATACCGAGATCCCCGGAAGCTGGGTGTTCCGAATCCCAAAATCACTTTCGGTCAGATACAAAATATTTGCGACAAGTCCTTTTTCGTTGATGCCATCGGCAGTGCCAATATCGTACGCCGTTAAAATCACGCTGCCGTATTTCGACGTCCAATTCAATGGATTGTCAGTGACTCCTCCTTGGCGCTCCATTCCCCGTGGAAGCAACCACATATTGGAGCCCATCTCCTCTCCCCAATCCATATTTCTGCCGATCACCGTGTTCTGATCGCTGGATTTCCAAAGAAATCTTGTGCAAGCGTTGCCAGGTTCAACTATGAGCACCGACAATAATATGCATATACACGCCCTTACACCCATGATGTGCCTCCCATGTTTAAAGGCCCATTTTAAAGCTCACGATGGATCAGCGACAAACAAACCGCACAAATTGCATCTTCAATTGTTAAAATAAAAAAAGGCCCCCTATTGGGAGCCTTTTAAAGCATTCAGAATGTGATGCTAATCAACTATTTTACTTCAACTGTTTCACAGTTCGGAACTGTGTATGATTTCGTGAACAAATGAACTTCACGACCTTTGTTCAATTTGCGACCCACGCTGATTTGAACAGTCATTGGATAAACGCCTGTGTAAGTAACAGGAGTGCAAAGAACCTTATTGTAAGAAGCATCACAGAATTCTTCGTGTTGAACATATTTGATCGGAGTGGAAAGAACTTCGCTACCAACAACTTCAAATTTCGTTGGGCCATCGCCTTCTTGATCATTAACCACGATATCAACAGGACCCATTGTGCGTAGATTTTGTCCATCACGGCACACGTATGTGTAGTCAATTGCGCGCCCCATATAAACTACTGGCGCGTGGATTTGATAGGGCCCCTTGGCTGCGAAGATTTCTTCCCAAGACGAGTTCGCTGTGATTTCAGCGGTAGCAGTTTGCGCCAACAAAAGAGTCACAACAGAAAGAACGATTTTTTTCATCGAATACCTCATTTATGTTTTTGATACGAATGAGGCAAAAATGCCCGAGGAATCAGGAATTCACAATAGGCACCCGGAAACTTGTACGATTGTTATACCGGGAATGAAAAAGATACCCATACTTGTGAATGAAAAAGCCCGCTGTCCGCGGGCTTTTTACATGAAATATTACTTTTGTGAAATCCTACCAAAGGATCGGATTGGCTGCGGCCCCAATGAACGTCAGACCTGTATTCTTGATCAGAGTCGTATTGCCCGTGTTGATGTCGACACGCACCAGATTACCTTGCTCACTGAAGCCGTAAAGTGCTTTGGAGGCGAAGCCCAGACCGAAGATGTTTTTCTTATCAAAACATGCGATCTCTTTCTTCTCTCCGGTTGCTGGATCGTATCTTAGCACGGCCTGGTTACCTGCCTTCGCGGTATTGCGACACAAAGTCGACGTCACGTTAGTGATGGTCCAATACATCTTGTTATCCGGAAGCAACTTGACGTCACCACCATACATCTGGAACTTGTCTGAAGCCGGAATAAGCACCGTCTTCACACCCGCTTTAGAAACCTGAATCAGACTGTTTGTCTGTGACGATCTGCCTGGATCTGTTTCCTCTGATGTGATCAGGCTTTGGCCATCCACACTCAGGGTCAAGCCCACAGAACGGTTACCGGAAGCCACCAATGAACTCTGATAAAGGGTGCCCTTGCCTGTGCTTACGTCGATCGTATAGATCTTGTTGCTTCCGTCTGCATCCTTCGCAAACACCACTCCAGAACTACTGATAACCATGTCACTGCAAGGCAACTTGGAACCATTATAGGTCAGATTCACTTCCTGCAACAAAGTCCCGCTTGCCGGATCCAAACTATAAAGTTTTCCGTCAAGGTTACAGCCATAGAAAGGAGCGGTCGCAATGTCGCTTTCAACCACCTTAATAATGATCTTTGCGCTGGCTTTAACATTGGAGCTGTTGGAAATAGTATAGGACATCGTCGCCGTGCCGGTCACAGAAGATACGAAGTCGTAACTGCTGGAGCCCTTCGCCGTTAACGAACCCAAATTGGGCATGCCCACGGAATCGACTTTCAATAAGCTGCCCTTGTTCGCGGCGATAATGCTCGCATGCGTGATATTCAAAACCACATTTTTATTCACCGCCCACGTGATATCCACCGCAGACAGTGTGTCTGGCGAAGCACTGTCTGGAGTGCTTGGATCATTCGGTGAGGCCGAGTCCGTTGTATTGGAACCGTCCGGAGTGGAGGAAGCCAACTGACTTTTCGCCTCAGAAAAGCTTGCTTGTGAACAGTTTTGAAACGAAACGATAGAAATCGCTGCCAATGTGATAAATCCGAAAAGTTGATATTTAGGCATTTTCACCCCATCCCCCTAACATAAATAGCAATACGCGGACCACACACTTGTCGGTTCTATTGGTTTAAACTGTTTAATTTAATAACTGTGTATAGAATCTTGTAGACGTTTCCCGCTCCGGGAAGTTCCCTAAGGATTTGCCTTCTCAGACTGAGACATCCCTTTGAGATTCATTCAGAGGTTCAAATGTGTATCCCTGCTTAAAGACGGATCGAATCAATCCTCCCCGCTCACCCATCTTCTTTCGGAGTGAGGAAATATGGGTGTCGACGGTATGATTGGAAATATGCAGACTGTCAGCCCAGAATAGCTCCAACAGATTCTTGCGGGAGAAAACCTTTCCGGAATTCTTCAAAAGGTGACTGAAAATTTTGAACTCGAGAGGCGTCAGCGGCAGCGCATGTTCAACACCTTCCTCATTCATCTCAAAAATCTTTTGCATCGAAAAATCCACCCGGTATCCCGCCAAACTGAAGGAGCTTCCGAGTTCCTTAATCCGGCTGAGCTTGCCCTTAACCCGTGCTCTTAGCTCTTCGGGCTCAAAGGGTTTGGTAATGTAGTCATCACCACCGGCTTCAAATCCTTGAACCTTTTGGGCCAAATCGGTCTTTCCCGTCAAAAAAATCACTGGCAAATCCAGATATCTTTTTTCTTTGCGCAGACTTGCGCAAAACTCAAATCCATCTGCATCGGGTAAAGAAACATCCAAAAGTAATAACGAATAAATTCCCAGATCCAGTTCGTTCCGGCCCTCTGCCGCAGTTCCCACGTGCTTCAAGAGGCAAACATCCGAAATCGAATGACGGACAATTGCCTGCATCTCCCTGGAATCCTCAATTAGAAGCACATTCTTCAGATTCTTGTTCATTCCTTGATTCTCCAGAGCCACACGACACATGACTACCATTTTTAGTGTGTATTTTGATTATTCAAAGACCGAATGATTGGCGCTCATCCTCCAGAGAGGTTTAATGGAAGTATGGGAAAGAAAAACGGTCGCGAATACCATTCAAAAACCTCGTTCTTCCTAGCTTTTGCCGGATTTTGCATCCTGGTAATTATCGGCGTCACGATCTTCTATAGCGGCCGCCAACTGCAACTGGCTTCCTTGTGGCGCAAACACACCTACGAGGTCCTGACTGAAGTTCAGAAAACCAAAGCGAATCTGGAGGAAAGTAAGGTCACTCTTTCCGCGATGTTTATTGATCCGACGATATCCCAGGAACCATTCAATAGTGCGCAACTGGCACTGCAAAGAAATCTTGATACACTGTCAAAACTCGCAAGTGACAACCCCACACAGGCACGTCGCATTCAGCGCTTAAAATCCTTAAGCGCAACAAAATCCACAATATGGCAGCGTTTCGCAGCCGAGCTTCAACACAACGGAAAGATACTCACTGATGAGAAATACAGATCCCTTCTGACTTCTGCTGAAACCTCTGAAATCCATCGCCTTCTTTCTGATATCGAAACCGAAGAGCAAACTTTGCTGACCCAGCGTTCAGGAAAATTGGAATCCAAATTCATCAACACATGTATCCTGGTGGCCGTGGGAATCGGGATTTCATTTCTACTTTTCTTCCTCTCAACCCGCCTGCTAAGCAATCAGATTCGTATGCGCGAATCGATTGAGGCGGAACTTGAAGTGGCTCGAACAAAAGCTCTGGAAGCATCAAATATGAAGTCCGCTTTCCTCGCAAACATGAGTCACGAGATTCGCACTCCGTTAAATGGAATCATTGGCATGTTGAAGTTATTTGAACAGACTCCACTTAATTCACGTCAGCAGGATTACTTTGAAACCATTAAAACCTCCTCGAATGCACTTCTGTCACTGATCAATGAGATTCTGGATTTATCAAAAATCGAGTCGGGAAAGCTCCAACTGGAAGAAACCAACTTCGAACTATCCTCTTTGGTGCGAAGTGCCGTGTCTATTGTCGAATATTCTGCCCGTATGAAAAATCTTGAAATTAAAATCGAAATCGATCCAACCGTGCCCGAGTTCCTGACAGGCGATCCCTTGCGATTACGCCAGGTTTTGCTGAATCTGATAAACAACGCCATCAAATTTTCAGAGCAGGGTACTATTAAAGTTCGCATCACACCCAAAGGACCTGATGCCGAGGGATCAATGCATTTGCTCTTTGAAGTCATTGATCAAGGTGTCGGCTTTGATGATGACACCCGTAAAAAACTATTTAAAAGCTTCACTCAAGGGGACAGTTCCACAACTCGAAAATACGGCGGTACGGGATTGGGACTCGCTATTTCCAAACAAATCGTGGAAATGATGAGAGGCAAGATAGACGTAGACAGCGTCAAGGGCATTGGTTCGCGCTTTTACTTTGATGTAAATCTGGGAGTGCCGTCAACCGATGCCACTATCAGCAGAATGGCAAATCTTAAACCAACCTCGATGATTCGCGGCCACATCCTTATAGCTGAAGACAATCTGATAAATCAAAAAGTGGTCAGCGAAATGCTGGCAACAATGGGATGCACCAGCCGCACTGCCGAAAATGGCAATGCTGCGATAGCCGCTCTCCTTTCTGAAAAGTTCGATCTTGTTCTGATGGATGCCCAAATGCCCATACTGGATGGATACGAGGCCACTCGAAGAATACGTAAAGGTCAGGCTGGCGACGACAACCGGGCCATCCCCATTCTTGCGACCACGGCTAATGCCATCAAAGGTGACATTGAACAGTGCCTGGAATCCGGTATGAATGACTATATCAGCAAGCCGATTTCTTATAACGATCTCATGTTCAAAATTAACAAATGGATTATTCAGGGACAGCACGCTGCAAATCCTCAGAGCCTGAGCCTTCTTAATTCTGAAGAAAAAAGAAACGGTCATACCTTGCTTAAGGAAGTCGTGGATATTTTCAACCAGGACAGCCCGGCACAAGTCGCCCAAATGCGCGAAGCCCTGTCCAAAGGTGATTTTGCACTTTTGCCAAAACTTGCACACAACCTGAAGTCGTCAGCTGCCGTACTAGGCGCGCTCCGCCTGAAGGAAATTGCTGAACGTATTGAAAAGCTTGATCTGGCATCGACCAATATTCAGCAGATGACTCTGCTGGTGGATTCATTGGAAAATGAATTGTCTCTCGTGCAGGAATACCTGGGCAAACATGTTCGCGCCCAGTATCCCCCAGAACAAAATCTTTAGGCCATCTTCAAAGGAAACGCCGAAAGCTTTGGATATGAATTTTCTGTGACTTGGCCGAAGTATTTCTCTGGCTCAGCAAAGCATTTTTCAAAAATCTTTTGCAAAGCTGCAGCATGCGTCCCGTCCATAAAACGATGATCAAAGGTCACACCTATGCGCGCGACCGGTCTTGCTTCAACAACACCTGCTTCACTGACCCAGGCACGTTGTTTAATCTGACCCACCGTCAGCAAAATCGGCACTTTTGAATATGCCACCAATGGAGCCCACGCGGTATCAGCACCCATCCCGCCGATATTCGTGATCATAATTGATCCGAAAGCGTCTCGCGGCATCCCGGCCCAGGTAAGATTAATACCCAAATCGTAATTTAAGAATGATGTGATATTCAGAATCATGCGCATCAATCCCCACGGCATGAACTTCATTGCATCCAGGGATTTTGTCAGTTCACTTGTTGCTCCGCCCTTGATCGCCTTGGACTTGTTAGCCAATTCCTGAGCGATCTGTCCTGCCGTCATGTTTTCTGCAGCCCTAACCACAACGCCCGTTAAAGTTGCTTTGCCCACTGGATCTTCAGGATTGCCAGGGATATTCACCTGATAAAAAACATCGACCTGATCGCGCAGATAAATGCGATTAAAGCGAATCATGCCGTTAATTTCAGGCCGCTCCTTCATTGCTGTTGCAGCTGCCTTGCCGACAAGATGAGAAATGGAAAGTTTGGTTCCGGTGGCGGTCTCGTAGGATTTCATGTATTCCAGCGCTTTGGTCATGTCGATTTCCAACAAGCCATACACCGAAGGATCACCAGCTTTATGCCATGATCCCATCGCGATTTTGCGAAATGCCGAGCCACCTTTAGATAATGTTAGTTTTGCTTTCATATTCTCATGCTAAGTTTGATCGATCACACAGTAAAATATGAAAGGTCCACCGATACATGTTTTCGACCATTGATCAGTCGAGCTGGCTCCCGGACTTTAATCCCCATTAGTTACTAAAATTATCAATTAGACGATATTCACGTTAAAGATCTGTCAAATAGTCCCCGATCTGTTACGTGTGAAGAAGTACTTATTATATTTCATTATCGGATGTTGGGCATTGGGAACAATGGGATTGGTGTCCCAGTTCTATGGCTGGCATCTTATGTCTTTCAGCTCCAACACTTCGTTGTCGTCCAAGCAACCTGGTGCGTGGACCCTCACACATGTGCTCAGTGAAGATTGCAAATGCTCTGAAGCTGTCATGGCGAATCTTTTAAAGCGCGGCCCGCTTTCGGACACCCATGAAGACGTTGTACTGCTAGGAAAGTCCCAGAAGGACTCTCAAGCGTTGGTTGCTAAAGGATTTCCAGTCAGACATATGAACCCCGAGGACCTGCAAGAAGACATATCCAAACTGGGTGTGCCATTTCTTCTGATTTCCACGCCTAAGGGGGACACCGTCTATGCCGGTGGTTACTCGGAAAAATCCATCAAGGATGGCAGCCCCATTCGCGATCTGGAAATTCTAAACAGCTTGCAAGGCAAAGGGACAGTAAAAAACTTCCCGATCTTCGGCTGTGCCGTCAGTCGTAAACTGCAAAAAATAGTAGATCCATTTTCAATGAAATACTCAAACCAGGTGACCCATGAACTTTAGACAAAGCTTTACAAGATCACGCTCCAGAATGTTCTTATTAAGCCTCTTTGCTCATTTCCCGATTTTCTCATACTTGGCTCATATAAACGGTCACAGTCAGTGGGTTGCCTGGGGAGTCGGCCTATTCATCCTCTCTGCTCCGACACTGGTGTACTTGCTGGGAATCTCCTCAGCCCTGCTGCCAAACTTGCTGGCAATGGCCTTGATGAGCTTTTCAGGACTGTTGATACATCTTGGTAACGGCATGATTGAAATGCATTTTCACGTATTCGTCTCACTGGCGGTCTGTTTAAGCTTTGGTATGCTGACTCCTATCATCACGGCAGCCGCCACCATTGCAATTCATCACGTGGCGTTCTATCTGTGGTTTCCAAAAAGTGTTTTCAACTATGACGCAAGCTTTGGCATCGTGGCTCTCCACGCCACATTTGTCGTTCTTGAAACAATTCCGCTGCTGCTGATCGCACAACGCTACAGCGTATTTATCGGTATGCAGGACACAACAATCGCGCAGCTAACTGAAATCTCCAGTCAAAACATCGATGGCTGCACCGTTATCGAAGACACCGGAAAAAAGCTCAATGACTCCACCATGGAAGTCAGCTCCCGACTTGAGGACTCCATTCAAAAGCTAAATGAGCTTTTGGGAGTAGTTACCACTAATTCTCGCTCCGCCGTCGAAGCTGAATCCCTGTCCACAACGTCCAAGAAGGTTGCGTCTGATGGCTCAAAACATATTATTGATCTGATTGATACCATCAAGAAAATTTCAACCAGCGCCAATGAGATCAATAATATCGTAACAATCATCGAAGACATCGCCTTTCAAACGAACCTGCTGGCACTGAATGCCTCCGTCGAAGCCGCCCGGGCTGGTGAGCATGGCAGGGGTTTTGGGGTTGTCGCTGAGGCCGTTAGAACACTGGCGCAAAGATGCGCCACTTCTGCCAAAGATATCTCCGTGCTGGTTAAAGGTAACGTCGAGATTATCCGCAATGGTGAGCGCAGTGCGGACCTGAGTGGGAAATCTTTGAGTGAAATTCTGACAGCCGTTAATCGCGTACAAACTTTGAATGCGGAAATCTCGTCATCCAGCAGCGCGCAAATTCGCGACCTGGAGGCTGTGACAAAGACCATCCACCAGGTCGATGAACTTACATCCCAAAACACGACCTATGCGCAGAATCTAAACTCAACTTCCAACCAATTACTTATCGATGCCCAGACATTAAGTGGTCTCGTAAGCAGCATTAAAGATTCTTCGGTGGAAACAAAAGCTGCGTAACCTAAACAACTGCAGAATAACATCTATCCCCTTTACCACCACAATGGAAAAATAAAGGGGACTTTTATTTCCTGCGAGGTTGCGACAATGCCCCTACCCCAGCAAAAAACACATTCACTTTGGCAGACTGAATTCAATCTTCCACCGATGCCTCGCTTGGAAAATTCGCTTCAAGCGGATATTTGTGTCGTCGGAGGAGGAATCGCGGGCCTTTTGTGTGCCTATGAGCTGCTACAGCGTGGAAGACGCGTTATTC
Organism: Bdellovibrio sp. HCB288; assembly: GCF_047305935.1. GTDB lineage: Bacteria > Bdellovibrionota > Bdellovibrionia > Bdellovibrionales > Bdellovibrionaceae > Bdellovibrio. The sequence goes on from NZ_CP178619.1 coordinate 556,746, forward strand.
TGCTGGAAAGAGGTACTCTCTCTAAAAATGAGACAGGATACACCACCGCCCACCTCTCCGATGCTTTGGATGACGGTTTCTCACACCTGCTGAGTATCCATGGTTTGGATACACTTCGTCTGTTCTACCGGAGCCATCGCGAAGGAATTGAATTATTTGAATCAATTATCAAAAATGAAAATATAGAATGTGATTTCCAGCGTGTGAATGGATATCTATTTTCGTCGCCTGACAAAGAGGCCTCTTACTTAGGTCAGGAGCTGGATGCTGCCAAAAAAGCGGGCGTGAAAGGTGTCAAACTTTCCACGGATTTCAAAGAATCTTTCTTCGAGATGGGTCCGGCTCTGCAATTTCAGAATCAGGCACAAATTCATCCGCTGAAGTTTATAAATGGATTGATAAAGGCCATCATCAAAAAAGGTGGCTTGATCTACGAGAACACCAATGCCATTGCATTTCACGAAACCCCTGAAACTTATGTCGAGGCAGAAGGCGGATTTAAAATTAAATGCGACTCTATTATTCTTGCCACAAATGGTCCAACAACAGCAAATAAGATATATCTCAAACAAGCAGCTTACCGCACCTACTGCATCGCGCTTAAAGTACGTCGGGACAGTATTCCCCATGCGCTCTTTTGGGACACGTCGGATTCATACCACTACATGCGAGTCACTCAATCTTTAAAAGATTCAAACACCGACATTCTTATAGTTGGTGGCGAGGATCATCGCGTTGGCGAAGGGCATCCCGAAAAAGCATTTAAAAACCTATTAACGTGGACACAGGAAAGATTGGGCGCACATATTTCTGATGTAGCCACCATGTGGTCTGGTCAACTTCTTGAACCAGTGGACGGAATGGCTTTTATTGGTAAATCACCAGGACGAAATCATACTTATATAGTCACAGGTGACTCTGGACATGGCTTTACCCATTCGGCGATCGCATCAAAAGTCATCGCTGATCAGATTGCCGGAAGTCACAATGAATATTCCGGGATCTATGATCCGAACCGGTTTACCCCCAAGGCTCTTAAGGATTATGTTTCTCAGAATACAACCACCATGCAACATTATGCGGACTGGATACTTCCGCACGACGATATCGCATCACTACTTCCCGATGAAGGCTGTGTTGTAAATGACGGATTAAAGCGAGTTGCGGTCTACAAAGATAGAGATGGCAAACTGTTTAAAATGTCAGCCGTTTGCCCCCATTTAAGCGGAATCGTAAAATGGAATTCTGCGGAAAAGACCTGGGACTGTCCCTGTCATGGCTCCCGATTTGACCGATTCGGAAGCTGTCTTCATGCCCCAACCACCCATGATCTGCAGCCACTTGGCGAATCCCCAGGAGAATCAAATGATAAAGATAGGAATATCCGGCTGGGTTTATGAACCTTGGCGAGGCGTGTTCTATCCAGCAGACTTGCCTGCCAGGAAGGAACTTTTCTATGCCAGTCGCAAAGTATCCTCCATTGAAATAAACGGCTCTTTCTATGCCAATCAAAAACCCGGAACGTATCTGCGCTGGTACTCGGAAACTCCCGAAGACTTCTGCTTTTCCGTCAAAGCATCCCGCTTTATCACGCATGTGTTGCGCTTAAAGAACTGTGAACGCGCACTGATTAACTTCTTCGGGTCGGGCATTTTAAACTTAAATGAAAAGCTTGGGGCCATTCTTTGGCAGCTGCCGCCAACTCTAAGATTTGAACCCGATGAATTTGAATCATTCCTAAGGCTGCTTCCGCAAACCCGGGCTCAGGCCACTGCACTCGCCGACAAATCAGAAAGGTATGGCAAACACTATTCGGACCTGATTCGCTCCGACGCTGCAGGATTGCACCACGCGTTTGAAGTTCGCCATCACAGCTTCGAAAATCCGGAGTTCATCTCACTGCTAAGGCAGTACAATTGCGGATTGGTTTTTGCCGACACCGCGGGAAAATGGCCCTACATGGAAGACGTGACGACTGACTTTATCTATCTTCGCCTGCATGGTGACGAGACTTTTTATAAAAATGGTTATGGCGAAGATTCCCTTAAGTGGTGGTCCTCAAGAATTCAGCTCTGGCACATTGGTAAAGAACCCCAAGATGCCCTTAAGTTGACGGACGTGAGCCCGCCCCGCAGGCCCCGCGATATTTTCATTTACTTTGATAACGACCTTAAGGTCAAAGCACCCTTTGATGCTGCAAAACTGCAAAGTATAATTTCTGGCACTGGTTCGTCAGAGATTCATATTCAGCTATAGCATTTCCGGCTTGAACCTTCGGCGTTTGTCGACATGGGAGCCGGAAATCATGAACACCCCATCTCCAGTATAGTGAAACGTCTTGGGATATCGAGGTGATTTAGGAGCATGTGCTTTGACCACTTTGAAGATAAAGAAATTATACTTGTTTAGCATTTTTGAATCTATCAACTTGCACTCCAGATTCGCATAGCATTCTGCAATCATGGGCGCAGCAACTCGCTCTGCAGGGACTGCCGTTAATTTGAATTCAGAAAACTTGTCGATCTTTCCACCAGTGCAATTTCCGATTCCTATGGCTTGGTCCATAAGATCCACAGTGGGGATATTGATCACACATTCTTTGCTTTTCTTGATTAAATCAAAGCTGTGATTGCCAGCCGTAATCATGCAGCCAACGAGGGAGGGCGAGAATTCCAGAACAGTATGCCATCCCATCGTCATTATATTTGTTTCACCCTTAAAGCAGGAGCTGACCAAAACAATAGGACCCGGCTCCAAAAAGCGACGGATTTTATCGACTGGAAAGTCATGCTTTCGGTACTTCTTCATGGACTCAACTAGTGTGAAACCGGAACGAAGTTGTGACTTGCCACTGCGTCAATTTTAGCAGCACAAATGAAGTCATTCTCGGAGACTCCGCCCACCGAATGAGTATTCAACATGACAACACAACGATTGAAAGAAACCAGTAGATCCGGATGATGATTCTCTGAATTGGCAACAAATGCCACCGCATTCACAAACGCAATTGTTTGATAGTAATCTTGAAAGGTGTAGGACTTAACGATGTGATTGTCCTCATACGCCCACCCTTTAAGAGCTGCGATATACGCGTCAATTTCAGTTCCAGAAAGGGCACTCTTCACCTTTTTACTCTTCTTCTTTAGAAGCTCAGCAGAATCGATCATCTCAGACCTCCTGATTTTTATTTTAGATTAAGAACGAGTAATAAATAAAGAAATGGCTCCGCTCTTTGTCTTGACACAAGCTTTTTCCCGAACAACGCTTTCACTTGTCAGCGAAAGGAACGCTACTATGTCATTGAACATTCAAATCGTTTTTCCCATGTGTGCGATGTTTCTGCTTACGGTATGTGTACTCCTAAAAGTACTGATTGGCCGATACAGTGCAGTCCGCTCGGGCACCACCAGACTTAGCTTCTTTAAAACCTTCCAAGGGCAAGAACCGGAAGAGTCCGTTCAGGCTGTACGTCACTTTGCCAACCTGTTCGAGGCCCCTGTTCTGTTTTATGTAGCTTGTCTGCTGGGAATGATACTACCAGTCCAAGGATTCCCCTTTGTGGTTTGCGCTTGGATGTACGTGATAGCTAGAACTTTGCACGCATTCATTCATCTTGGAAAAAACGATGTCCTGAAAAGAATGCGTGCTTATGTACTTGGTTGGTTGATGCTGATAGCGATGTGGATTCTGATCGTAATCAAAGCCACAATCATTCTGACACCTAGCCGATAAGTTTAAGGGCAAGTTGATTTGCAGTGTTAGCTTGCCCCAGCACCGAAGTTGCCGCCTGCAATAGAATATTGTTGCGGGTCATTTCGCTGGAAGCTGCTGCCACATCAGTATCACGAATACGACTATTCGCTGCAGATAGATTTTCCTGCATAACACCCAAATTATCTGCCGACGAAGTAAGTCTGTTTTGCAAAGCACCCATATAAGCTCGAGTGCCGTTGATGGAAACCTGCGCTTCATCCAATCGGGCCAATGCGTTTTGAGCGCCTTCTTTGGTATCATATGAAAGACCATCAAGACCCAAGGCATCCAGTGTTGCTGCGCCCTGCCCGGCTTCAAACGTAATGCGATCCAATTTGGGATCGTTGCCAATCCCCACCTGAAAATCAAAAGAAGGTGCACTTCCGTCCAGGAGCTTGGTCGATCCCCAGGTCGTGGTTTTGGCAATACGCTGCATTTCTTCACGCAGTTGCAGGACCTCTTTATTAAGCATTCCGCGCTCTTTATCGCCAATTGTATCTGAACCCGCCTGGATACCCAGCTCACGCAGACGGATAATGATGTTACTGATTTCATTCAAGCCGCCCTCGGCCGTTTGAATCATGGAGATGCCATCGTTGGCATTTCTTTGTGCTTGCGCAGCAGAACGAATCTGCGCCTTCATGTTCTCGGAGATCGCGAGACCCGCGGCATCGTCGGCAGCCTTATTGATACGGCTTCCAGAAGCGAGCTTGGCCATGGAATCATTCATGATCCTTTGGCTTCCCACCAGATTGCGTTGAGCGTTAATAGCAGCAAGATTTGTGTTTATTCTCATTCCCATTTGTCGTTCTCTCCGAGGGAACTGATCGGGAAACATCCTACTTACTTCACGAGACCATAGAATGAGTGCGGAATCTTCAAACTGGACCTTAAATAAAAAAAGCAAATTCACAATCTCGTTTCATTAAGAACCAAAACGTGGACTTCCTCTACGAATCCAAGTTTAATAGACTCGCTTAACGTCATAAGGAAAAGAACCATGAAATCCATCCCGGCACCCAAAGCCTCGAAGCATCCCCAAAAGTTTAAAAACCATAACGACATCCGCATCGATGACTACTTTTGGCTAAAAGACCGCGAACATCCGGAAACCATGCCTTACTTGCATGCAGAGAATAAACATTTTGATTCCCATATGAAGCCTTTGACGACCTTGAAAAACAAACTCTTCAAGGAAATGAAGTCCCGAATCAAAGAAAATGATTCCACCGTACCCGCTCCTGAAGGCAATTACCTGTATTACAGCAAATATAAAAAAGGTCTGCAGTATGCGATTCATGCCAGAAAGCCACGCAAAGGCGGCCGCGAAGAAGTTTATTTCGATGGCAACGTCATTGCCAAAGGCAAAAAGTATTTCATGCTGAGCAGCCTTGAAATCGCCCCCAACGAAAATCTTCTGGCATACGCTGTGGACTTCGATGGTTCAGAAAGATACACAATTCACTTTAAAGACCTGAAAAGCGGGAAAACACTTTCAGACGCCATCACCAACACTCATGGGGAATGCGTTTGGTCAAATGACAATAAAACCCTGTTCTATGTGGAGCTGGATGCAAATCTTCGTCCCTTCCGTGTTCGTCGTCACATCCTGGGCGAAGATGCAAAAAAAGATGTGATTGTGTATGAGGAAAAGAACTCCGAGTTCTTCGTTCACGTTTACTCAACCAGCACCAACGATTTCATTTACATTCATACCGGCGGCAAGGTCACAAACGAAGTCTGGTTCCTGCGTTCCTCCGATGCTCACGGCAAGTTCCAGTGCGTGGAGCCTCGTAAGGAGAAAATGCTCTATCATGTTATGGATCGCAACGGAGAGTTCTGGATCCACACAGACTACAAAGCTGAAAACTATCAGATCATGAAAACGTCGGTGGACAAACCAGGCAGAAAGAACTGGAAAACAGTTATAGCCGTGTCTGATAAGATCTACAAATCCTCAGCGGCTCTATTTTCAGACTTCCTGGTTCTTGAGGAACGTCAAAACGGTCTGCCACAGATTCGCATCTATAACATTGAAAAGAAAAAAGACCATTTAGTTTCCTTCGATGATGCTGCTTATGAAGTCAGTGTCGGCGGTGGGAATCGTGAGTTTAAAACGGATGTTGTGCGCTTGAGCTATTCATCGCCCATCACGCCTGATTCAGTGATTGAATACAATATGATCACCAGAAAATCCAAGACTCTGAAGACCCGTGAAGTTAAAGGTCATAAAAAATCAAACTACGTTTGCAAAAGAGTCTTTGTAAAGTCCCATGACGGCGCAAAAGTGCCTCTGACCCTGGTTTATAAAAAAGGCTTTAAACAAAATGGCAAAGCTCCGGGCTATTTGTATGGCTACGGTTCCTACGGAGCCATCATCCCCGACGCCTTCCCTGCCCGACGTGATGTTTTCCGTTTGATCGACCGCGGTTTCGTCTATGCGCTGGCACATCCCCGTGGTGGCTCGGAAATGGGACGATCTTGGTATGAGGACGGAAAGTTCTTAAAAAAGAAAAACACCTTCCTGGATTTCAACGCCTGCGGAGACTACCTGATTAAAAACAAATGGGTCGCCAAGGACAAGCTTGCTGCCTGCGGAGGAAGCGCCGGGGGAATGCTCATGGGGGCTTGCATGAACATGCGCCCTGAACTGTTTACAGCAATCGCGGCCCACGTGCCGTTTGTTGATGTGATCAACACCATGTTGGACAAAGATCTCCCCCTGACACAGATCGAATATAAAGAGTGGGGAAATCCCGCTGACAAAAAGTACTATAATTACATGAAGAGCTACTCTCCCTATGACAACGTTTCCAAGCAATCGTATCCGCACCTTTTTGTCACTTGTGGTTTGAATGATCCGCGTGTGACTTATTGGGAGCCGGCGAAGTGGGTTGCCAAGCTCAGAGAACTGAAAACCAACGACAATGCCTTGGTATTCAAAACAAACATGGGAGCAGGTCACTTCGGAGTTTCAGGGAGATTCGATCATCTTTGGGAACAAGCCGAAGAATATGCATTCATCCTCAACGCCTTCGGTCTAGCTAAAGCAAAATAATCCAAAAGTATGGACTTACCTCAAGGGGTAAGTCCGTACTTTGAGGTGCAAATAACTTCCTTCTTCTTATTCCCGTTTCATCTTCGGATTTAAGTACTAATTTCTCTTCAAAACATTGCGATTCAACACAAATTACTGAATAGTTTAAGGGTTCGTTCATTTACATCAAGGAGAAGTAAAAATGATGAAATCTATGATCGCAGCTCTTGTTCTATTGGTTGGCTCTTCTGCATTCGCAGCAGACGTTTACAAAGTTGATACTAAAGCGAGCACAGTTGCCTGGAAGGCGACTAAAAAAGCCGGCTCAGCACACAACGGTGGCATTAATGTAAAAGACGGTTCTGTTACCGTGGATAAAAAAGGTGCTGTCACTGGCGGTCAAATCAACATCGACATGGCAACAATCTCCAATGAAGATTTGAAAAGCAGCCCTGACTACCAAAAGAAATTGGTTGATCACCTTTCCAATGCAGACTTCTTTGACGTAACAAAATTCCCCGTTTCAACTTTTAAAATCGTTAGCATCACTCCAAAAGCAAAAGATGAAGTGACTGTTAAAGGTGAACTGACAATGATTGGCAAAACAAACCCAATCGAGTTCCCAGCAAAAATCACTACCGACAAAGGCGTAATGACTGGCGAAGCAACAGTAAAAGTTGACCGCACAAAATGGGGCTTGAAATATGGTTCCGGTAACTTCTTCAAAGAACTTACTGCAGACAAAATCATCAGCGATGAATTCGAGATGACTTTGAAACTAGTAGCTAAAAAATAGTTCATTTCATAAACAACATGAACTCAAAAGGGCGTGTAATTCACGCCCTTTTGCTTTTCCAACTCTTAATACTTCTCCATTCGCACCGAAAAATATTCTTTGCTAGCGTTTGGCGATGAAAAAAATATTTATCTCTTCACTCATAGTCGCAACTCTTGCTTCCGCAAACACAATGGCCGCTCAGACAATCACTGACTCTTTGGTGACAGATCTCCCCTGCAACAAGGTGACGATGAATGAAATTTACAAACGCATGTCTCCCCGTCAGTTCTCGTCGGACTTCCACCTTCCCACTACGAATTGGGAATATGATGTTAAAAGTGGTCTATATCAACTTGGAGTGTGCTGGTCCCTCTCACGAGCACAACGGCTTTTCTTTTACCTGGGGCGATGGAATGCTCCTTCTGAATACTCCCGCCCCCAAACTCTTCAAGTCCTAAATATGCTGCGGGGTAATCCCACTTATCCTGTTATGCAAAACCAGGAAGCCTACCCCCGAATGGACTTCGGAATTTTGGCAACCCTCATCCGCGGGGTCGGCGACCGTGATTTTAAATCCGAAATTGAAAAATACGAAACGGAACGATTTCACAAGTTTGCGAAGAACTTAAAACTCATCATAGGCAATGGCAGTCGCAGCAAAAAGAACAATCTCGAATCCAGAAATCTTCTGGTGCAAAACCTGCAGAATAATAAATTCAGTCTCGTTGTCGTCAGAGCCAGTCGCGTGGCTCAACATGTGGTCCTTGCAAAAAGGTACACACGTGAATCCAATGGTGACGTGAAGTTTTGGGTTTACGATTCGAACCGCCCTGGCCACGATGCCCTACTTACTTATCGACAAGCTGACTCCCGGTTCTATGCACCGGGGATTGTGACCGGGATAGTACCGATCAAAGACACCAATGATCCGGTTGGAGTATATATAGTGGATGAAAAAGAGCGAGACCCGGTTGAAGCCACCCTGGTCCGTCACTACAGCTCTTTGTGCAGTTCATTGAACCGCCGGTAATGAGACGTCCAGTATGTGTTTGTTCATGGGCAAACACACATCTGATTGATCACACAGATCCCCCTCGAATACGAAAAAAAATTGCTGTAAGGGCATTAGCGTTCATACTGAAGCTGCCATAAACAAGGAGACACTCTTTATGAAAAAACTCATCATCGCAGCACTAATCTGCACAGGATCTTGGGTACAAGCCCAAGAGTCAGAACAGTCGGCTACCTCAAGTACACTGCAATTCGGACGTGAAGCCACATCCGCACCACCAAGAGGTTTATTACCTTTTCTTGGATTGGGTGGTGGTTACACAGGCTATAGTGATTCGGCAGTTCAGGACGTCGAAGGAACACCAGCTACCATCAAACTGCTGGGTTCTTGGTACCTTGAAAGTCCATGGGTCTTCGACCTGGGTTACGGCGTGAACAATCAACAGTTCATCCATGATACTGCTCGGGATACAGCTAGTACCGATGGTGCTCTGGAAATCGCAGCCCGCTACCGCACTGAAGGTCGCTGGCAGTGGGGTGTGGTCGGAAATCAATTCTTCAGTCAAGGTCCGAACTATGCATCTTCTCAAGGTGATGCTCAATTTGTCGGTCTGCAAGGTTTGAAGGAATTTGATATGTCAGAATCATGGCTGGGCCGCGTAGGTCTTCGCGCACAAAGTCTGACAAGTAATGAGGGCGATGTGGTCATGATGTACCTGGTGGACTTGCAAATGGGTTGGAATCCAAATGCCTACAGAACATCAGTAAGATCCACAGCTGCGGATACAATGGTTGAAGAAGAATTCGTAGCAGTCGAAACCGCTCGTCCGGTGGCTTCTGCAGAACCTTCCGAAATCTTGAATGACGTGGCTTTGTCCAGCTTGATCGCCGGTAACTCATCAATCAACTTCAACTCCTCCCAAGTTGCTCTGACAAATACAGATCAACGTAGAGTGGAAAGACTGGCGAAAGTTCTTGATGAAAACTCTGAGTTGTTCGAACGTGTGGAAGTTCGTGGATACACTGACTCCACAGGATCATCAGCTATCAATGAACGTATCTCCCAACGTCGCGCCGACACAGTGGCGAGCGCATTGGAAAGATATGGTCTTGACTCCTCCAAAGTCGCAGCGGTCGGCAGAGGCTCTGAAGGCTCCGTTGGCGGCAGCAACAGAGAAGAACGTCGCGCAGAGTTGCACTTCATCGGCGTAAAAGATGAAGACGCACTTCGCAGAGCTCTTTCCTCAGTAGAATAAGAAGCAAGATTATAGAGATTGAAAATCAGTGCAGCTCTTAAAGGAGCTGCACTTTTTTATTCAAACAAAGGACGCCAGCTTAGATTGAAACTGGAGTTACTCGTGCCATTCAAGGGCTTACCGCCACTCACAAACTCAACCTTCGAATTAAACTGTCTGGTCAAGGCCTGAGCTTCCACGTCGTTCACTGGCATACGGGCACCCAATGCTTTCAGACCTGAAACTGGAACCATTATTTTACGAGAGGTCACACACCCCGAGGATGAGTCACTGTAGGGATTCTTGTAATAGCAGCTTTTATTTGCCACTGAATTAAACATCTTAAAGGTCACTGCCACCTGATCGGAGTTGGCTTCAAACTTCCAGGATTGCCCAATATGCTGATAGACATTGGGAATCTTACTAAATCCAAACTTCCAGGCCATCTCAGATCTTTTATAGAAATCCGAAAACTCCGGGCTGTGAGTCATCACAAAGCCTCTTAAGACCATCGCCGCCAACTGATAACCATATGCCGCCGAGAAGGCACAGTGATTGCCATAACTCACATTAATGACACCGACATTGGCAGCCTTTTCATAATGCTCGTCAAATTCAAACACCTGGGTGTTCAATTTGTTGCTAACGACGTTGTCATCCTTGGAACCGAAAACCATTAGCGGAGTTTGCAACTTATGCGGAATGTTCCAAAAGTTATTGTTGAAAAAGAATTCCGTTTGCGACGTGCTCGCGACGCCACGTCTTTGCATGGAAGTGACTGCCATTTCCCCCAAATAGGAAGGCATGTGCTTTCTGCCTGGCAAGCGCTCTTCCGCCACCATATCCGGGATGTCGGTCAGATGCTTTCTTGCGGCACGAAATTGGGCACGAGACATCATGTTAAATACCGGTCCGACCAAATTATCATTATATAGATTTTCAAGGGTTGGCTTTAAAGACACTACAGGACAGATCGCTGTCGCTGAGTTAAATACCTTATGACCATTGAATGTTGGGTAAATATCGTTGAATGCAGCCCCATAAACCGCGGCATTTCCACCAAGACTCATCCCCATCAAGTGCATGCTGGAGATACGGTCTTTGTACTCCCATTGCTCACGCAACCACTTGCCGGCAAGAAGAGACTCATAGCCTTCACTCCACCCACCCAGGGAAAAGTGCCCATTGATTTTCAAATAGTCCAAACCAGTTTGATTCGCCAACAACACCACATTATAAGGAGTGAGATCAAACAACTGGATCATGAAGGTTTTCATGAACGCGTTTTGATCCGCCCCACAGAAAACTCCGCATTTCATGATCACCAAAGGACGCGGACGAGGGTCCTGCTTAAGTCCCACGATCGCAGGAACAATGACTCCATTCGACAGTGGAATTTTGATCGTTTTGACCTGCGGATGCTTTAGAAACTTGTAGTCATCCAATGCCATCTTGGCCAGACTCAACAATCCCTTTGGGGATTTATGAGCCAACTCACTCTGACAGGTTTGAATATACTGTTTAACTAACTTTGCGTATTCATGAGGACTGCGTTGTGCTGACAGCAGCTTGTCCTCAAAAAACTTGGGATCACAACCAGGCGCAATGTCCTTGTTGTTCTCTGCTTTCGGAACCTTATCAAAAACACCCATGACCGAAACCGAATTCGGATCCAGGGCCTTTGTCAGTTCCAACAAGAAATCAGAATCATTCTGTTCCTCGTTGATTATCGAGACTTGCGCCAGGGCTTCAGTGCCCAACACGACGAAAGATAATGCGATAATTGCGGTTCTAAGAAAAACCATTTAGTACACCTCACGTGCTTCAAATGGCTTATCGGACTTAAGGCAACTGGATTAATGGCAGTTCCCTGTTTGTCTAATCGGTTGACGAAAACAGGAAACCTGTGGAGTTAATACTCAAATTGAAACCCGACGAACGTCGGGCATGATTCAACTAAGCGATCTTTTTAATCTGCGCGAGTTTGTCTTTCAAAACAGTGTTCTCATGCTTCAAGGCATTTACCTCTGAAGATAATTGATTCACTTTGCGTTTCAAAAACTCAGCTTCTTGATTCACACCTGCAGAAGGTGCGCCATCTGATTCACCAACGATATTTGGCTTTGCATCTTTTTTTGCTGCATCAGTCAGCGGAGCAGATCCAATATTGAATGACGTTGTATTCAGTATTTCTTCGATATTTTCTGGAATATGAAGTTCCGGATCCACTTTCTCAAGGCGAATGATCCCCTGACCAATAAAACCACGCACCTCAGTCAGCATTTTAGAGACACAAGTTCCCTTTTCTGCAGGAGTTGGAGCGGCCTCGGCCATCAAATCGGTGATCTTTCTTTTCGAGATCGGAGGCAAGCAGCTAAGCAAGTTATCAACTTGCTCCTGCGGATTGCCATGAAGAGCATATGCCAATGTAGTCGGCTGCACGCGAGAGAAGATCTCGACCAAGTACTGGCCTTCCCAACTATAAACTCTGGCGATAGTCAGAATTCTTTTGCGAAGTGCTTCTTCCCAAACTGGATTCTCACCTGCAATTAGAGTTAGAAATTGCTCTCTTTTAGCTGTTGGTGATGTTTCCAACAACTGTAGCAATTGATAAAAGCCGCCCTTTTTTTTGTATCTGTCTAGCATTCCCATATTTGTTATATCGGATACCACTTTCAAGACTAAAGGATTAAGACCACGTAATTTGGTCTAGGCTCATACATTTTTAGGATCTTGAAAGCGTCCTCACCTTCCGCAACCCCTCTATTGTCTAAAACATTTTCGCTAAATTAAACTTTTATTCGCCAGCGTCTCATGACAGTTCAATTTCCCACACAAAACGTTTCAAAATGAAAAAGGCAAAGCTTGTTGAGCTTTGCCTTTAAAATATTTTTTAATTTTAGGTTCAGATCACCGTTCGTCTACAATCCGCACTTGTAAGACAAGGTGACTGAAGTGCCTGAAGCAAGAGTCTGGCTTAGAGTCAGGATATTTCCTGATACAGAATGAGCCACATTTGTTCCACCTACTTTTGCCGTCAAGTCTTCAGGATTTGAACAGTTCAACAGGATGTCTTTGATCTTGGATTGAATAGAGGTTTGGATCGTCCCCAACTGACCTGTGTAATCAGCAGAGCAGATATCCGCAGCAACACCCCATGGACGGCTGACATTCGTGAATGAAAGGTAAGCTGAACCAATAGAGCCTGGGAATAAGCCTTTTGTATCCTGGTTTGGATTATCACCCAATACCTGCGCATTTTGTTGAGCAAGGCAGCTTGTATCCTTCACAACGATCGCGTGAATGGAGAGTGAGCTGTACTTGATATCGCCCAGATATGATTGAACGGATCTTGGCAATGAAGCCGGTTGATCCAAGCTTGCCAAAGGATATGAGCCATCGGAGTACTTGCCGCTTCTTTCATCCTCGTCAGACAAAAAGATAATCGACAAGTGAGCATCGGAACGAATGAAGCTGCTTGGATTCTTCTGAACCACCATATTCGCAGCGTAAATACCGCGCTCATCACCCGATGGGCAATTTGCATTGTAAGCATTTACATATGCTTGAGTGTTGATGGAACCAAATCCGTTGTTTCTTAGATAGTTCGCTACAAAGTTTTCGCAGTTTTTTGTTTCAGTTCTTTGAATAGCGGCATTGAACAAGGACAATCTGTTGGCATTGGTTGGAGTTACATATTTGGAGCCATCACCAAACGAAACCAACTGACCACTCATAGAGTGGGCACCACCACTGATATCAGTCGTGGTAATCGCAATACGATAATCAACTTTTGCAGAATCCAGATTTTGAATGAAGTTAGCAAAACGCGGAGCCAGTCTCTTTTGCTCGAAAGACATTGAGGCTGAGTTGTCGTTCACAATCAGGATGTCGACTTTTCCAGAGCCCGCAGTGACTTGATAGGTGTAAGCCAATTTATTGTTTTGAACGACGCAATCCGTGTCGGCATTACATACAGCGCTACTCACTCCGAACTTAACCGGGGAGCATCCCACGTAGAATCCAGCAACAAATGCTAGCGCTGTTAATTTAGTAAGTGTTTTCATAGGCACACCTCTCTCACCTGGATATATCCAATCTCAGTGCCAGAATTGCCAATCACCACTAAATATCTGAAATTATGCGCTATTTAAGATTTCACCAGATTCCACCCGCAGCATCCAGAGCGTCAATATCTTTGACAGAAGCCCCATTAGGGCGCCCTTTCATGTGCAATTTCAGCAATTTAGCGTTTCGAAGGAGCCTAGCCCGAAGGAGCGATTTTCGGCTCCTTGCCAAAAGGACTTTGAGCCCATCCAATTTCTTTCCAATAATATAGAGGCAGTTCCCAATATCGAAGGAATCCCTGGCGAAGGAAGCATTATGATCTACAAACTGATTGGCACCCTAGTGATACTTGCAGCCGGCGTTCTGGCTTTTTTAATCGTTCAAGACAACCCCAGTGCAAACTTCATCAAAGTAGGATCCAAATCCCAAGAGGCCTGCATCCAACTCACTCCCGCACAGCAGTTAGTAAAGTTGATTAATGACGATATTGACGGTCTAAAGCGCACCAACCAATTGCCCAAAGAGTGGAACTCCATCGCAACTATAGAATACCTGGTAAGATCTGATCTTGCACGCACCCTACTAGGCAGCGAAAAACTCTCTCTTCAAAGAGTGAAAGAAGGAAACTACTATTTAGAAGTCGAAGTTCTGGATCTCCCTGACGAAAAAGATCCCGGAATCATCCTGCAAATGAGCCTGAAGGAAATTAAGAGCAAGAATAAGATCTATGAAATTGGTCGAACGTACTTAATGAGCACGCTCAACAGACAAACAATTCCAGCAGAAAATCCAAAGCAGCAGCAACAGCAAGCTACGCCATCACCAACGGCAAACACAGCACCTGCTCAGCCTCAAACCCCGACTCCGACACCAACAGCTACTGAGAAAAAATAGCGTCAAATGCCTACTGCAGATCACTCAAAAACTGCAGTCATCACCAAATAAACTAATTGTTGTTTTTAAAAAAACATAAAAAAACCCGATCTGTTTCCAGACCGGGTTTCAAGTAAAAAAGAGCTGGCGTCGTGCTACTCTCCCACATGGTCGCCCATGCAATACCATCGCCGCAAGAGGACTTAACTTCTGAGTTCGGAATGGGATCAGGTGTGGCCCCTCTGCTATAAACACCAGCAAAGCGTTTATTAAAACAAAGATGAAGTACGTTTATACTTCGTCGTTCTTCTTTGCAACTTACTTCCAATACAAATGGAGAAGTTACTTTCTATTTCAGACAACTGAATGATTGATTTAATTGATTTTTAGCGAGTCGTTGTTAGTTCCAAGTTTTAACTCTCTTACTTATTCAGAGAGCTAGTCTCTCGTTCTCATTTAAGAGAAGTCACTGAGACGAAATCTTCGTAACTTAAAGTTAGAAGAATATTTTTTAAAAAAGCCTCACGACCTATTAGTACGGATCAGCTGAATACATTACTGTACTTACACCTTCCGCCTATCAACCTCGTAGTCTCCGAGGAGTCTTTAGGGGGCCGAAGCCCCAGTGAAATCTTATCTTGTAGTCTGCTTCCCGCTTAGATGCTTTCAGCGGTTATCAGTTCCGAACATAGCTACCCTGCATTGCTCTTGGCAGAACAACAGGAACACCAGAGGTTCGTCCATCCCGGTCCTCTCGTACTAAGGACAGGTCTACTCAAATTTCATGCGCCCACAGAAGATAAGGACCAAACTGTCTCACGACGTTCTGAACCCAGCTCGCGTACCACTTTAATTAGCGAACAGCTAAACCCTTGGGACCTGCTCCAGCCCCAGGATGTGATGAGCCGACATCGAGGTGCCAAACTCCATCGTCGATATGGACTCTTGGATGGAATAAGCCTGTTATCCCCGGAGTACCTTTTATCCGTTGAGCGATGGCCCTTCCACGCGGGACCACCGGATCACTTTGGCCTGCTTTCGCACCTGCTCGACTTGTAGGTCTCGCAGTCAAGCCCCCTTATGCCAATGCACTCGACGCCTGGTTTCCAATCAGGCTGAGGGGACCATCGCGCGCCTCCGTTACTTTTTGGGAGGCGACCGCCCCAGTCAAACTGCCCACCAGACAGTGTCCCTCTGCTCGTAAAGAGCAGCAGGTTAGATTTCAAAGGTGCCAAGGGTGGTATTTCAAGGTTGACTCCACAAGGGCTAGCGCCCCTGCTTCAAAGTCTCCCACCTATCCTACACATGCCAACTCTAAAATCACTGCCAAGCTACAGTAAAGGTTCACGGGGTCTTTCCGTCTTTCTGCGGGTACTCGGCATTTTCACCGAGAATTCAATTTCGCGAGGCATTTGGTCGAGACACCGGAGAAGTCGTTACGCCATTCGTGCAGGTCGGAACTTACCCGACAAGGAATTTCGCTACCTTAGGACCGTTATAGTTACGGCCGCCGTTTACTGGGGCTTCGATTCTCAGCTTCGCTTGCGCTAACTAATCCTCTTAACCTTCCAGCACCGGGCAGGCGTCAGTATGTATACTTCGTCTTGAGACTTTGCACATACCTGTGTTTTTGATAAACAGTCGCTACTCCCATTTCTCTGCGACCCGAAAAAGCTTGGGGAGTAAATCCTTACACTCTCGCGGGCACACCTTTTCCCGAAGTTACGGTGTTAAGTTGCCGAGTTCCTTGACCAAAATTCACCCCATCGCCTTAGGATATTCACCCCACTCACCTGAGTCGGTTTACGGTACGAGCTAACAAATCTAAATTTACGAAACTTTTCTTGGATACATGGCTTTTCTCACTTCCGAATCAAAGATTCTCGCATTCACGCCTCAGTGTTATGTGCCGCGGATTTGCCTACGACACCACCTACACGCTTACACCTCAATCCAATAAGAGGCTGAGATAGCCTATACCGTCATTCCTTAAACACAATTTGCTAGGTAACGGAATATTAACCGTTTTGCCATCGATTACGCCACTTGGCCTCATCTTAGGACTCGACTAACCCTGGGAAGATTATCTTTACCCAGGAATCCTTGAGTTTTCGGCGCCCGGGTTTTTCACCCGAGTTCAACGCTACTTATGTCAGCATGATCACTTCTAGTTCGTCCAGCTGTCCTACCGGTCAACCTTCATCCTACGCTAGAACGCTCCCCTACCACTAAAATATAAAATATCTTAATCCAAAGCTTCGGTAACACGCTTAGCCCCGTTGTATCTTCCGCGCAGAGTCACTAGACTAGTGAGCTATTACGCTTTCTTTAAAGGATTGCTGCTTCTAAGCCAACCTCCTAGTTGTCAAAGTAACTCCACAACGTTCTCCACTGAGCGTGCATTTAGGGACCTTAGCTGTTGGTCTGGGCTCTTTCCCTCTCGACGCATGACCTTATCACCCTGCGTCTGCCTGCTGAGGAACATATCTGTGGCATTCGGAGTTTATTTGGGTTTGGTAATCCGGTAAAGACCCCTAGCCCATTCAGTGCTCTACCTCCACGATACTTTTTACTCAACGCTATACCTAAATATATTTCGGGGAGAACCAGCTATCACCCAGTTTGATTGGCCTTTCACCCCTAATCACAGATCATCAAAAGAGTTTTCAACCTCAACTTGTTCGGTCCTCCACGAGGTGTTACCCTCGCTTCAACCTGTCCATGATTAGATCACCGGGTTTCGGGTCTATGCCTGCAAACTAAACGCCCTATTCAGACTCGCTTTCGCTACGACTACACCTTCAACGGCTTAATCTCGCTTGCAAACATAACTCGCTGACTCATTATGCAAAAGGTACGCTATCACCCACGTAAGGGGCTCTAACTGCTTGTAAGCTTACGGTTTCAGTTTCTATTTCACTCCCCTCTCGGGGTTCTTTTCACCTTTCCCTCACGGTACTTGTTCACTATCGGTCACTAAGGAATATTTAGCCTTATGAGGTGGTCCTCACAGATTCCCACAAAATTTCACGTGTTTTGTGGTACTCGGGATGCCGCTAGAGCCATTGAGCATTTCGAACACGGGGCTATCACCCTATCTTGCCAGACTTTCCAGACTGTTGTTCTATACTCTCCGGTCCCACATCGCGGTCCCACGACCCCTCAATCAAATAAATGATTAAGGTTTAGGCTGTTCCCCGTTCGCTCGCCACTACTAGGGGAATCTCGGAATTGATTTCTCTTCCTGAGGGTACTGAGATGTTTCACTTCCCCTCGTTCGCTTCAGACACCTATGTATTCAGTGAATGATACCATAAAATGGTGGGTTTCCCCATTCGGAAATCTCCGGGTCAAAGTGTGTGTGCCACTACCCGAAGCTTATCGCAGCTTACCACGTCCTTCATCGCTTCTTAGTGCCAAGGCATCCACCGTAAGCCCTTTGTAGCTTTAAAAAATGGAACTAACCTCGCTAAAAATCAACTAAATCAATCTATTCAATTGTCAAAGAACGAAAATCGTTCAAGCGTAAAAATCTCTCATTCACCTCTAACAGACCAACTCAATTTGTTGAAAGTTGGTGGGCCAGGGAAGACTCGAACTTCCGACCCCACGCTTATCAAGCGTGTGCTCTAACCAACTGAGCTACTGGCCCATGTTAGATGCGATTAAGAGTTTTCACTCTTTCAAAACTAAACAGCTAGAAAAGATTTTTGGGACTCACGCTTCCTCGGGAAGAGGAGCGTTGACCTAAGATTGTGATTGCTTTTTTCAAGACAAGCTTGAAATGCCGATCACCATAATCCTTAGAAAGGAGGTGATCCAGCCGCAGGTTCCCCTACGGCTACCTTGTTACGACTTCACCCCAATCATCGACCATACCTTGGGCGCCTGCCTCCTTGCGGTTAGCGCAGCGACTTCTGGTACAACCAACTTTCATGGTGTGACGGGCGGTGTGTACAAGGCCCGGGAACGTATTCACCGCGGCATTCTGATCCGCGATTACTAGCGATTCCAACTTCATGGTCTCGAGTTGCAGAGACCAATCTGAACTTAGATAGCTTTTCTCCGATTAGCTCCATCTCGCGACTTCGCTTCAGTTTGTGACTACCATTGTAGCACGTGTGTAGCCCTAGGCATAAGGGCCATGAGGACTTGACGTCATCCCCACCTTCCTCCGGTTTAACACCGGCAGTCCATCTAGAGTGCCCAACTTAATGCTGGCAACTAAATGCAGGGGTTGCGCTCGTTGCGGGACTTAACCCAACATCTCACGACACGAGCTGACGACAGCCATGCAGCACCTGTATATCGGCTCTTGCGAGCTACGGCGTTTCCGCCAATATTCCAATATATGTCAAGCCTAGGTAAGGTTCTTCGCGTTGCATCGAATTAAACCACATGCTCCACCGCTTGTGCGGGCCCCCGTCAATTTCTTTGAGTTTTAATCTTGCGACCGTACTCCCCAGGCGGGATACTTAACGCGTTAGCTTCGTCACTGAAGGGGTCAATACCTCCAACAACAAGTATCCATCGTTTATAGCGTGGACTACCAGGGTATCTAATCCTGTTTGATCCCCACGCTTTCGGGTCTGAGTGTCAGTGTGTAGCCAGATAGCCGCCTTCGCCACCGGTATTCCTCTTGATATCTACGTATTTTACCACTACACCAAGAATTCTACTATCCTCTCTACCACTCAAGCTACGCAGTATCAGATGCACTTCTAGGGTTGAGCCCTAGGCTTTCACACCTGACTTACATAGCCACCTACACCCGCTTTACGCCCAATAATTCCGAACAACGCTAGGATCCCTCGTCTTACCGCGGCTGCTGGCACGAAGTTAGCCGATCCTTTCTTGCAGGGTACATTCATTTTTTTATTCCCCTGCGACAGAGCTTTACGACCCGAAGGCCTTCATCACTCACGCGGCGTCGCTGCATCAGAGTTTCCTCCATTGTGCAATATTCCCTACTGCTGCCTCCCGTAGGAGTCTGGACCGTGTCTCAGTTCCAGTGTGACTGATCATCCTCTCAGACCAGTTAAAGATCGTCGCCTTGGTGAGCCATTACCTCACCAACTAGCTAATCTTACGCGGACTCATCTTAGAGCGAAAAACCTTTGACCCCTTGAACCGCAGTTCTTGTGGTCTTATGCGGTATTAGCGAATCTTTCGATTCGTTATCCCCCACTCTAAGGCAGATTATCCACGCGTTACTCACCCGTGCGCCACTAGTACTCACCCGAAAGCTTTCCCCGTTCGACTTGCATGTATTAGGCACGCCGCCAGCGTTTGTTCTGAGCCAGAATCAAACTCTCCAGTTTAAATTCTGAATCTTGCAAACTACTAGCTTTCGCTTGTTGTTTGTTCGAATATTTTTTTTGAAATTGTGTTGAACAATTGCTTGTTCAACTAAGAGCCCAAAAATCTATTTCTTCTAGCTATTCAGTTTTCAAAGAGCGAAACTTAAAATTCACTGCTTTTCAGCAGCGCGAGGAACAGATATTACTCTGTATTTTGTCCTCGTCAATCACTTTTTTATTTTTTCATCATTTCGACGAAAGTCCTAAAAAAGGAAGTTTGGTGGAGGTAACAGGGATCGAACCTGCGGCCTTCTGAATGCAAATCAGACGCTCTCCCAGCTGAGCTATACCCCCTCAAAGTGGGACTGGTTTTCGCCCAGACCCCGAAAAAGGTCAATAGCTTTTTTTCGAATTTTTAATGAGTAGCAGAATTCTGCCTAATAAATAAACGAGGCGGGAGCCTCGTTTTCATCAAAAATCTAATTTAAGTGTCTGTTATTACTGATTATTAGGCGCAGGCTTTTAGTTTAGACGCAAGAAGTCGGTTTAACCACCTACGTTCAGCCGCTAGATCGAAGCCGACCTTTTCGCCGCCGCTAATAATCGCCAAATAGACCTTTTTGAGGATCTCGGTCTCTGTATCGTTGCCGTTATCGGCCCCCAAAGACTCTTCAATCGCCTCAAACACACTCACCAAGTCGGGAGTTGTAACCACTTTAGGGATTCTGGACATATCCAGACCCAAAGTTTCAATCGGCTTAAAACCAATCAATGTTTCAGTTAACAAGATCTTAGCGCCATTCTTGAAGTTTACCTGCAAGAAAGCCTTACCTTCAGAGTCTGCTCTATGCAGGACTTCATTGATATCCTGGGAGCTAAACGTAAATAATTTTCCATCCAGATCCTGGCGCAACTGCACTCTGCCAGTATCATTCATTTTCGCGCGAAGCCCTTTTGAGGAATCGACAAAATTCAAGATGTGATCAAGTTCCGCGTGTGTCGACTTTGATTTAGAATTGCTCAAAATACCCTCCCCTAACTGGGCCTTTCCTTACCATAAAGGTATCGACATCCTAAGAAGGGACTTAACGTCGAATAATTCAATTATTTAGAAACCAGTCTCTTATCCTGTAGCAATTTGATTTTTCCCTCGGGAAGGTGTTTCAAGGCGAGTCAATCGCGGTGTGACTTGTAGTTCATGTTCCGATTTGAGATAGTAACCACGAGTTGAAAGAGGCTAATTATGATCATCACCCGCTGGCAAGCACCTTTGGTGCCGAGCAAATCACAAGTACACATGATTCTGGAAGCAGAAGGCCTGGAGCCATTTGACGAGGTCTATGCCCCTCAAACAAAAATCCCTGACCACCGCCACCCCTTTGCAGAAGTACGCATCATCGTCTCCGGCGAAATGCTATTCAACATCTCCGGCAACCAATTCGTACTACGCCCCGGCGACCGCGTAGAAATCCCTGCCAACACCAAGCACACGCACACATCCCAAGGCACCGAAGAATGCCTCTGCGTCTGCGCCCAAAGAGCAATATAGAAAATCGACAATCGAAAATAGAAGCAAGGGGACGCAAGTCCCCTTTTTCTTTTTAAAGCCCTCAAAACAAAAACACCTCGAGGCTCTTCGACTCAGACCCGGCGGGCTCGGAATGGATGCGCAAAGACCTCCGTGGGCGCACGATGCGCGCACCCGCCCCTTGGGCGGGCCACGGTGAGCCCGGATGGCGTGTCTTGGAGCAACCATTCCGAGCCTGCTGAGGCTGAGGCGAAGTGCCGAACCTAGGACTCCTTGTTTTCGGAGCGGCGCTGTTTCATCCAGGCTAGATATTCGCGAATATTCTTCTCAAACCCATGACTAGTAGGTTCGTAAAGCTTTTCGCCTTTGAGTTCCTCAGGAAGATAGCTTTGTTCTGTCCAGCCCGTCGGATAATCGTGGGGATATTTATAGTCTTTCCCATAGCCCAGATCCTTGGCCAATGCGGTTTTCGAAGAACGAAGGTGCAGCGGCACTGGCAGGGTTTTTGTGGTTTCAACCAAGGCGCGAGCCTTGTGAAGAGCCAGATAGGAAGCGTTTGATTTTGGACAGGACGCCAGATAAGTGGCCACTTGAGAAAGCGTGATGGCCCCCTCTGGCATTCCGATAGCCTCGACCGCCTGTAGACCTGCAATCGCCACTGAAATAGCGCGAGGGTCGGCGTTACTGATATCTTCAGACGCCAGTATAATCAGTCTGCGAGCGATAAAGACCGGATCTTCTCCACCCTCCAGCATTCGAGCCAGATAGTAAACTGCGGCGTCAGGATCGCTTCCACGGATGCTTTTAATGAACGCCGAAATAACATCGTAATGCATCTCGGAGTTTTTATCGTAACCGATAGGGTTTTGCTGAAGCAGCTCTCGCATGTCATTTGTCGAAAGTGGAGATTCCTCCCCGTCCTTCATGAAACTGTACAAAATCTCGAGACTGTTAATCAATCGACGGGCATCCCCATCCGAGAACTGTAGAAGGTTTTCAATAGCTTCGGGCTGCAAAACCTGAGTCAGCGGTTTAGCATACTGTTCTTCAGCACGCTTTACTATGTGCTTTAAGTTTCCCTCACTGAGGCGTTCAAAGACAACCACTCGGCAACGGCTTAATAGGGCACGATTCAATTCATAGCTGGGATTTTCAGTGGTAGCGCCCACCAATACCAGGTCGCCCTTTTCCACAAACGGCAGAAGGACGTCCTGCTGGCCTTTATTAAAGCGATGGATCTCGTCCACGAACAAAATTGTCTTTTGCTGGTACTGCAAACGACGATCTCGACCGGCTTCACCGATTTCACGCAATGCCTTCGTGCCAGCCTCGGTTGCATTGATGTTTTCAAAATGCGCCTTGAAGTGCTGGCTGAGGGCTAAAGCAAAGGTCGTTTTTCCCGTACCTGGAGGCCCCCAGATTATGAGACTTGGCAGATAGCCTTTGCGAAGCATTTGCCCCAGTTTAGACTGTACTCCAATGGTCTTTTCCTGACCGATGATCTCATCCAGGTTTTTTGGACGAAGAATTTCGGACAGAGGAGAAGTTGATAGAGATGCTGATGAGGCTGAAAATAGGTCCATGGAGGAATCTATAGATCATTTGGCCGCCGAAATCACCTAGATGAGGAGTAATTTATGAAGAAACTTGTCTATTTCGTATTATTCATCGTTTTAGCTGCTACTGCGGGCATTGCGGCAAATGGTGGATATCAAAGCAAAGCGACAACCACATTTACGGATGGCTCGATGGTGGAACTTATTGAAATAACCAGTCCTCGCGGAGTTACCAGTCAATTGGTACAAATTAAGGACGCTTCGGGAGCCGTTTGCTATTCCGTAGCAAATGTCAGCAATAGTGCTCCTGGCTTTTCATGTGTTAAATAAAAGAAAAACGGCTTCAACAATTCTGTCGAAGCCGTTTTATTAATACTGATTCAGCAACTAACTAGTACTGCGATCCGTAAGTAAAATATGTCGTCGTTGAAAAACCCTGCTGGTCATCTTCGTCATTTGGATCCACCGTATATCCATAAACTTTAATAACCCCACTGGCAGTAAAGCTTTTGATATTGATGCTGATGCCACCGCAGCGTATCGGACAATCCGTCGACCAACTGGTTGACCCGGCAGGAATTCTTGCCTCTTTATTGGCATCTGCCCACCAAGTGGAATTCAACGCCGCCAGCTCCTCGGCACCAAAGTCGCAAACAATTTCAGAACCATTTGGTGGAGTATAAATAACATTCACCAAACTTATTACGGTATCTCGCGAACTATCGGCTGATGTTATATTCAGCTTTGAAATTGAAAAATACGCTTCGTCAACATCACTGGTCGCAGTGGAGTTTGTTTCCTGTGCCGTTTTATTTGCGTAACAAGAAAAGCCTTTAGAAGGAACCGTCCATCTTACGGCAGTTGAAGTCGAGACTTCAACACTCTGTTCAGAGCCACCACACGAAGTAAGGCTGGCTATCGCGATCGAAATTAGAGTCAGACTGATCAGCTTCATATACCCCTCCTTACATTTGGTCAGAGTTGCCTGGTGTTATTGCCGGAGTTGTCACTCGCGGAGTCAGGAACACCAAAAGCTCTCTCTTCTCCTTGTTAACAGACTTCATTTTGAACAGGTTGCCTAAGTACGGAATTTCACGGAACCAAGGAACACCTGTTTCACCATCAGTGGCATCACTCGTATAGATACCCCCGATAACTGCGGTCTGACCATTTTTAACCAGTACGCGTGTATCTGCCTCACGAGCATCGGTCGAGAATGCCCCGTCACCCTCTGTCGCACCACGGGTTTGACGAGCCACTTTAACTTTCATCATAACAGATCCGTCCACCGTTACCTGAGGAGTAACATCTAAACGCAGTGCCAATGGCTTAAATTGATACGTATCCTGCTGGGAGTTGCCTGTGATCGTCGTTTGCTTGACCGGTACTTCTGTCGTCTGACTAATGTACGCTGTCTCATTGGACATTGTCAGGATGCGCGGAGAGGACAACGTCTTAACCTTCTGTTCAGTTTCAGACAATGATAATGCCGCTGAGATGCTTCCGAAAATATCCAGAGTACCAACATCCACGTTGAAGTTGAATGCACCTGTCGGAGCATTCGTCGGATTGATATTGAATCGTGGATTCATCGTCACCGGACCACGCTGAGTATTGCCCAGATTGATCGACTGACCGGAGACGTTCCAGCTGACACCGATCGAGCGCATGAAACGCTCAGAAGCTTCGACGATTTTACCTTCAATCAAGACTTGCGGCGGCTGTGTATCCAGGCTGTGGATCAACTTCGCTGCGCGGTCAATGTTTTCTGCGATATCGGTCACAACCAATGAACTTGTTCGTGGGTCGCCTACGACTTTACCACGCTCGCCCAAGAAGTCTTTGAGCTTCTTTTCAAGGTCATCGACTTTTGCGTAACTGATAGAGAACATACGAACTTTTAATGGCTCCAGATTTTTACGAGCCAAAGCCAGTTTGTTCGCATCGTCTTCCTCGGAGCGCAAATCAACCAAAGGAGCGATTCTTAGTACGTTGCCTTGGCGTGTATATCCAAGTTTACGTGCTCTCATAAGTACTACCAAAGCCTGATCCCAAGGCACCTGGCGCAGTTTCAAACTGACGCTACCACGAACCTCTTCAGCAATGACCATGTTCACGCCGCTTTCCTCTGTGATCAGATTCAAAGCATCGCGAATATCCATGTTGCTGGTTTCGATGGAGATTTTTTTACCGTAAAACTGCGTATTACCCGTCAGGAATTCTGTCAGGTTTTGATTTGGCAGAATTTTAGTTTCAGATCCGGCAGCTTGACCTTCCATCTCTCCCGCCGAAGAATCAGCAGCAACGTTAGTGGCCGCTGTACCTGCTGCAACGATCAGAAGAGAGTTCCCTTCGTTCTGTACTGCGGGTTCAGAGACACCTTCACGCAATTGAATCACAAAGCGTGCTGTTGTGGATCCTGGGTTTTGATAAGCATCAATTGCGCCCACCGCACCACGAATGTCCTTGGTATTCAACGAACGCTTCAGACGATCCGGAAGAATGGCATTTTCAACTTCGACTATATATTGGTGCAAATCAGGATTTGTACGAGTCGTAAAGTTTAAAGGACGATTTGCCTGAACTACAACTGTCCCGCCATTTTCATTGGATTTAAATTGCAGGTCCGTGATGGTCGCAGGTTTTGCCTGATTATCCGCAACTGGTGATGCAACTGGTTCCTGAGAAATTTCCGGCTCTGGTGCTGGAACAGCTGGCTGCTCTGGCATATCCGCGATCTCTGGTTCTGCTGGAGGAGCCATTTCCTCGATAGGTGGCATCTCCACCGGACCTGCATCCGCTTGCGCAGGAGCTTGTTCCGCTGGGGCCGCTGCCGGCGCATCACCTTCAGCCATATTGAATTCGTCTTCAAGATTTCCACCCTGAGCCTGCTCTGACGGCTGAGCTGGTGCGCTGTCGTTTTCGAAATCAGCAAATTCGTCTGTGGAGCCTGAGTCCGCCGGAGCAGCAGCTCCCGGGTCAGCTTCAGCGACAGGTTCATCGGAAATATCATCCAGGCTTAACTCCGCGTTTGCAGAGGAATCAAGGCCATCATCCAATAGCAGATCGTCCTGTGGTGGGCGGCTTGCACACGAGGTAAGAGATGCAATCAATGCAGAGACGATCATTAGTCTAATGAATCCGTTCATTAGTACCTCCCTTAAAGAGATTATTTTTTAAACTCCATGATGCGAGATTCTTTAATTGGCTTGTCTTCATCGTAACGTGTTTCGATAACGACAATCTCGCCTTCACGGATAGCCGAAATATATCCATCATTTCGGCCCATTTTTGAATTCTTAACTACTGTAAATACACCGCCATCTGGATCGCGAACCATCGCACGTGGGGTTCTTACGTCCCACAATATACCGATGATCTGCAATCTGTCCAAATCCCAGCGCTGCAAAGGCTCCAACTGATCCACGGGAACTTCTTTGCGGCTGACTTTAATAACTCTAAACGGCTTGAACGGATCGCGCTTGCCATTTGGATCATATACATAACTGTCTTTTGACAGCATATCCCCAATTGAAGGAGCTGCCGGTGCAGTTACCGCATCACCCATTGGCATCGGCTCCTGAGGGAAGTCAGCTGGAGCTGGTGCCGGAATTGCCGGCGGTGCCGTTTGCGTATTGGCAGGCGGCACATTTGGTGGAGGAGCCGGTGGCGGTGCTCCGCCTGGCGGAGCCTGATTTACTTCATTCATAAACTCAGGAGGCAAGTCTCCGTTGTTAGGCCCTGCGGCCGGAGGCCCCGGTGGCTGCTCCATAGGAGGCTGCTCTTGAGAGTATGCCGGAGACATGAACTTTGCGCTGACAGCGAATGCCAGCCAAAGCCCCAATGCAGCAACTATAATGTAAGACATCATCCATCTTACTGATTTCACTGCGCCGTCTCCGTTTTCTCTTTTTCAGGAGCGAGTTTATAACCCACAACCTGACCTTCAAATTTCAACTTCTTGGTCGGATCTGCATCCGACTGTTCTGTAATTACAATGTTCTTCACGCGTGCCATACGCTCCGAGGAGGACACGAGTGATACAAATTGCGCCAGCTGTGCGTAGCTGCCCTCCAGGGTCACGTCCACAGGAACTTCTTCAACGACTTCGCGTTTGATATTTTCCGTTGGCTTTTTGATTTTAACACTGACACCCGCGCCGCGCGCAAAACCGTCAATGGCCTTATTGATATCAATGGAAAATAACACCGTCGGCAGTCGACGTGAAATCTCCTGATATTGCTGACTGAGGCGCCCCAGCTTTTCACGCATTTCATTAACTTGTTTCAAAGTGGCGTCAGTGTCTTTCTTTTTGGCTTCCTGCTCCTGCACCTGCTGCTGAATACCGGCAATCTGCGCCTGAAGCGCGGAACCGTCGTCATACAAAGTGAAGTAAAATGCTGCACAAAGCAGAATGCCTAAACCAAAAGCCTTCCCGTAGGTATATGTGGCAAGTGTTTCGAAGAACTTATTCATTGTGCTCTCTCCAAAACCGCGCTGATTTCAAATTTCTTTAAAATCATTCCATCCACAGTTACTTCCGTGGAACTGACCAAATTCACATCCATCAGGAAAACCGACTTCGTCAAAGCTTCCAAAAACTGCGATACTTCAAAATCACTCAGACCCAATCCCTGGACATTCATTTTTTCCGGATTCAAGTTCACTTGGGTCAGCCATGCTTTTTCTGGAATTACCTGCTGCAATAGATCCATGACGCGAATTTCGCGATAACGATCTCTGGAGATTTTATCAAGTGCAGAGATACGCGCCTCGATGATGGCTTCGTCTTCCTTGAACTTTTTGATCTCTGCCACGGAGGCAGCCTGCTTGGCATTGTATTCTTCAAGCTCTCGGAGAGTGGTTTGCATAGTCGTCAACTGCGCTTGCAGCTGGGGAATATGCTGTTCTTGATATACATAGAGACCAATAACCGGAATTAGCGCAACCACCAATCTCTTGATGGCTTCCTTGCGGGTTTCATCGGTAATAAGGATTTCACCCCCATCACCATCGCCAAATTGGGAACCAAGTGCCGCATTCGTCCCTACTGCAGGAGAGGCCAGATTAATTTTAATCACGTGCCATCCCCTTCCTGACGAAGCGCCAATCCGGTTACAACACCAGCAAAGTTGCGGATCTGCGCCAGATACTCTGGGGAGAACTTCTTGGGATTGGCCTTGATTTTGGCAAACGGATTGAATGGCTCCATTGGAATACCAGTCACACGCGTGATCGTTTCAACCAAGCCGGAGGTTTGAGAACTGCCGCCTGTATAGAAACAACGATTCAAAGTCAGACCATTTGTGGTTGCACTCAGGAAATCCAAACTGCTGCGAATTTCCTCGGTGACAGCTTCGTTGGTGGCGCTGATCACACTGTGCACATCATCAGGAACATCACGACGCGATACGGCACTGAGCTTCAATGCTTCCGCCTCGCCCACTGTGACACCCATCGCTTTGTGAATTTCATTTGTATAGTTGGCGCCACCAACCGGAATATCACGACAGAAAATAATTTCACCGTACTGAAGCACAACGAAGTTCGTGATCGAAGCACCAAAGTTCAAAATACCGATAACTTCGCCGGTGAATTTTCCGTAATTCGCCTCAAAGGAGTTAGCCAGCGCAAAGCCGCTGACATCCAGAATAGAGCATTTCAATGCACTGAATTCGATGACTTGTGTGTACTGGGTCACCAATTCATTTTGGGCGGCAATCAACAGAATATCCATTGTATCCGGAGAAACGCTGGTCGGAAGAATGTGATGGGCCAAGCTGATATTATTGATATCAAACGGAATGTATTGCTCGGCCTCGAAGCGAATTTGATCCTTGACCAACTTCTTGTCCATTTTTGGAATTGTGATTTTCTTGACGATAACCGCAGTTCCCCACATGGCAGTGGCAATGTTTTTTCGCTTGGATTTAACTTCGTTGATCAGATTCTGAATAGCTATACCAACTGATGCGATATCAACTATTTCGCCGCCAGAAACAGAACTTGGAGGAGTGGGAACGATACCAAAGGAGAGCAGCTGGGCTCCCTTTCCACTCACGTCCATTTCGGCTAATTTAATGGAACTCGTACCGATGTCGAGTCCGATTACTTTTTTCGATTTAAAAAACATTCTTTAGCTGCTTCCCCAGTTGAACCACTTCGATGTCTTTTTAAAGACTTACGTCTTTAGACGCAGGTCTAACATAGTAAATTATTTCTGCTTGGGAATGGAATGTCAAACCAGGGGTCTAGCGACTTTAGCTTAATCCAGGAAGAAAAAGGTCCAGGTACCACAATGCTATCGTCTGGCCGCCAAACAAATACAAGATCGCACCTAGGGCGAGGTAAGGTCCGAACGGAATTACAGTCTTTAGTCCTGCTTTTTGTTTTCTGGCGGCAACGATACCAACAACACTTCCGATGATGGCCGATGACATAATCACAAACGGAATGGCCTGCCATCCAACGATGGCACCGATCCAAGCCAGGAGTTTGATGTCTCCGCCCCCCATACCTTCCTGTTTGGTGAAGATCCAATATAGGTAAGCCATGCCCCACAAAAATCCCCCGCCCATCAACACACCAAATAGTGCATCCAGGAATTCACGTTGAGGATTCAATGCGGCCCCGACCAAACCAATCACGATACCGGAAAGTGTGAACTCATCCGGCAAAATCATATGATCCAGATCAATAAATGTACAAATCACCAAACCGAAAACAAACAATAGATATTCAATCAGTGACCAGGAAATACCTGCATAGTGATAACAAAGCGCAAATAGTACGCCCATGATGATTTCCACCAACGGATAGCGGAAAGAGAACTTGGCACCGCATTTACGGCATTTCCCACGAAGGAAAAACCAGCTAAAGATCGGAATATTGTCATACCATGCGATCTGCGTTTTGCAGCTGTAGCAATAGCTGCGTGGCTTAACGACACTTTCCTCGCGAGGCAGACGATAAATAACGACATTTCCAAAGCTGCCTAGCAAAGCACCAAAAACGAAGAAAACGATATAATAGAAGGTATCCAAACTAGACAATGTCTTTTCTCCTGAAACAGAAGTTTGTCAAAAGGACATAGATAACGAACCAACCCGTCATATGGGCTACCATCCACATAACATCTTTCGCCGGCAACCCGCTTTGCAGATAGTACGCCGACTTCCAATTCATGCGGTAAAGATTAGGTACAATCCAGTGAAGTCCTTCAACTATCTGAGTGAACATGGGTTCCTTGCTTTTTGCAGCAAAGAAAGCCAAATCTCCCAACCAATGTCCCAATAAGAACAGAACAATCCCCGCGCACAATGCCAATACAGGACGCACGACAAGGCTGAACCACATCACAAAAGCCAAAATCACCGAGCTTTCAAACCATAAGCTTAAACAGATTTCAGCAAAACCTATGAATTGTTCCGGCGTTTTCCAAATCCCCAGCAACACCGATAAAATTAGAGCCAGGATCCCCAGTAGAATCGTATTCAGTGCCAAAACCCCGAACAATTTGCCCAGAATAAACTGATTGCGAGTCACTGGACGGGACAAAATCAGCAGGCAAGTTTGCTTTTCAACCTCTTTGGCGATGATGTACGAGCCCGAAAAAAGGGCTATCCCCAAAAGGGCCAACTGCACACCCAGGAAACCAAAATCCGCCATGATTTTAATTTGTTCAGCAAATGAAAGCGCCCCCAACAGGAAGCTCAGTGCAATCATCAAAACAGCAATGACAATAACCACGAAGAAGATCTTTTCACGCAACATTTCACGCAAAGTCGTCTTTGCCAGAGTCCATACCTTAGACATTGCCAGCCTCACGATTCTTAAGCACCTGGAAGGCTTTTTCCAAGCTTTGAAACTCCGCCATAAACTGAGGAAGAGCCCCTTCATAGATAATTTTGCCTTTATTCACCACCACAAGACGGGAACACAATTCCTCCATGTCCTGAAGTAAATGACTGCTGAAGAAAAGGGTGACCCCGCGCTTTTGCTCTTCGCGCAGAATATCCTTCACTAAAGCACGGCCATCGGGATCCAAGCCCGACATGGGCTCATCCAAAATCAAAAGATCCGGACGGGTCAGAATAGCCTGTGCGATCCCCGCTCTTTGCAGCATCCCTTTGGAGTAGGTACGCAATCTGCGGTCACGGGCATCAAACAAGTCCACTTTTTTTAGGGCTTCGTGGGCTCTTTCGATAAAGTCTTTTTGAGTCAGACCATAACAAAGATTCCAATGAAGTCGCAAGAATTCCATCCCCGTCAAAAACTCATACAAATAAGGGCGCTCGGGCAAATACCCGATACGAGTTTTGGATTCACTGCTTAAAGGGGCACCAAAGAAGTCAATTCGTCCGCTGTCGGGACGAATAAAGTCGAAGATGCATTTAATGGTGGTGGTTTTTCCTGCTCCGTTACTTCCGACAAAACCGGTCGTCTGACCTTCTGGAAGTTGAAAGGAAACATTTTGCAATACGTGGCGATCTTTTTCGAAAAGCCCGCCCTTGAAAGTCTTATTTAAATTTTCAACAAGAAGTACTGACATTGATGCATTAAGGTTTCAGCTCAATATTCAAAGCTTTTACCATCTCCCTCACAGGATCATACTGTTTAGAGGTGGCTGGCATCAAGTCACGAGAACCCAAAATTTCAGAATAAGTGTTTTTATCCGCCGTTTGTTCCAGGATTTCAATCAAGGCAAACATCATATCATGGGTGACCTTGGGATATTCGTCATAAAAATCCTGCCGCACGCAGAAAGGATCATTGGGAATAGGCTGACTCATCCAAATGACTCTGAACTTATTCTTGGTGTCAGCAAATTTAACCCAAGCCCCCTGCTTCCCCTGCTCGTCATCGCTGAACACTGCTGCCGCGTCGACCTCATTGGACTCAAGTGCTTTGATGGACGCCTGGTGATTACCAGTAAACTGGACCTTCAAGTCCTTTTCTTCCAGGCCTTGCCTATGAATTTCCACCTTTGGATACAGATATCCCGAGGAGGATTGCTCGTCGACAAAAGCAATTCTTTTGCCCTTCAGATCCTTCACATTTTTTATTTTGGATTTAGCCGGAACTACTATTGCCGAATAGTAGTACGGCTCCTGCCAAACCTTTTTCAGCAAAACTTTGGCCTGCGCCTGTTTTTCCGCCAACACAAATGTTGACGAAGAGAAGAACGCGAAATCAACTTTCTTGTTCTTCATCGCATCGACAAGTCCGGTGTAGTTCTTGGAAATATACATTGTCACTGGAATACGCAAACGTGCCTGCAGCTCCCGAGCCAAAGCCATGCCTTGCTCGGCTTCCTTTTTAGGATCACCACCGGGAATCATCCCGATTGTCAGTTGCGCTGGAGTTTTATCTGCGGCCTGAGTTACAGAACAAACCGCCATGGTCGCAAGGACGCAGAACACTGCTTTGCCAAACATTCGTGAAAATGAAATCAAAAGGCCTCCATCGATGGTAACGCTTCGACTGATGATGACTCATTTCTGGTGTTTTTCAAAGCAAGAACAAAGGCTTCAGCGGCATCACTCTCTGTCAGGCACGGAATATTGTAGTCCGTACAAGCTCGACGAATGTCGAAGCTGGCCTCGATCGCACGACGACCCGAGGTGGTGTTGATCACGAAGGCCACTTCGCCTGAGCGAATTTTGTCAACGCAGTGAGGACGCCCCTCATCGACCTTTCTTAATGAAAGACAGTTCACACCTTTATCATTAAAGAAAGCCGCCGTTCCTGTCGTCGCGGAAACTCCGTATCCCATTCTTTGCAGTTCACGAACCAGAGGCAACATGGCTTCTTTGTCTTTGTCCCGCAGAGAAAAGAAAACCTGGCCCGTTTTCGGAAGTCTTATGTTACTTGATAAGAATGCTTTGCATAGCGCTTCGGAATAATCCTTCCCGCGCCCCATACTTTCCCCGGTTGATTTCATTTCAGGCCCCAGGATGGAATCTGATTCCGGGAACTTCTTGAATGGGAACACAACACCTTTCACTGAAACTGTGGTTGTATTTCTCCACTTCAAATTGCCCAGATTCAATTCGCTCGCTTTCTTGCCCAACATCGCTGCGACACCAAGATCAATCAATGGAATGCCGGTTGCTTTAGCAACGAATGGAACTGAACGTGAGCTGCGAGGATTCGCTTCAAGCATATAGACAATGTCATTCTTTACTGCCAACTGCAGATTCAAATGCCCGATAACGCCAATGCGATTCGCCAATTGAATACTAAGTTGCTCGATACGGTCACAAGTTTCATTTTTCAAACGATGTGGTGGCAATACACCCATGGAGTCCCCGGAGTGAACGCCTGCAGCCTCGATATGCTCCACAACCCCGCCAATCAGGGTCCAATCCACACCACGTACCAAATCCACATCGACTTCAAGTGCGCCAGCGAGGAACTGATCCATCATGCACGGCTTTTCAGTGGAAATATAATCCCCATGTCGCTGGAAGTATGAAATCAATTCCTCACGGTTTTCGATCACTTCCATGCGACGTCCACCCAGGACATAGCTAGGGCGACAGATCATTGGATATCCGACTTGGTTCTCGCTGGCCAGTGCTTCTGTCAATGAGCCCGCCATTGCGGAGTTTGGAATTTCAAAATTCAATTCTTTGCAAATTTTCGTGAACAAGCCACGGTCTTCTGCAAGATCGATAGTCTGCAAGGAAGATCCAAGTAACTGATAACCTGCAGCCACCAAATCCGGAGCTACACTGATGGGCGTCTGACCACCCAATTGAGCAACAAAACCATACGGTTTCATGAAACGCATGATTTCGATCAAGCTTTCTGAAGTCAGCGGCTCAAAGAACAAGACATCCGAAGTGTCGTAGTCAGTGGAAACCGTTTCAGGATTGGAATTCACCATGATCACTTTTTTGCCATTTTTGCGGAATGCTTTCACACCGCGAACACAGCTGTAATCAAACTCGATACCCTGACCAATGCGATTCGGACCGCTGCCGATCACGACAACTGCATCCTTGGCGTTCACTTGAGCGGATTCAAAAGCCCAATAGCTGGAATAAAAATACGGCGTGGATGATTCAAACTCCCCGGCACAAGTGTCGACCTGTGAATACTTGGGAAACATCTGATGTTTTTCACGCAAAGTCTGAATGTATTTTGCATCCTGCCCCAGAATCTTTGCAAGGCGCGCATCCGTAAAACCTTTGCGCTTGGCCGACAACAGCAATTCAGTGTTGCCTTCGCTGAATTCATTTTTAAATTTAGTTTCAAATTTAATCAGGCCTTCAATTTGCTCAAGATAGTAAGGAATGATGCCCGTCAAATCCTGGATTTCGGCGACAGTTTTACCGTCACGGAACGCCTGGAAGAGATGATAAATTCGCTGACTGTTTGGATAAGAGATCTTGCCTGTCTCCAGCACAACTTCTGGAATCGCCTGAGGATTCATCTCCAGACTCGCCAGAGCTTTCATCATGGATTCCTGCAGTGTGCGCCCGATTCCCATAACCTCTCCGACGCTTTTCATCTGAGTCGTTAAAGAATCCTTGGAGCCCTGAAACTTTTCAAAAGCAAAACGCGGAATTTTAGTTACCACGTAGTCCAGCGCCGGTTCGTAGCACGACGGCGTCACCTGAGTGATGTCATTTTTAAGTTCTTCAAGACTGTATCCGATTGACAGCAATGCTGCGATTTTAGCGATCGGAAATCCCGTGGCCTTGCTGGCAAGCGCGGATGAACGGCTCACGCGAGGATTCATCTCAATAACAACACGTTCGTGGGTGGTCGGATGAACGGCGAACTGAATATTCGCACCGCCCGTTTGAATTCCCACTTCATTGATGATCTTGCAGGCCTCATCACGCATCGACTGATATTGACGATCACTCAAAGTTTGCTGAGGTGCGATTGTAATGCTGTCGCCCGTGTGCACCCCACATGGATCCAGGTTTTCGATGCTGCAAACAACAACAAATGAACCCCGGTAGTCACGCATGACTTCCAGTTCATACTCTTTCCATCCCAGAATGCTTTCTTCGACCAACACTTCTGAAGTTGGACTTTCATGAAGAGCACCCACCAGCATGCTTTGATATTCTTCCGGCGAGTAGGCAATGCCTCCGCCGCCTCCACCCAATGTGTAATTGGGACGAAGGATCAAGGGGTAACCCAAATCATCGGCTACTTGTAAACCATGTTCGAAAGTACGCACCAGATGACTTTTTGGATACTTGGCGCCGATTTTATCAAGAAGTCCGCGGAAGATCTCGCGATCCTCTCCGGCTTTGATCACTTGGGGTGTCGCCCCCAGCAGTTGAACTTTATACTTCTGGAGAATGCCTTTGCCATGCAGATCCAAGGCAAGATTCAGTGCTGTTTGACCGCCCAGAGTGGGAATAACCGCATCAGGCATTTCCTTGGCGATGATCTTTTCCAGATAGTCGACCTTAAGAGGCTCAACGTATACGCGTGTGGCAATTTCGGGATCTGTCATGATGGTCGCTGGATTTGAGTTAACCAGGATGACTTCCAATCCCTCTTTCATCAGGGCCTTACAGGCCTGAGTGCCGGAGTAATCGAACTCACAGGCTTGTCCAATCACGATCGGTCCGGATCCAATAATCAAAACCTTTTTAATGTCGGACTTGCGTGGCACTCTATCCCCCTTGCGAAAATACAATTTATCAAAACCTAAGCAAAAAAAACTCCGGATATACCGGAGATAAATAAAATAAAACTAAATACCGAGCTTACCCTCGTTGGAGTAAATCATCTCTGGCCTTACATGCTTGTACTGCTCAAATTTATATCTCATCTTGATCAGACGAAGCATCATAAGATCAGGATCCAAATCCGGATCCTTGCGATGACGTTTAACCTCGCTCAAGATGAACTTTTTGGCACTTTCAGGATGAAAGCAGAAGCCGCGCGTGAAAATAAAAGACTCCCCTTGTGGGATCAAACGCACTTCAAACAACTCATCCGGATCAAAACCAAATACGTAAGATGATTCTTTAACCACCAACTTCTTGTTCGCCATCAGGTCCTTGATATACACGTCGCCATTTTTGATTTTGATAAATTCAAAGATGGAATGACGATGCTTTTTAAGGACTTCGATAAGATCTTTTTCATCTTCAGTAAATCGCAACTCGCGAACCAGGTGGCAGGCGTCCAAAGGAGTCTGACCGAAACCCTTCAATTCCCGTGTAAAGAAATACCAGTCATAAAACTGTGCCATGCGGGATTCATAGTGTTCTGAATTTTCATCCAGTGTTCCCGCATTTTCAAAGAATTCCTTTTTGGCCATAGCCAACTCATCCCTGAAGGCATCGCTCACAAAATGATTAAGAATCTTCTCAATTAACTTTTCGTATTCGTTCATATCATCCGCTCTACAAAATAACTAAACAGGCCACTCGCCTCGTGCGGGCCTGGGCAACTTTCAGGATGATATTGTATTCCTAAACACTTTCTTTTTTCACTATAAAAACCTGCCACAGTGCCATCATTTAGATTGGTATGCGTCACTTTGACGTCCTCAGGCAAGGTCGCTGGGTCCACGGCGTACCCATGATTTTGGCTGGTCATATAAATTTGATTTAAAATCTGATCCTGAATCGGATGGTTGCTGCCACGATGCCCGAATTTCAATTTATAGGTCTTGCCTCCCAGAGCGAGCCCCAAAATCTGATGACCCATGCAAATCCCAAAGATGGGTTTTACTCCCAAAAGCTCCTTAACCGTGCCGATTGCCACTTTAACATCTGCAGGATCCCCGGGGCCATTTGTCAGCATGATTCCATCTGGATTGTACTCCATGATTTCCTGCACAGTACTACGGCTGTTGAATATCTTGATTTCAGAACAGCGGTTTTGCAGCTCGCGCAGAATATTCTCTTTGCTGCCAAAATCCAAAACAGCCACCCGCGGGCCCACCATGTTGTCACCACGACGAACTTCAGGAGCCGGTCGTGACGCCAGATAGACCCAATCCTTATCCAAAGTTTTCTTTTTACCAATCAAATCTTGGGCAATTGCCTTGGCCTGGGATTCATCGGCCGCATGAACCAACGCCCCCCAAGGTGTCCCACCTTTACGAAGTCGAAGAACCAGGTGTCTAGTGTCCAATTCTGTTAGCATCGGAATCTTGTTGTCGATCAAACGCTTCTTCCAGGCTTGGTCCCGCTCTGTATCCTGAACTTCCAGACAAATAAATCCTTCGATCCAAAGTTGACGGGACTCCCACGCAGCGTCTTCAATTCCGTAGTTCCCCTGCATCGGGGCTGTCATCACCACAATTTGAGAGAAGTAAGAGGGATCCGTGGCAATTTCCTCATAGCCTGAGTGGGACGTATTAAATACTACTTCGCCTGCACGATTTTCACCACCGTGCCAAGCGCCCTGATATGCTTCGCCCGTCTCTAACACAAGCCAACCCTTCATAATCCCCCCAAAACATCGAGCAAAATCGCCTGACGAATTAATACACCATTGGTGACCTGATCCAAAACACGACAACGGGAGTCCTTCTTCAAAACCTCTGCATCCATCTCGGTTCCCTGATTGATGGGCCCCGGATGCATGATCAGCGCATCCTTTGAAAGACTCTTTAAATTTTCAACGGTAAATCCAAAATCATTGCGATAATTCCCAAGTGAGTGCTGCCCTTGATGACGCTCCAACTGCACTCGCAAAGCCATGGCCACCGAGCACCACTTCAGGCCCTCAGACAATGTCTCAAACACTTTTACCTTCGCGTGAACCGGCAAAAACTCCTGCGGTCCGCAGAAGGCGACTTCATAATTCAATTTGGCAGCAAGCTCGATGTGCGAAGCCGCCACCCGAGAGTGACGAGCATCCCCGACAATCAGAACTTTTTGATTCTCAATAGAACCCAAATGCTTCCTGATCGTGTATGCATCCAGCAGCCCCTGCGTGGGATGCCCTTTTTTACCCCATCCCGCATTTATAAGGGGCATTGAAACTTGCGCAGCAATGGCATTGAAATCCAGGTCATCACCGGAGCGAATCACCAGGAACGCCGGCTTCATCGCAGCGACATTTATAACGGTGTCTTCAAGAGTCTCACCCTTTTCAAGACTGCTGCCGGACTTTCCATCAAGTAACATCGGATACACACCCAAATGCGCACAAGCCGTTTCAAAACTCATACGCGTGCGCGTGCTGGCTTCAAAAAATAAAAGGGCCCCGGTTTTGCCGAAGCCCTTGGATGTTAAAATTGGATTCGCCGCCAACTGGTCTGCAGTTGAAAAAAGACGGTCGATTTTTTCTTTTTCAAGATTAACTAAATCAAGAATGGAGTGCTGAGTTCTAGATGACATCTAGAAGAACAGCCTAGAAGGCTGAAGGTTTCCTGTCAATCAACGGAGGAAAAAACTCTGTTCCAACGCACCGAAGGATAACGATCGCCGCCCCATTTCTCCTGCCAATCAAGGGAAAGCCAGATCAACACCACTTTTCCCATAATCTGCGAAGATGGAACTGTACCCCAATAGCGCGAGTCGTCACTTGCATCGCGGTTGTCACCTAGAATAAAGACTTCACCAGGCGGCACTATGATGGGGCCGAAATCTTTACCCTGGGACTGCTTTTGAAAAATCACTCTCCATGAGGAATCCTGAGTCTTCTCCTCGAAGATCTCGAACAGGTCATGATTTGGATTGTCGGCATCACTGCCACTCACCATCACATACTCAAGGGGCTGATCATTCAGAATCAATCGACCATCCACCATTTGAATCTTATCCCCTGGCAACCCCACAACACGCTTTACGTTCGAAATCTCGTGTTGATTGGAATAGTTGAAGACCACGACGTCGCCGCGTTCTGGAAAAGTCAGATGCCATTTTTTATCAGAGAATGGAATTTGAATACCGTAAGCCACTCGCGAGGAGAAAATAAAATCGCCTGGCTTAAGAGTAGGCTGCATGGAGCCGGTGGGAACTTTGTAAGCGGTAACCAGATAGCTGCGCACAAAGAGCGCAAAAAAAACCGCGATTACCAAAGTTGTTATGTATTCCCGCCAACGAGTCATGGAAGAATCTTAACCAACTTTTATAATCGCGGATAGCTTTTTTGAAGATACGAAAAAACTAGTATTCGTCCTCATAAATCGGAGATGGATTTACATCTCTGTTTTCCATGAAAATCACAGCCTTGGTGCCATACAAAGACTTGTGGAAGAACTCCACCAAGCAACCGCTGTTTTCACGACCTGGAGTCCAGATGATTTTAGCTTCAACAGATTGAGTGAATGTTCTTTTGGCAGAATTATATGAGCTATCCAACAACAATACGTCAGTCACTTTACATTTGAAACCATTCGCTTGTTCAGAAACAAGAACAGTTGGCAAAACCTTGCCGTCTGTTTCAACAACTACGCGCAATGAAATCACACCGTCTTGGTTGGAAGCACTGACTGCCTCAACATAGTTTGTACGATCTTCAAGATTCGTATAGTTCGCGCTGTAAGCAAACGCGCTTACTGACATCAATAGCGTCATAGCAAAAGAAAGCATCTTCATGGTTTTACTCCTTGGATTTGATTTGGGAGTACTACCACAGACTGGAGCTTCCCCAATAACGCTGAGCATTATTGTGTAAAATAAACCCGTTTGTATAAACTTTGATCGCGTCTTAAGTGTTTGTTTTTATTGAATTGTTTTAAACAATCGGGACCATCTCATTTGCGCGGGATCGCACATGAAACGCATGGATGGCAAGGTGCTGTCACAAGATAACCAAATGACCCAGGCACGACCCACAATATAATCCGACTTTACGAAGCCCCACACCCGGGAATCACTGGATTGATCGCGATTGTCGCCCATGAAAAAATACTGCCCCTCCGGAACCTTGAAGGTTTGCGCCGGCGGATCGTCTTCGAATTTATAATCCATAAATCGAATCAAATGAGAGTCGTCATTGAAGTATTCTTTGAAGTAGGTAAATCCGGATTCAAACAGATCACTTTGCTGGGAGTCCAAACGCAAAGTTTCACCGTTCAAAGTGATTTGACCGGCCTTGACTACGATATCATCCCCAGGAAGCCCGACCAGTCGTTTGATGTAGTAGACATCCGGATTTTCCGGATACTTGAACACCACGATGTCTCCGCGCTTTGGAGAACTCCACTGCAGCAACCATTTATCACTGAATGGCAAATGCAACCCATAGGAGAATTTCTTAACCAAAATGTGATCGTGAATTAAAAGATTCGGGATCATACTTCCCGATGGAATAACGAATGGCTCTACGATAGACCAACGAACACCCAACACCAGCAGGATAGGAAAAAGGAACGTTAGAATCGCCTGATTCCACGTTCCTTTCAGATTTTTTTCAACTGGTGTTTCTGAACTCATTGACTAGTTAACAGGATGGAAGAATCGCTTCCAACGTAGCGTCAACGGATTGCACAGCATTGGTAGCGCAGGAATAGTTTCTTCGCAAGACAACCACACAAACATCGCGCGTCCCAGGATGTTTTGCTTAGGCAGGAAACTCCACACACGGCTGTCCATGGAGTTCATGCGATTATCACCCATCACGAACAAGTGATCTTCAGGAACTACAACCGGACCGAAAGTGTCATAGAAGTCGCCCTTACGAAGCAAGATTGAATGATCTTTGCCCTCTCCGCCCACTTTACCAGGAGGAAGTGCCTCTGTGAATTCCACATAGTTGGATTTCGCATCATTGACGTTGCCGTCACGAGTGAAGTCAGCGTCGCGCAACCAATCAAAATCCACTTGCGAGGACGGAACTTTCTTTTCAACTGGTTTGTCGTTGATATAAAGAGTCCCGTTTTCATAATAGATCTTATCGCCCGGCTCACCCACGATACGTTTGATAAAGAATGTGCTCATGTCGCGAGGGAATTTGAAAACGATCACTTCACCACGTTTTGGTTCACTAAATTTTACCAGCCAGTTTTCGCTGAAAGGCACGCGCAAACCGTAAGTGAACTTGTTCACAAAAATATGGTCGTGAATCAACAAGCTTGGAAGCATGGATCCTGATGGGATGACATACGCTTCAACAAAGCCCCAACGAATGAACAACGCGATGAAAACTGCAAGGAAGAGTGAACCCCAACCTTCTGTCCAAAAGTGTTTCGTTCTCCAGTCCCATGGTTTTGGTTTGTTTGCCTGATCCTTAGACATAACCTAGTCCTCTACTTTCAAGATTGCCAAGAATGCTTCCTGAGGAACATCGACGGAGCCGACGGACTTCATACGCTTCTTACCTTCTTTTTGTTTCTCCAAAAGCTTACGTTTACGGGAGATGTCACCACCATAACATTTGGCAGTAACGTCTTTACGAATAGCTCCTTGAGTTTCACGAGCGATAATTTTTGAACCAATTGCAGCTTGAATATTGATTTGGAACTGTTGACGAGGGATGAGTTCTTTCATCTTCTCTGTCAATTTACGACCACGAGTGACCGCTTTTGATCTGTGAACGATCAATGACAATGCATCGATCGGTTCAGAGTTGATCAAGATATCCAATTTCACCAGGTCAGCTTCTTCGAAACCGATGAATTCATACTCCAAAGACGCGTAACCTTTGGAGATCGATTTCAAACGGTCATAGAAATCCATAACCATTTCATTCATCGGAAGTTTGTACTCGATGATAACTTTTTTCTCGTTCACGTATTCCATCTTAAGCTGAGCACCGCGTTTGTCTTCACATAGCTTTAAAATGCCGCCGATGTATTCAGTGGGAGTATGCAAAGTCACCTTAACGTAAGGCTCTTCAAATTTTGCAATTTTTGATTCATCCGGCATGCCTGATGGATTTTCCAACATCAGCACTGTGCCGTCCGTTTGCGTGATTTGGTAGACAACCGTTGGAGCTGTCGTGATCAAATCAAGATTGAACTCACGCTCCAAACGTTCTTGAACGATCTCCATATGCAGAAGCCCCAAGAAGCCGCAACGGTAACCGAAACCAAGAGCCGCGGATTTTTCCACTTCGAATGACAACGAAGAGTCGTTCAAGCAAAGTTTATCCAAAGCGTCTTTCAAGCTTTCGTATTCCGAAGCTACGACTGGGAAAATACCTGCGAATACCATCGGCTTGATTCTTTGGAAACCTGCCAAAGGCTCCGCTGCCGGATGTTTTGCACTGGTAACAGTATCACCCACTTTAACGTCACGGATATCTTTGATACCGCAGATGATAAAGCCCACTTCGCCCGCCTCAAGAGTGTCTTGAGGAGCTGGGAATGGTTTGTATTTACCCATGCGCAAAACTTCGTAATCACGGTCTGTCGCCATGAATTTGATTCTGTCGCCTTTTTTGATCGTACCGTCCATCATACGAACCAAGACAACAACGCCTTGATAAGCATCGAACCAAGAGTCAAAAATCAACCCGCGAGGAGTTAATGTTTTGTCTGCCTTTGGTGGCGGAACTTTTTCAACGATCGCTTCAAGAATATCAGTGATACCGATTTTCTCCTTGGCCGACGCGTGAATGATTCCCGTTGTATCCAAACCAACTGTGTCTTCGATTTGTCTTGCTACGCCCTCTGGGTCTGCAGATGGCAAATCGATTTTGTTCAAGACTGGAATGATCTCAAGATTATTTTCCATCGCAAGATAAACGTTTGCGAGAGTTTGAGCTTCCACCCCTTGTGCGGCATCGACAACTAAGATCGCGCCCTCACAAGCAGCCAGTGAACGAGAAACTTCGTAAGAGAAGTCCACGTGTCCCGGTGTATCGATCAAATTGATCTGATACATGTTGCCGTCTTTCGATTTGAAATCCAGGCACACAGTTTGAGCTTTGATTGTGATCCCACGCTCACGCTCAAGTTCCATGTTGTCCAGAAACTGTTCTTTCTTTTCACGATCGGAAAGAGAACCTGTTGCTGAAAGAAGACCATCCGCCAAAGTTGATTTGCCGTGGTCGATATGAGCGATAATTGCGAAGTTACGTATAAACTTAGGATCCATTGGCGCCATTATGATAAAAGAAGCGCCGAGTTGCTAGAGACAACTCGGCGCAATGATTAATAAATTTCAAAATCTAACAGGCTCTAAACCAAGCCTTTTACAGCTTCCTTTAGCTGATCAACCTTATTTAGCTTCTCCCAAGAGAAACCTTCTTCCGTGCGACCGAAGTGGCCGTACGCAGCAGTTTGGGAGTAAATCGGTCTCAAAAGGTCCAAATCCTTCGTAATGCGAGCTGGGCGCAAGTCAAAGACCTGACGAACTGCTTTTTCAAGCACTTCGGAACCCACTTTGCTTGTACCGAAATCGTTTACTGTGATTGAAACCGGCTCAGCAACACCAATCGCGTAAGCAACTTGAAGCAAGCAGCGATCCGCCAAACCTGCACCCACGATGTTCTTAGCGATATGACGAGCTGCGTAAGCTGCAGAACGATCCACTTTAGAAGGGTCTTTACCTGAGAAAGCACCGCCACCGTGTGCACCATGACCACCGTAAGTGTCCACGATGATTTTACGACCCGTCAAACCAGCATCACCCATTGGACCACCCGTTACAAAACGGCCTGTTGGATTGATGAAGAATTTGGTTTTTGCGTCGATCCACTGAGCTGGGATTGATTTTTTGATCAACTCTTCAGTGATGAATTCTTTGATTGTCGCGTTGGAAACGCTGTCAGCGTGCTGAGTGGAAATAACCACTGCATCGATGCGTTTTGCGATACCGTTTTCGTATTGAACGGTTACTTGGGATTTAGCATCCGGGCGCAACCAGTCTACTTTGTTGGCTTTACGAAGAGTCGCCAAATCCTTAACCAGTCGGTGAGACATAGCGATGGATAGAGGCATCAACTCTGGAGTTTCGTTAACTGCGTAACCGAACATCAAACCCTGATCGCCAGCTCCTTGATCATCAGACAGAGTTTCCTTAACACCGACAGCGATGTCTGGAGACTGTTGGCCAACTGCAACCGTCACTGCACAGGTTTTGTAGTCAAAACCCTTGTCAGAATGGTCGTAACCAATACGTTTAACAACATCACGAGCCACTTCTGAAAAGTTCACTTTTGCAGAAGTTGTGATTTCACCAGCGACAACGATCAAACCTGTTGTTAGCAAAGTCTCACAGGCAACACGACCTTTTGGGTCTTGAGCCAGAATAGCAT
Organism: Bdellovibrio sp. HCB288; assembly: GCF_047305935.1. Classification (GTDB taxonomy): domain Bacteria; phylum Bdellovibrionota; class Bdellovibrionia; order Bdellovibrionales; family Bdellovibrionaceae; genus Bdellovibrio. The sequence continues at coordinate 601,029 of NZ_CP178619.1, forward strand.
CCAGGATGCCATCAGAGATTTGATCGGCCATTTTATCCGGATGGCCTTCAGAAACAGATTCACTCGTAAAAAGATAGTTTTTCACTTCTATTTTTCCTTATGGACGAAGCTGCTGCACACTAACCGGGGCAGAGTGCAGCAAGGATTGATTGACTCTACTTTAAGTCAGCCTCGCAACCTATCAAAGTCGAATTTGGGGGTCAACCAATTGCCGGGGCCTTCTTAAGGAAAAGACTGACCCGAGTTCCACGACTGGCAGAGTCTAAACCATCACATATGCTGTGTATTTGCAGACGACCATGAGCTTTATCCAAGTAGTGCTTCATGAGTAAAAGTCCAAAACCAGTCCCTTTTTCACCCCAAGTGCCTGGCGAGGAAGACAGCGCCCCCGCAAGCTCCCATTGAGAAATGCGGTCCGGCTGGATTCCCACCCCGTAGTCCCTAATAACCACTTCATACTCAGTGCCGTGAGAAACCCCGGTCACTTCAATTTTGCTGCCTGGATTGCTAAATTTGATCGCATTGGAGATGGCGTTGCAGACAACCTGAGTTCGTAAACTGATCTCATCACCTAAAACAAAGGCAGACTTCACGTCCTCGCTGATTTCCAAGGTCAGGTTTTTTTCGCGAAAGCGCTCGGCAAATAACGCTGACACCGACTCCAGCAAACCATTCATGGATACTGGCAGAATATTCAGCACCACCCGGCCCGAATCAGCGGCATCAAAGTGACGGGCGTTCTCCACAGTGCTGCGAATATTGCCTATAATTTTCTTGGAATGGCTGAGCTCTGCTTCCAACTCCGGCACGCGATTCTGAATTCTGGATTGAGTCATCTCCACCACTGCCAAAGGATTCAGGATGTCATGAGTGATGGCACGAAACAGCTGGCGAATCTGCATGTTCTTTGCCGAAATTTTATTGTGATAAAAATATCCCAGCTCAACGAAGAACAAGGAGAATCCACCAACAAGAGCGATCAACCCCAAGCCAACCATAAACTGAACCACGACTTTGCCATCTTCTGACAATTGGTTTGGCGGCACCAGGCCTCGGGTCTGCGCAAGGAACATGAGCGCATAACCCGCAACGCAGATAAATATCCAGGTCAATGCGTGGGTCTTATTCGTCAGAATAGCCACGATCATCGGCAAAACCGCAATCCAGAATAAAGTGGGAGCGAAAAATCCACCGGTAAAATAAGCAAACGCAGTCTGGAAGGTCATTCCTGCAGCCACCATCACGTAAGTCGCAAAAGCAATCGATCGAGTGATCTTGTACCACATCGGACAGAACGCATGAACTATGGCGCAGGTAAATCCAATGGATGCCAGTCGCTTATCCACAACCAGAACTACAGAGAGGATGCTATACATCCACATGAACAAACCCGTTAACAGAGTGATAGCTACCAACAGGCGATACTTATAGGACCTGGTAAGCGCATCATCTTCCACAACAGAGGAAAACAGCCAATTACCAAAAAAAATGCCAGATTCGGTGCTTTTCATCAGCACATTAAACAACAAAAGGTGGTCACCGACCACCTTTTGTTAATTGAATTTGTTTTTCAACTTTGCATTAAGCTGCTTTGCGGACGCGAAGCATCTGATTCAGACGACCTTCTTTGGAAAGCTCTGGCTTCTTGTGATCCTTGTACATTTTGGCTGTCTTCAAAAATTGCTTTTCAAGCTTGTCCACACAGGCATCTACAGCAGCATAGGCATCCACACCAAACGAAGAGGCCTTAAAATACTTCTCACGGGTGTTTACGGAAATCTCCACACAAAATTCATTCTTGGTTTTGCTGAAGTAAACGGACCCGTAACCCTCCCTAAGCAGAAACTGACCAATCTCCTCCATACGCTGTTCCGTATAAGTTACAAGTGAATCGGAGTGATCAAGATGCTTAAAGGTTGTGTTCAATTTCATTTTATCTCCTCCAGCCCCTTTCAAGGCCTTCTAGTGTGTTCCTGAACTTCTTATCGGCCCTGCTGGACCAAAGATGAGCTCTATAATGAGAACCGGAGGAATAAATTTGCGGTTAATTTAAAATCTCACTTTGAGAAAATAAATTTTGTCGGGTTATTTGGGTGGAACTGAGACCATACGCTGATAAAAATAGAGCAATTTCTTAGCGCCCGGCAAAAGGTTCGCGGCCCAGTCATTATGGGCGTTATGGTCTGCCCCATCGGTAATGTATTTTAACGAAATCAGCTGCACGCCCATCTTGCGGCAGACCTTGGCAATTGCATAGCCTTCCATATCAACAAGGTCACAAGGAATCTTAGGCGTGCCCGTTTCGAAATTGTCCCCGGTACTGCAGATTCCATGGGGTAGTTCCGCAAAATACGGGATCAGATCAATTTGCCCCGGAATGGGATCGAAGGGAGTTTCGCCGACTTTGAAACCCAACGGAGTGATATCCATGTCTCTTTGAACAAAAGAGGAAACCTCAATCAGCTCGTGAGTTTTGAATTTAGCACTGCCAGCAGTGCCCAGGTTAATAATGACTTTGCATTTTGTTTTATGAATGACATCCATCGCGGTCAAAGCGGCATTTACTTTGCCGATACCCGTATAGTGAACCTGAATATTCTCATTTTCGAAAACATTCTGGGATTCATGAGGAAGTGCCATCAAAAGTGCGACGTCATTAATATTGTACAAGGGAAAAAACCTCTTTGCCGTTAAACTTCATTTGGTTCAGGAATGTCAGATTCACCAGAACCGCCACTGCCTGCACTGTATACCCAGCCATCGTGCTTAAATCAATGGCTGCCTGCAAAGTTCCGCCCGTCGCCAAAACATCATCCACGATCATGATCTTTCCGCCCCCTACTGGAAGCTCGATCTCGGCCGTTCCGTACTCCAAAGCATAGGAAAGTCGGCGCGTGGGCGGGGGTAATTTGCCCGCTTTACGAATGGGCATGAAACCCTTCCCATGAGTTGCCGCCAGATGGGCGGCCAAAATGAACCCTCTGGATTCAATTCCCGCAAAATATTGCACTTGCGATAAATCAACTCCGTTTACGAGGTTGTGTGAAACGTAGTGCATAGCCTCGGGGTTTCTCAACAGCGGCGACATGTCCCGGAATAGAATCCCCTCTTGCGGAAAGTTCGGGACATCCGTAATAAGCTTCTTCAGGTCCATGACAACTCCTCAAATAAAAATCCCCGCACGAGCCGCGCGGGGATTTCAGAAATCTGAATTATGCGTGCAGTATTAGAAATACTTCTTTCTTTGCGAAGACGGAAGGATTTTCAAAACATCACGGTACTTGGCAACAGTACGACGGGCGATTTGAATGCCGTCGACTTTCAACAAATCCACGATTTTTTGGTCAGACAGTGGATTCTTCGGATCTTCCTTGGCAACCAAGTCCTTGATTTTCACCTTTACTGATTCACTAGCCAACGAATCGCTACCGTCACCAGATGAAATCCCTGAATTGAAGAAGTATTTCAATTCATAGATACCTTGTGGAGTATGCACATACTTCGCTGTTGTCACACGGCTGACCGTGGATTCATGCATTCCAATGTCATTCGCGATATCGCGCAAAACCATCGGTTTCAAATGCTCAGAACCTTTTTCAAAGAAGTCGCGCTGATGTTTTACGATCGACTCGGCAACTTTATAAATCGTTCTTTGTCTTTGATGAATGGATTTAATCAACCAAACAGCTGAACGCAATTTCTCCTGGATATAATCCTGAGTTTTGTCGCCCGTGGTTTTGCCACTTTTCAGCATGTTTTTATAAAAGTTCGAAATTTTTAAACGCGGCAAACCGTCTTCATTCAAAGACACCACGTAGTCGTCACCCACTTTGTAAACGTAAACATCCGGTGTCACATAGTGAGTGTCGCTGGAAACAAAGGCACGACCCGGTTTTGGATCCATGGCGTAGATGATCTTACACATATCAACCACGTCTTCGATATCACGCCCCAATGCTTTCGCAATGGCTTCGTAATTCTTCTTTTCCAGATCTTTTAGATGATTCGTGATCAAATTCACCAGATCGTGAGTGTCTTCTTCAAGATGCTTGGCCTGGATCAAAAGACATTCCTTAAGATCACGAGCACCAACACCAGGAGGATCAAACTCATGTATCAGGGTCAGGGTGTCTTCCAACAATCCCTTGTCCAACTTCTCTTCTTCGGCAAGTTGGTCGATAGAAACTTTGAAGTAACCGTCATCATCAATCGCACCGATAATCGCGTCAGCTGCGCGCTCCTCTTCCTCAGAGAAGCCATTCATTTTCACTTGCCAGTAAAGGTGATCGTGCAAGGTTTGAGAAGCAGTGATGACGTTTTCATAGTTCATGATCTCTTCAGAGCCAGCCATGCCGGACTGAGGAGGTTTTTGATTTTGCTCAATATAGGATTCCCACTCAAACTCATCTTGTTTTTGTGGATCCTGGGAAATCTGTTCGTTTGCCGTCTCTCCAGCACCGTCGCCGACTTCGTCAGCGGCTTCCTTTGTACGCTGGAGATCTTCCTCTTTCAGTTGCTCCGCCTCTTCAAGAATCGGATTTTCCTCTAGTTCAGAACGTACCGCTGACTCCAGTTCCATACGCGACATCTGCAACAGTTTGATGGCCTGTTGAAGCTGCGGTGTAATGACCAGAGATTGACTCAGGTTCATGGTCTGTCGAAGAGCCATTGTTTACCTTTCTGAAAAACGCGCCAAAGCGTTACAGTCTAAAATTCTCACCAAGATAGAATTTGCGGGCCAATTCAGATTGAGTGATTTCGTCAGCACTTCCGCTGACCTGAATTGCTCCGTCCTTTAGTATATAAGCATAGTCGCAAATACCTAAAGTCTCACGAACGTTATGATCCGTTATGAGAACTCCTATACCTTTGGCCTTAAGTTCGCGGATGATATTCTGGATGTCACCGACCGCAATTGGATCGATACCCGCAAAGGGCTCATCCAGCAGAAGGAACTTGGGCTCCCCAGCCAAAGCGCGAGCAATCTCCACACGGCGACGCTCACCACCTGACAAAGCATAACCATAGCTGTCACGGATATGTCCAATGCGCAGCTCAGAGATCAACAGTTCCAAGCGTTCCGCACGCTGGGCACCGCTAAAACCGTGCGCTTCAAGAGCCACAGTGATGTTCTCGGCCACAGTCAGTTTACGAAAAATACTGGGTTCTTGCGCCAGGTAGCTAAGTCCCACCCGAGCCCGTTTATACATGGGCTCTTTGGTGATATCTTCGTCATCCAGATGAATCACACCGTTATCGGGCTGAATGATCCCCACGACCATGTAAAACGATGTCGTCTTACCGGCTCCATTGGGACCCAAAAGTCCAACGACCTGCCCGGATTCAACGGAAAACGAGGCTCCGTTAACGACTTTGCGTTTTTTAAAGCTCTTTGAAATTTCTTTGATGGTCAGAATACTCATTTGTCCATGCTCTCCATCTTGGCGCGTACTCTTTCAACTTTAACCTTTTTCCCGCCATCGAGAAAGATGATTTCCTCGCCACTCAGCTCATCGTTGTTCTGAATGACCTTGGGTTTCCCCTTGAAGACATATTTATTTGCCAAAAGGTCCAGGTTTACGACATCTGCTGTCGCAAACTTATCCGCATCACTGACTTTCACGCCACCCATGATGCTGATGGTACTCAAAATATTTGCGCCGCGATCATACAGGAAGCTGGCCTCAGGGCCTTCCAATCTCATTCCATCGTAGTTCATTCGAACCGCGCCTAAAAACCGCGCCGTATTGTTTTTCCCACTAAACTCTGCGCCATCGGCATCAATCTCAAAGCGCTTGCCCTGACTCATGGATTTTGTGGCCGTGACCTTTTCCCGAATGACCATCTTGGACTGATCCACGAAAACCTGCATGCTGCGACCACGAACGATCATGCCGCCGCCGGTACTGTCCGCAGGTCCTTCCATATAAACTGTCTCGGGGCTCTCGATGAGTCTTTTAACTGAAGAGTACGAGATCCCGGGAGTTTTGAAAACATAGCCATTCTCTGACCGGGTGATAACATTGCCCTCGATCTTCAGATCTTTTGAGGCCGCATCAATCGTGCCCTCATCACCAGTTGCGGTGAATTCAACTTTTTCCTGATTATAAAAAAAGACGCGGACTTTTTTAAGCTTCCAGTTGCCGCTGCCCTGACTGCCTTCGGCTGATTCAGAAAACAGCTCCCAGTCTCTTTGACCTTTTTGGCTTTCCACCAAATGCACACCACCCATGCGCTGATCCGCCATGGTGCCACCTGCTGGCTTTTGCTGGGCATCTTTACCCAGTTCTTCGAGCTCTTTTTTTCTTTTTTCCTGGAGTTCTACGCGTGCTTGAACCTGAGCATCGTCTTCGTGTTCAAGCTTTTGAGGAAAGACAATAAGAACCTCAACGAATAACAAAACTAAAAGTGCTGTAAAAATGAGGTTCTTGAACTTGGCCATGTAGCGATTCTACCCAAACTATTGGGTAGAAGTCGACTGGTTAGAGTTTTTGATCACCGCGAAATTGATTTCGCCGGCACCAGCTTCCGTCACTGTGAACATTACCTTTTTCACAGTCAGGAAATCCATACCCTTATCGGCCTGGATGGTCACTTTGCTCCATGCATTATCATCCTCAGGATTGTTGCTTTGACCTTTTGTTTGATCAACAGCATTTCTGATTTTGTTTTGCAGTTTTGCTTCATGCTCTGCTTTGCTTTTTGCCAAAGCCGCAGTCAACTGTTCCTTCAACTTAGGAATATTCCAGTCATCTGCACCTGTTGCCTGAACTTCGTCAAAAGTGGC